>NZ_CP162023.1:3099568-3409524 GCF_041320275.1 Mumia sp. Pv4-285 | reverse complement strand
GGAGAGGATGTCGCGAGCCCGCGGGCCCCACAGGCCGATCGTGGAGGTGTCGTCGGACCGGGACGTGAGCGTGGTGGCGCCGTCGTCCGGGACGTGGTCGGCGAACCACTGCCGGTCGGCCGGCCCGTGCGCAGCGCCGGTGACGACACGGAAGCGCTCGTCGCCGAGCCGCATCACGGTGAGGTCGGACTTGAAACCCCCGGCCGCGTCGAGCACGGGCGTGTAGACGACCTTGCCGACCGCCACGTCGCACTGGGCGACGCAGGTCACCTGGACGGCGGCGAGCGCGCCGGGGCCCTCGATGTCGAAGACCTCGAACGCCGTCAGGTCGATCACGCCCGCGGCCTCGCGCATCCGCAGGTGCTCGGCGTTGATGATGGGGCTCCACCAGCGCGCGTCCCACTCGTGGTCGCGGGGCATCACGGCGTCGCCGTAGTCGTCGAGGAGAGCGGCGTTGGTGTCGTACCAGTGCGGGCGCTCCCAGCCGCCGGTCTCGAAGAAGACCGCCCCGAGCTTCTGCTGTGAGTCGTGCATCGGAGCGAGCCGCTGCGGGCGGTCCGACTCGTACTGCTCGGAGGGGTGCACGATGCCGTACGTCTTGATGAACGCCTCGCTCGTGCGGAGTTTGGTGTGCTCGCGTCGCAGCTGGTGCGGGTGGAAGCGGGCGATGTCGCTGTGGCTGACGTCGATCTCGGAGTGGCCGTTCACCATCCACTCGGCGACGGCGCGGCCCACGCCCGGGCCCTCCTTGATCCAGACGGCTGCTGCGGTCCACAGCCCCTTGACGTGGCTCTCGCCGAGGATCGGGCTGCCGTCGCAGGTGAGCGACAGCAGGCCGTTGATGGCGTAGCGCATCTCCGCACCCTCGGCGCCGAGCAGCTCGGGCATGAGCTCGTACGCCTGCTCGAGCTGCGGGTCGAAGTCGTCCGACGTGAAGGGCATCTCGGTGGGTGACAGCTTGGCCTGCTCGATCGAGGGGATCTCGTCGGGCTCGTAGAGGATCGCGCGGTGGGCGTACGAGCCGACCTCCATGTCGGCACCGTGCTGACGCTCGTAGCAGAAGGTGTCCATGTCGCGGACGATCGGAAAGCTGATCTCGCCTTCGGATCCCGCCAGCTGGGGGCACGGCCCCACGCTGATCATCTGGTGCACGGCGGGGGTGAGCGGGATCGAGACCCCGGCCATCGCGCCGATCCTGGGGCTCCACACGCCGCAGGCGATCACGACGTGCTCGGCCTCGATGTCGCCGTCGGTGGTGCGCACCCGGCGGATGCGGCCGTCCTCGACGTCGAGCCCGGTCACCTCGACGCCTGCGACCACGGTCAGCGCCCCGGCCTCGAGCGCCGACTCGCGCATGATGGTGCCGGCCCGCAGCGAGTCGACCACGCCGACGCTGGGCGTCCAGAACGCGCCGATGAACTGGTCGGTCTCGATGAAGGGCACCTTCTCCTTCACGAACGCCGGGTCGACAAGCTCGGCGTCGATGCCCCAGGCCTTCGCGCTGGACATCCGGCGGCGAAGCTCCTCCATGCGCTCCTCGGTGCGTGCCAGCTCGAAGCCGCCGGACTCCGTGAAGACACCCATCTCCTTGTACTGACGGACCGAGTCCAGCGTCAGATCGGTGATCTCGCGGGAGTGGTCCACGGGGAAGATGAAGTTCGAGGCGTGCCCTGTGGACCCCCCGGGGTTCGGGAGCGGGCCCTTGTCGAGCTGCACGATGTCGCGCCAGCCGAGCCGCGCCAGGTGGTGCACGAGGCTGTTGCCGACGATGCCGGCGCCGATGACGACGACCTTGGCCTGGGTAGGGACGTTGGCCATGGACACTCCCGGGTATCTGTTGCGTATGATGCAACGTAGTTCGTGATGCGAAACGTGATCCCAGGATCACCCGCCACGGGCAGGGGGTCAACCCCTGCCCGTGGCGCGTCCGTCAACCGATCCAGGCGTCGACCTTGTCCTGGTTCTCGTCGATCCACTTCTTCGCTGCCTCCTCAGGCGCCATCCCGTCCTCGGAGATGTACTTCGCCACGAGGTTCTGGTCGTCGTTGGTCCACGTGAAGTTCTTGACCAGGTCGACCGCAGGCCCGCCGTCGTCGACCCACGAGGTCGACACGATCTTCTTCAGCTCGGTCTCGGGGTAGTCGCAGTCCACCTTCGCCGGATCGTCCTGGCAGCCGTCGGTGTACTCCGGCAGCTTCACCCGCTGCAGGTCGATGTCGGCGAAGAGCCACTGCGGCTCGTAGAAGTAGCCGATCAGGAACTCCTTGTTCTTCTCGGCCCGCTGGAACGCCGTGATGGTCGCTGCCTCGCTGCCGGAGAAGACCACCTTGAAGTCGAGATCGAGGTTGTTGACGATGGCCTCGTCGAACTGCACGTACGACGGGTCCGCGCCCAGGAACTGGCCCTTGCCGCCGGACTCGCTCGTCGAGAACTCCTTGGCGTACTTGTTGAGGTTCTTGTAGTCGAGGATGTCCGGGTGCTCCTCGGCCAGCCACGGCGGGACGAACCAGCCGATGATCCCGACGTTGCCGTTCGGGCCGAAGTCCTCCGCGCTCCCGTCGCCGCTCTCGGCGAAGAACTTCTTCTCGAGGTCGGGGTGCCCCCAGTCCTCGATGACGATGTCCACCTCACCCGTGCCGAAGCCCTGCCAGGAGACGTCCTCCTTGAGCTCCTTGTAGTTGATCGTGCAGCCCAGCTCCTCCTGCGCCACCGTGCCGACGACGTAGGCGCTGGCCTCGTACCCGACCCACGGGTTGATCGCCATGTTGACCTCACCGCAGTCGCCGGAGGCCTTCGACTCGTTCTCCTGCGTCTGGTCGTCGATCGAGCCGCCGCCGCCGCAGCCCGCGATCAGGGCCATCGCGCACGCTGCGGCCGCCAGTCGCCCTCCCTGCTTCCAGCCGCCGTGCTTGCGTCCGGCTCGTTTCCATCCGTTCGGCATCGTGTGCTCCTTCGTCGTTCGCGGGTGCGATGTGGTGGCTTTCGTCCGGGCTCGATCACGCCCGGTGTGAGTCCGCGTCCTCCTGGGCTGAGGCGCGCATGATCCGGTCGAGCATGATCCCGAGGAGGACGATGCTGATCCCAGCGGCGGCTCCCTTGCCCCACTCCTCGGAGCGGGAGGCGCCCAGCACGATGTCGTAGCCGAGCGCGCCGGCACCGACCATGCCACCGATCACCACCATGGAGAGGACGTACAGGAGGCCTTGGTTGGCGGCCAGCACGAGCGAGTCCCGTGCCATCGGGAGCTGGACCTTCGTGATCTCCTGCCAGGTGGTCGAACCTGTGGAGCGGGCAGCCTCCAGCGTGGTGGTGGAGACGCCTCTGACGCCGTCGGCCACGAGCTTGATCGCGACCGGCGCCGCGTAGACGACACCGGCGATGATCGCGGTGAAACGCGACGGGCCGAAGAGAGCGAGCACCGGGATCAGGTAGACGAACGGGGGGATGGTCTGGCCGGCGTCGAGGAACGGCCGGACGACGAGGTCGACCGCCCGGCGTCGCGCCATCCACACACCGAGCACCACGGCCAGCGCCATCACGAGCACCGTGGCGACCAGCACCATCGTCAGGGTGACCATCGCGTCGTGCCAGAGGCCGAAGACGCGCAGGCCCGTCAGGCAGACGACGGTGGGCAGCAGCGCTCGGACGCCCCCGAAAACCAGCGCCAGGGCGAGGATCGCCAGCGCCGTCAACCACCACGGCGACTCCGCGATCAGCTCCTGGAGCGGGTTCAGCAACCCGTACGTCACCGCGTCCGCGACCGCCTGGGTCAGCCCGTCGAACGTCTCGGTGATCCAGGCGAAGAACGAGTCCACGCCGTCGGCGACCGTCACACCCCACGAGGTCTCGGGGAACTCCGCCGCCCAGACGTACTGCCGCGAGACCCACACCGCAACGAGCGCGGCCACCCCTGTGGCTGCCAGGACCATTCGGCGCATGCGGAGGTCGATCTGGCCGCGGGCTGCCTTCTCGGACGCCTCGCTGGCAGCGGTGGTCGTCCGGTCGAGCATCACCGCGATCACCACGATCAGGGCACCGGGGACGAACGCGTTGCCGACGTCGTTGCGCACCAGCGCCGACAGCACCGGCTGGCCGAGGCCCGGGCCGTCGACGAAGGCGGCGATCGTCGCCATCGAGAGCGCCGCCATCGTCGTCTGGTTGATGCCCACGACGATGGTGGAGCGCGCCATCGGTAGCTGCACCTTCGTCAGCCGCTGCCACCGCGTCTGGCCGGACGAGTCGGTCGCCTCGATGGTCGTCCTCGAGACGTTGCGGATGCCGTGGCCGGCGATCCGGATGATCGGGGGTACGGCGTAGATGACGGTGCACACGACGGCAGCCGAGGCGCCGATGCCGAAGAAGAGCACGACCGGGCTGAGATAGACGAAGGTCGGCATCGTCTGCATCAGGTCCAGGAGGGTGGTGACGACCTTCACCCCGGTGCGTCCGGCCGTGCCGTAGTACACCGCGAGGGGAAGTCCGATCAGGATCGCGATCGTGACCGCGACACCCGTGATGATCAGCAGGTCCATCGAGTCCGACCAGTAGCCGAACAGGCCGAAGGAGAGGAACGACGCGCCGACCAGGATCGCGATCCGCCAGCCGGCCGCCGCCAGACCGGCCCAGGTCGCGAGCGCGACGACACCGAGCCACCCGATCTGCGGCACCGGCCTCGGGAAGTCAGGGATCGACACGAGGCGCTGGAGCCAGTCGACGACGTCGACGAACCAGGCGCCGATCTGATAGGTGAGCTCGACGAGCGGGTTGGTGTCACGGCTGGCGAGCACGGCGTCGCGGAACTCGGTGAGTGCCTGCTGCACGTCGGTGTGGGCGCGCTGCGGCATCTGGAGCGTGTCCTGCCCCTTGGTGAACACCCAGATCAGGATCCACACACCGATGACGATCAACGCCCACGCCCAGCGGGGGAGCGTCCTGCGCGGCGGCTGCGGAGGCGCGGACGTGTCCGGGTCGAGGCGGGGCCGCGCCGTCGTCACGCTCACGAGTGCGCCTCCTCCTCGGCGACGACCACCCGCATGATCGCGTCGCTGTCGACGATGCCGACCAGCTCGCCGGCGTCGACGACCCGCACCGGGTGCTCGGACGCGAGCGCCGCCCGGGCCGCCTGTCGTACGACGGTGCTCGACGTCATCACCGGACCCTCGCTCGAGTCGTCGGGCCGGGGGTCCCGCATGACCCAGCGCAGCGTCAGGACGTGGGACCGCGGGACCTCGGACGTGAAGTCCCTGACGTAGTCGTCCGCGGGCTCCGCGACCACCTCGTCGGGTGTGCCGATCTGGACGATCCCGCCGTCGCGCATGATCAGGATCCGGTCGCCCAGCTTGAGCGCCTCTTGCAGGTCGTGGGTGATGAAGACCATCGTCTTGCCGAGCTCACGGTGCAGTCGGATCACCTCGTTCTGCATGTCCCGGCGGATCAACGGGTCCAGCGCCGAGAAGGGCTCGTCGAACAGCAGCAGCGCGGGGTCGTTGGCCAACGCCCGGGCGAGGCCGACGCGTTGCTGCATGCCGCCCGACAGCTGGTCGGGGTACGACCGCTCGTATCCGGACAGGCCCACCAGCTCGACCACCTCGGATGCCGCCGCACGACGCTCCTTCTTGCTGATGCCGCGGACCTCGAGCCCGTACGCGACGTTGTCGATCACCTGCCGGTGCGGCAGGAGCCCAAAGTGCTGGAACACCATCGACGCGTGGGTACGGCGCAGCTCTCGGAGCTCGGACTCACTCGCCTTGACGATGTCGTGCCCGTCGATCTCGACCTGGCCGGAGGTGGGCTCGATGAGCCGGGTGAGGCAGCGCACGAGCGTGGACTTGCCCGAGCCGGAGAGCCCCATCACCACGAACACCTCGCCGGGTGCCACGTCGAACGAGACGTCGCGGACGCCGACCACGCATCCCGTCTTCGTCTTCAGGTCGGCGCGGGACAGGTCGGCGTCGGGCGTACCGACGATCCGGTCGGAACCCCGGCCGAAGATCTTCCACAGGTTTCGGACTGTCAGAGCGGCGTCGGTCATGCGTGCTCCTCCTGGCTGTTGCGGCTGTCGCCGGGCGGATAGAGGGGGGTGCCGTCGCGAAAGCGGTAGTACGGCACGTCGGCCGGAGGGAGGGGCGTACGACCGCCGATGAGGTCCGCGGCCTTCTCGGCGACCATCATCACGGGCGCGTAGATGTTGCCGTTCGTGACGTAGGGGAACACGGAGGCATCGACCACCCGCAGCCCGTCGAGGCCGTGGACCTTCATCGATGCCGGGTCCACGACTGCCGCCTCGTCGGTTCCCATCTTCGCCGTGCACGACGGGTGCAGCGCCGTCTCGGCATCCGCTCGCACCCAGTCGAGGATCTGCTCGTCGGTCTCCACCTGGACGCCGGGGGAGAGCTCGCCGGCGTTGTACGGGGCGAACGCCGGCTGGTTCAAGATGTCGCGCGCGACCCGGACCGCCTCGACCCACTCGCGGCGGTCGTTGGCCGTCGAGAGGTAGTTGAAGCGCAGCGACGGGTGCACCTTCGGGTCGCGCGATCGGATGCGTACGGAGCCCCGGGTGTCGGCGTACATCGGGCCGATGTGCACCTGGTAGCCATGACCCTGCGTCGGTGCGGACCCGTCGTACCGGATCGCGATCGGGAGGAAGTGGAACATCAGGTTCGGGTAGTCGACGTCGGCGTTGCTGCGGCAGAAGCCGCCACCCTCGAAGTGGTTGGTGGCGCCCAGCCCGCGCCGGTGGACCAGCCACTGGTAGGCGATGCCCGGTCGACGCCACCACTTCAACCCGGGCGCGATGGACACCGGGCGCTTCGACGCGTACTGGATGTAGACCTCGAGGTGGTCCTGCGCGTTCTCACCCACGCCGGGGAGGTGCTGGACCACAGGGATCCCGTGCTCGCGCAGGAGAGACTCGTCGCCGACGCCCGAGAGCTGCAGCAGCTGTGGCGTGTTGATCGCTCCGCCGCAGAGGACCACCTCGCCGGCATGGACGGTACGACGCACCCGCCCGCCGCGCAGGTAGTCGACGCCGACCGCACGCGTACCGTCGAACCGGATGCCGGTGACGAACGCCAGCGTCCTCACCTCGAGGTTCTTGCGGTGGCGTACGGGGTGCAGGTAGGCGCGGGCGGCGGAGAGCCGGCGTCCGCGGTGGACGTTGCGGTCGAAGCGGGCGAACCCTTCCTGGCGGTAGCCGTTGACGTCGTCGGTCAGCGGGTAGCCAGCCTGCTGCGCTGCGTCGAAGAACGCGGTGAAGAGGGGGTTGTCGGCCGGGCCGCGCTCGAGGACGAGCGGGCCGTCGGCACCACGCCATTCGTCGGCGCCGGCGAGACAGGTCTCCATCCGCTTGAAGTAGGGCAGGCAGTGGAGGTAGTCCCACTGCTCCATCCCCGGGTCGGCCGCCCAGCGCTCGTAGTCCATCGGGTTGCCACGCTGGAAGATCATCCCGTTGATCGAGGAGGATCCGCCGAGCACCTTCCCGCGCGCGTGGAAGACGCGCCTGTCGTCGAGGTTCGGCTCGGGATCCGTCTCGTACCGCCAGTCGTAGAACCGGTTGCCGATGGGGAAGGGCAGAGCCGCCGGCATGTGGATGAACGGGTCGGCGCGGAAGTCGGAGCGGCCGGCCTCCAGCACCAGCACCGAAGTGCCGGGATCGGCGGAGAGCCGGTTCGCGAGCGCGCACCCGGCCGAGCCGCCTCCCACGATGACGAAGTCGAACCGGTCTGCGCCCATGCCCGTCGCTGCCTACCCGTCTATCCCCGGACTCTGTTATCCCCGAAACCAGCGCTGCTCGGCCGGTCGGATGTTGTGCCACACGTGCTTGGTCTCGCGGTACTCGTCGAGCCCGGCGGTCCCGAGCTCGCGGCCGATCCCCGACTGCTTGTAGCCGCCCCACTCGGCCTGGGGGACGTACGGGTGGTAGTCGTTGATCCAGACCGTGCCCATTCGCAGCCCGGCCGCGACGCGCTGTCCCTTGCCGGCGTCCTGGGTCCACACGGCTCCGGCCAGGCCGTAGATCGAGTCGTTGGCGATCCGGACCGCCTCGTCCTCGTCGGTGAAGGTCTCGACCGTGAGGATCGGCCCGAACGACTCGTCCTGGGTGACCGACATCGACGTGTCGCAACCGTCGAGGACGGTCGGCAGGTAGTAGTAGCCGTCGGCGAGGTCGGGATCGTCGGGACGCCGACCGCCGCAGCGCAGGACGGCGCCCTCGGCGAGCCCGCGAGCGACGTACGCCTCGACCTTGTCGCGATGCTCGGCACTCGTCAGAGGTCCTGTCTCGGCCTTGTCGTCGAACGGGCCGCCGAGACGGATCCGCGTCGCGCGGTCGACGAGGCGGTCGACGAGCTCGTCGTGGACGCTCTCCTCGACCAGGAGCCGCGCCCCGGCGGAGCAGACCTGACCGGAGTGCAGGAACACAGCGGTGAGCGCGAAGTCGAGAGCGACGTCGAGGTCGGCATCGGCGAACACGATGTTGGGGTTCTTGCCGCCCAGCTCGAGCGCCACGCGCTTCACCGTCGCCGAGGCTGCCGCCATCAGTCGGCGTCCCGTCTGCAGGCCGCCCGTGAAGGAGACCAGGTCGACTCGCTCGTCGGTGGCCAGCGGAGCGCCGGCCTCGGCGCCCGCCCCCAGCACGAGGTTGCCGACACCGGGCGGCAGCCCGGCCTCCTCGAGGAGGCGCATCAGGTGGATCGCGGTGTGCGGGGTGAGCTCGCTGGGCTTGAGGACGAAGGTGTTGCCGGCCGCGAGACACGGGGCGACCTTCCAGGAGACCTGCAGCAGCGGATAGTTCCACGGCGTGATCAGCGCGCAGACGCCGACGGGCTCGTGCACCACCCGGCTGACGACGTCCGGGTTGCCGGTGTCGACGACGCGGCCGGCATCCTCGGCGGCCACCCTGCCGTAGTGGCGGAAGACGGAGACGACGTCGGCGACGTCGTACTGGCTCTCGATGAACCGTTTGCCAGTGTCGAGCGACTCCCACCGGGCGATCTCGTCGGCGTCGCGCTCGAGGAGGTCGGCCACCCTCAGGAGCAGGTTGCCGCGCTCCCGACTGGGCGTGCGCGGCCACGGACCGTCGTGGAAGGCGTGGCGTGCGGCGGCGATCGCTGCTGCGGTGTCCTCGGGCGTCGCCTCGTCGACATCGCCGACCGCGGACCCGTCAGCGGGGCAGCGGATCTCGCGGCGTGCGCCACCGCGCGCGCTCGTCCACGAACCGTCGAGGTAGAGCTCGGGCACCCGGCTCCTCACTCCCCGCGGAGTTCGCCGCGTTGCGTATCCCGCAACACGGTGCATCTCGCGCAACTATTCCTGAGCCGAGACTGGTGCGAGGAGGGCGACGCGTCAAGAGGAGATGCATCTTGTTACGCAATATTGATGCGCTATCGGTGGCCCCAGCCGAGACGGTGCGAGACCTCGGCGGCCGCAGCGACCAGCTGCGGGAGCGCCTGCTCCACGCGCTCGGAGGTGAGTCGGAACGAGGGCCCCGAGACGCTGATCGAAGCGACGACGTCGCCGTGCGCGTTGCGGACGGGTGCAGCCACCGCGGTCAGCCCGTCTTCGAGCTCGTCGACGGCGACCGCGTAGCCGCGCTCGCGGACCCGGGCGAGCTCCTCGCGCAACGTGGGTCGCGTGGTGATGGTCTGGGGCGTGAAGCGTGCGAGCGTGCCGAGGACCTCCTTCAGACGCTGGTCGTCCAGGCCACTGAGCAGCACCTTGCCGTTGCTCGTCGCGTGCAGCGGGATGTGCTGGCCCACCCAGTTGTGCGGCTGCAGGGCCGACGAGCCCGCGATCTGGTCGAGGTACAGCGCCGAGCTCTCCGAGAGCACCGCGATGTTGACGGTCTCGCCGGTGTCGGCAGCGAGCTGGACGCACACCGGCCGGGCTTCCTGCACCAGGTCCAGCCGCGCGGTCGTCGCGCCGGCGAGGCGCAGGATGCCGACACCCAGCCGGTACCGACCGCGCTCGGTCGTCTGCTCCACGAGCCGGTGCGACTCCAACGTGCTGACGAGACGGAAGGCGGTGCTCTTGTGCACGCCCAGCTCACCGGCTATCTCGGTGACACCCGCCTCGCCGACCCGCGCGAGCACCTCGAGGATGATGAGTGCGCGGTCAACCGACTGGACGCCGCCGCTCGGTTCGTTCACGATAGCGAGACTAGACCAAGCGTGTTGCGTATCGCACGTTGCGTTGTTGAGAGCGCAACACTGCGACCCGCGCAGCACTGACCTGCGGAGGTGGAACAGTGCCCTCTCGCGCGCTCCCCACGGTCCCGGCCGGCGACTTCGTCCTCATCCTCTCCTGCCCTGACCGGCCAGGCATCGTGCATGCGGTGTCCGGCTTCCTGGCCTCGCACGGTGGCAACATCCTCGAGAGTCAGCAGTTCGGCGACCGGCTCAGCGGCAGGTTCTTCATGCGCATCGACGTCGAAGTCGCCGGCACGACCACCGCCGCCGACCTCCGGAACGAGTTCGCCCCGGTCGCGGCCCGCTTCGCGATGCACTACGAGATCTGGGACGCGGGCGCGCCGTACCGCACGCTGATCATGGTCTCCAAGCACCTGCACTGCCTCAACGACCTCCTCTTCCGTGCGAGCACCGGGTCGCTGCAGATCGAGGTGCCCGCTGTCGTCTCCAACCATCCCGACGCGGCGGCGATGGCGAAGTCGTACGGCGTGCCGTTCGTGCACCTTCCGGTGACGCCGCAGACGAAGGCCGAGTCCGAGGCGCGGCTGCTGGAGCTGGTCGACGAGCTGGACGTGCACCTCGTCGTGCTCGCCCGCTACATGCAGGTGCTCTCCGACGCGACCTGCGGTGCGCTGTCTGGCCGGGCCATCAACATCCATCACTCGTTCCTGCCGAGCTTCAAGGGCGCGAAGCCGTACCACCAGGCCTTCGACCGCGGCGTGAAGCTCGTCGGTGCGACCGCGCACTACGTGACCGCCGACCTCGACGAGGGCCCGATCATCGAGCAGGACGTCGTACGGGTCGACCACAGCTACGACCAGGACGCACTGGTCGCTGCTGGTCGTGACGTCGAGGCGCAGGTCCTCTCCCGCGCGGTGCGGTGGCACTCGCAGTCGCGGGTGCTGCCCAACGGCGCCCGGACCGTCGTCTTCCGCTGACGCCCGCTCCTCTCGCCAGTCGAGGCCGGAACGAAGCACCTCTCCGTTGGTCGAGGCCGGAGCGAGGCGCTTCTCGTTGGTCGAGGCCGGAGCGAAGCACCTCTCCGTTGGTCGAGGCCGGAGCGAAGCGGAGGATCGAGACCCGGTGCTGTGGTCTCGATCCTCGCCTTCGGCTCGGCCTCGACCAGCGGGGAAGGGCTCGGCCTCGACCAGCGGGGGGAAGGGCTCGGCCTCGACCAGCGGGGGGGAAGGGCTCGGCCTCGACCAGCGGGGGTGCCGCCGAGGGCGACCGACGGCTCGACAGCGTCAGTCGCCGAGCTCCGCGCGCCGGCGTACGACGTACGCCTCGAGCTCCTCGCGGATCGCGTCGTCGAGCGGCGGCTGCTCGTACTCCTCCAGCCGCTTCTGATAGATGTCCGTCGCTCGGGCCGCGGTGTCTTTCGCGCCGCCACGCATCCAGCGCTCGTAGTTCTCCGAGGAGGAGAGGAACGGGCGGTAGAAGCAGGTGCGGAAGCGCTCCATGGTGTGCATCGCACCGAGGAAGTGGCCGCCGTGGCCGACCTCGGTGTGAGCGTCGAACGCGAGCGAGGCCTCGTCGATCTCCAGCGGGGTGAACTCGTGCTGGAGCATCTGGATCAGCTCGCAGTCGATGATGAACTTCTCGTAGCCGGACACGAGGCCGCCCTCGAGCCAGCCCGCGGAGTGCATGACCCAGTTCGCGCCGGCGAGGAACGTCGGCAGCAGCGTCATCATCGCCTCGTACCCGGCCTGTGCGTCGGGGACCTGAGAGGAGGTGAGCCCGCCGCCGGTGCGGAAGGGAAGCCCGAAGTGCCGGGCGATCTGGCCCGTGCAGAGAAGCCCGATGCCCGACTCCGGGGTGCCGAACGTCGGAGACCCGGACTGCATGTCGATGTTGGAGAGGAACGAGCCGAACACCACCGGGCAGCCCGGGCGGATCAGCTGCGAGAGCGCGATGCCCGACAGCGCCTCGGCGATCTGCTGCACCAGCGCGGCAGGGACCGTCACCGGCGACATCGCGCCCATCAGGATGAACGGGGTGAGCACGACCGGCTGGTTGGCCGACGAGTACTCGAACTGGGCTTCGAGCATCCGATCGTCCCACCGCAGCGGCGAGTTGCAGTTGATCAGCGAGATCAGGGCCGGCGTCTGCTCGATCGCCTCCCGCGAGCCGAAGAGGATGTCGGTCATCGCGAGCGTGTCGCGGGCGTTGACCCCGGACACGACGTTGCCCATGTAGATCTTGTCGGTCAGCGTCTGGAGCGCGTACGTCATGTCGAGGTGCCGGCTGTCGAGCGGGGCGTCGTTGGGCTCGGTGACGACACCGCCCGCGGAGTCCAGCACGCCGAAGCCCTGCGCGAGTCGCGCGAAGTTGCGGAAGTCGTCCATCGTCCCGTCACGGCGCACGTCACCCTGGCGGACGAACGGGGGTCCGTAGACCGCGCTGAACGCCATGGCGTCACCGCCGATGTGCACGGTGTTGTCGGGGTTGCGTGCCTGGATGTCGAACTCGCGCGGAGCCTTGGCCACCTGCTCCAGGACGAAGTCCGGGTCGAGGAAGACGGTGTCGTCCTCGACCCGCTGGCCCGCCGCGGCGAAGAGGTCGCGTGCCCGCGCATCCATGAACTCGACGCCGATCTCGCTGACGAGCCGGCGCCACCCGCCGTCCAGCGTCGCCATCGCTTCCTCGGAGAGCACCTCGTAGCGCGGCATCTTGTTGCGGAACATCGCCCCTCCTGGGTAGCCTCCATGATGTGGGACCATAGTTCCACATCATGGGACCCTTGCAGAAGGGGCGGACGAAGGAGAAGCGAGTGAGCGGCGCAAGCACCGGCAGCGGGACGCAGGCGGTTGACCGTGCTGCTCAGCTCGTGTCGACGGTCGTGCACGCCGACGAGCCGCTCACCTTCGCCGAGCTCCAGGACGCCAGCGGGCTGGCCAAGTCGACGACGTCGCGGATGCTCGCCGCCCTCGAGCGCACGGGGCTGGTCGAGCGCGACGCCGACGGCTCTTTCGTCGCGGGGAGCCTCTTCTGGCTGTACGCGGCGCGTCACGATCCGTGGGAGGAGCTCGTCCGTCTGGCCCGCCCTGCCATGGAGCAGATCGGGGACGAGACCGGAGAGACCGTGCACCTCTCGGTGGCCCGCGGCGAGAAGGTCGTGCAGGTCGCCCAGGTGGACAGCCGCTATCTCCTCGGCACGCGTGACTGGACGGAGGTCGAGGTCCCGCCGCACTGCTCGGCCCTCGGCAAGGTGCTGTACGCGTGGGGTGCCCTGGCCATGCCGACCGGCCCGCTCGAGGCGTCGACCGACGCGACCATCACCTCGTACGAGGGCCTGCGCCGCGACGGCGTGCTGACCCGCAAGCGCGGGTGGGCCCTCACCGACGGCGAGCTCGAGATCGGGCTGACCGGCGTCGCCGTCCCGGTCGAGGGAGTGCGCGGCGACGTCGTGGCGGCACTCGGCCTTTCGGGGCCGACCGCGCGGCTCGAGGACCGGCTCGACGAGCTCGGCAAGCACCTGGCGTACCACGCGGCCCAGCTGTCCACGCTGCTGCGTGGTCCGACCAAGTCACAGATGGCTGACTCACCAAGGCTGACCCACTAGGGAGAGAGAGGGCGCGGCGTGACCCCAGAAGAGATCCTGCAGGGCCTGTACGACGAGACGCTGGTCGGCAACGGCCCACGCGTCCTCGAGCTGACGGAGGAGGGGCTGTCGAGCGCGATGGAGCCGCAGACGCTGCTCTTCGAAGCGCTCATCCCGTCGTTGGAGGAGGTGGGTGCTCGCTTCGAGCGCGGCGACTTCTTCGTGCCGGAGATGCTGATCGCCGGGCGGGCGATGGCCGGCGCGATGGAGCGCCTCCGCCCGCTGCTCGCCGAGACCGGGGTCGAGACGGTCGGCAAGTTCCTGATGGGCACGGTCAAGGGCGACGTCCACGACATCGGCAAGAACCTCGTCAACATCATGCTCGAGGGCGCCGGCTTCGAGGTGATCGACCTCGGCGTACAGGTGGCGCCCGAGAAGTTCGTCGCGGCGATCGAGGAGCACCAGCCCGACATCGTCGGCTTCTCCGCGTTCCTCACCACCACGATGCCGATGTTCAAGGCGAACATGAACGCCCTCGAGAAGGCCGGGCTGCGGCAGTCCGTCGTGGTCATGGTCGGCGGTGCTCCCGTCACCCAGGAGTACGCCGACGCGGTCGGCGCCGACGGCTATGCCGCGGACGCCTCGGCCACGGTCAAGAAGGCGAAGGCCCTGCTCCACGAGCGTCGTACGAAGGTTCCCGCATGAGCAGCCTCCACACGGTCCTGCGGTCGGCGACCAAGGAGGTCGTGATCGGGCACGACCAGCGCTTCTGCCTGATCGGCGAGCGGATCAACCCGACAGGTCGCCGCATCTTCCAGGAGCAGCTGCGCGCAGGCGACCTCTCGGCGATCGAGAAGGACGTGAAGGCACAGGTCGAGGGCGGCGCCGACGTCCTCGACGTCAACATGGGCGTCCCGCTCACCGACGAGCCCGCGCTGCTGGCCTCTGCGATCCGTCTGATCCAGTCGATCACCGACCTCCCGATCTGCATCGACTCCTCGGTGGTCGAGGCGCTGGAGGCGGGTCTGTCCGCCTACGAGGGCCGTGCCCTGGTCAACTCGGTCACGGCCGAGGACGACCGGCTCGCCGCGATCCTGCCGCTCGTGAAGCGTTACGACGCCGCGATCATCGCGTTGCCCAACGACGCGGACGAGATCCCGATGGAGGCCGACAAGCGGCTCGACCTCACCGCGAAGATCATCCGGGTGGCCACCGAGGAGTACGGCATCGACAAGGCCGACATCGTCATCGACCCGCTGGCCATGCCGATCGGTGCCGACACGACCACCTCGCTCGTGACGATGGAGACGATGCGTCGGATCCGCGCGGAGCACGGGGTCAACATGACCTGCGGTGCGTCCAACACGTCCTTCGGCATGCCCGACCGGCACACCTTGGGTGCCGCCTGGCTGCCGATGGCGATGACGGCGGGGCTGACCAGCGCGATCATGGACACGCGGACCCCGCAGATCGTCGAGGCGGTCAAGGCGGCCGACGTCTTCCTGGACCACGACGAGTGGGGCATGGCCTGGATCGCCGCACACCGGGCGAAGGCGGCTGCCGTCTCGTGACCGAGTCGCCGCAGACCGTGCTGGACGGGGCCGGGGACGAGGGGCCCGCCCATGACGGCACGGGCCGGGTCGAGCTGTCGTTCACGGTGCGCGACGCGGACCCCGACCGTACGACGGCGCGCCAGGTGCGCGTCCCGCCGGGCGTGACCGTCTTCGACGCGGCGTCGTGGAACGGCATCGCGATCGACTCCACCTGCGGAGGGCACGGCACGTGCCACAAGTGCAAGGTCCGCATCGACGGCCCGAGTCCCGTGACCCGGCACGACGTTCGGACGTTCACGCGCGAGCAGCTCGACGACGGATGGCGCCTCGCCTGCCTGGTGAACACGACCCGCGACGTGGCGGTCGACGTCCCGCCGCTCACCACGCGACCGAAGGCGGCGACCGTCGGTGTCGGACGGCAGGTGATCCTGCGGCCGGCCGTCCAGAAGCGGTACGTCGAGCTCGACGAGCCGACGCTCGCCGACCAGCGCACCGATCTGGCGAGGCTCCTCGACGCGATCGACGACCTCGAGCCGGTGCCCGACCTGCACGTGCTGCGGCGGCTTCCGACGGTTCTGCGCTCGGCCGACTTCAAGGTCACGGCCGTGGTGGTCGACGAAGCGCTGGTCGACGTGGAGCCGGGTGACACCACCAAGACGCAGCACGCGCTGGCCATCGATCTCGGTACGACGACCGTGGTGGCGACGCTGCTCGACGTCACCACGGGCACACCGGTCGCGGTCGCTTCGATGCTCAACCGGCAGCAGCCCTTCGGTGGCGACGTCATCACTCGGATCAGCGCGACGATGATGGATCCCGACGCTCTCGGGCGTCTGCGTACGGCCGCGTGCGAGACGTTGTCGACGCTCGCGACGCAGGTGTGCGCGGAGGGCGGCGTCGATCCGGCGACCGTCTACGAGGTCGCCCTGGCCGGCAACGCGACGATGACCGCACTCGCCCTGGGCGTCGATCCCGAGCCGCTGGGCATGGCGCCGTTCGTGATGTCCACCGCGCAGCCCCCCGACCTGCCGGCCTCCGAGCTCGGTCTGTCGTTGCACCCCCGGGCCCGCGTGACCGTCTTCCCCGCGCTCGGCGCCTACGTCGGAGGCGACATCGTCGCGGGGATGCTGGCCACCGGCATGGACCGTGACAAGCGCACGCGCCTGTTCATCGACGTCGGGACCAACTGCGAGATCGTGGTGAGCGACGGTGACCGCATCCTCGCGACGGCAGCGCCGGCCGGCCCCGCGTTCGAGGGTGGGGCGATCCGCTGCGGCATGCGTGCCGCCGACGGGGCGATCGAGGTCGTCAAGCTGGGGGAGACCGTCGAGCTCGGGGTCATCGGAGACGTCGAGCCGCGGGGACTGTGCGGGTCCGGGCTCGTCGACGTGGTCGCCGAGCTGGTCAGGGTGGGGCTCCTCGACGCGAGCGGACGGTTCGTCGCCGCCGAGGTCGCCAAGGAGGTCGCGCCGGCGCTCGCCGACCGGCTCACCCAGGTCGGGCAGGAGCGGGTGTTCGTCCTGCACCGGCCGACGCCCGGCGCCCCTCCGGAGGAGAGCGTGGTGCTCTCGCAGCGCGACGTCCGCGAGCTGCAGTTCGCCAAGGCGGCGATCTCGACGGGCTGGTCGCTCCTGCTCGAAGAGCTGGGGATCGAGCACCGCGACGTCCAGCAGGTGCTGCTCGCCGGCTCGTTCGGCAGCTACCTCTCGGCCGCCTCCGCGGTTCGGATCGGTCTCGTCCCGAAGCTCCCGGTGCTGAGGATCGTCGCCGCCGGCAACGTCGCCGGCGAGGGAGCCAAGATGGCGCTCCTCTCGACACGTGAACGGGAGGGCGCGCGGACGCTGCTCAAGGAGGTGACGTATGTCGAGCTCTCCGACCGCGCCGACTTCAACGACAAGTTCGTCGACCAGCTCTCCTTCTAGGACGGCGGAGCCCGGACCGAGGACGGCGCTCATCGCCTGCGGCGCGATCGCGCAGCCGTGTGCCGCGATCGTCGCTCGCCGCGGTTGGCCGGTCGACGTGCATCCGCTGCCGCCGCTGCTGCACAACCAGCCCCAGCTGATCGCGGCCGAGGTCCGTGCTCTCGCCGAGCGGCTGCGCGACACGTACCCGCGGGTGGCCGTGGGCTACGCCGACTGCGGGACGTACGGCGCCCTCGACGCCGTGTGCGACGAGCTCGGGCTGGCGCGGTTGCCGGGACTGCACTGCTACGACGTGTACGCGGGCCCCGACCGGCTCGAGCGGTTCTTCGAGGAGCAGCCGGGCACCTACCTGCTCACCGACTTCCTCGTACGCTCGTTCGCGCGCACGGTGGAGCGCGAGCTCGGGCTCGACCGGTGGCCGGAGCTGCGCGACGCCTACTTCGGTCAGTACTCGCGCGTGATCTGGCTGGCCCAGGAACCCGACGACGAGCTGCGTGCCCTCGCCGCGCGCGCCGCGGACAAGATCGGCCTGCCGCTCCGCATCGTCGAGACGGGCGACGCGCGGCTCGAGGCCTCGCTGGCCGACCTGCTGCGCTGACCACCCGCCGGCGGGCGGCGTCACTGGTGGAGGCGATCGAGCAGGTCGCGCCGCCACGCCTCGGTCTCCGCGATCTGGTTGAACGTGAAGACGTGCAGGCCCTCGACCAGGGACGTCGGCTCGCTCAGCGTGGGAGCGCACTTGAGGAGGAAACGCTCACCGGTGAACCCGCCCGGCGCGGCAAGCCGGGCGAACGTGCCCTTGTTCTTGGCCAGGAAACGCGTGGACTCGCCGACGCCGATCTTGGTCGCCATGGAGAGCAGCTTGGTGCGGTCGACCGGACCGGGCATCCCCAGCAGCAGGGGCATCGTGACGCCGCGGCTGCGCATCCGCTGGATCCAGACCCGGATCACTGCGGGGTCGAAGCTGAGGTTGCTCACCACGTGCGTCGCGTACCGGCGCTTGTCCCACATGGCCTGCACGGTGAGGTCGTCGTGGATCGTCGGGTGGGACTCGGGATAGCCGGTGATGCCGACCTGCTCGAACGGGTGGCCCAGGCCCGCGAGGTCCTCGAGCAGCGCGAGCGCGTCCGGGTAGTCGCCGGTCGGATCGGCGTCGCCGCCGGGGACGAAGACCCGGGTGATCCCGGCCGACCTCAGGCGCTCGCAGATCTCGACGAGCTCCGCGCGACCGCTCACCATCCGCGCCGCGAGGTGGGGGACGGTCGTGTAGCCGCGCACAGCCAGGCGCTCGGCCAGCTCCAGGGTCGCCTGCAGCCCCTTGGTCGGCGAAGCAGTCACCGTGACGGGGATCTCGAGCGGCACGTGCTCGACGACCTTCGCCTCGGTCGACGGGGTGGGCAGCACCTCGAAGCGCGCGTGCTCGAGCAGGCGGACCAACGTACGGCGAACGGCCGGGTTGCGCATGATGCAACTCGTTTCGTGATGCGCATCAGTGTCGGCTCAGTCTAGCCCGAACGACGTAGGTGCCAGGCATCACCATGATGCCTGGCCCTCGTCGGGGGTTTCGTGTGAGTCAGGAGCGCGTGGCCACGTGCGATCCGATCGCGTACGCACCCGACGTGCTGACCGGCGAGTACGTCGTGGTCGTGTACTTCTGGTGCGGCGCGACGCTGGCACTCGTCACGGCGTTGGTGCCGTCGTTGGCGCAGATCAGGTCTCCGGTGTTGCAGACGTTGTAGACGAAGACGCCGGTCGGCCACGATGCGCGCTTCCCCCACACGCCGCCGCGGGTCGAGCCGTTCTTGGAGACCTTCCCGCGCAAGGCCGGGTTGAACATCGGGTCACCGATCAGGCCGATTCCCTGAAGGCGTGCGCGCTGGGTGCTCGACAGGCCCACGACCACGTCTCCGACGACGTGCGCGCCCTGCGAGTAGCCGAAGAGAGCGATCTTCGTCGACGGGCACCCGGAGACGTAGCTGTTGATCTTGGCCTTCAGCGCCGTGCGGCCCTGACCCATCGAGTAGAGGTAGTCGAACGATGCCGGGTACGAGACGTAGTCGCTCGTGACGTTCGCCGTGCCCTTCTTCGCCCGGAAGGCGCTCAGCGCAGTGGGCAGGCGGTCACCCATCGAGGCCTTGACCCCGTCGGCGGTCCCGCGTACGCCGATGAAGGTGTACGCGCGGCACGTGACCGCGTTCGCTGCCGGTGCGGTGGCGACCACGATGCCGCTCGCCGCCACCGTCGCCGTCGCAGCGCCGATGAGGGCCCGGCGGATGATGCTCGATCCGAACATGTCGACTTCCTTCCCCGAAGGCCCACATCCGTGTGGGCCGGTCGTGATCACCTTCGCGGCGATCGCGTACGGAGGTAACCCCCGGAAACGGGGGGTCGGCTCACTCCTCGTCGAGCACGTCTCCCGGTGCGGTCCCCACCGCTCGCTCGATGTCCCCAGGGCTGGCGTGCTGCAGGTAGTCCCGCAGCTTGAGGCACGCTGCCCGGTAGTGCTCCCGCGCGGTGTCCTCGCTGATGAACAGCGTGGCCGCGATGTCACCCCAGTGCCGCCCACGGGCTCGGGCCGAGATGACCTGCCGCTGCCGCGGGCTGAGGTCGAGCGAGGCCCCCCGCCGGTCGAGCAGCTCGGTGAGCCCGACGAGGGACTGCGTGATCGCCACCTGCCCCAGGCGGATTCCGTCGACGGCTCGCACCGCGACCTCCGGCGGATCCGACTTGTGGACGACACCGTTCGCGCCCGCCCGCAGGCACAGCGCGAGCACGATCGCCCGCCGCTCGTCGGTGTAGAGGCAGACGGGATGCCCGAGGTCGCGCAGTGCACGGATCGCGGCGCGTCCCTGCTTGGTCGACGACGACACGCCCTGGGGTCCGCGCAGCAGCAGGTCGAGGACGACGACGTCGCAGGCCACCGGCGAGGCCTCGAACTCCTCGACGCTCGCGTACGTCGCCATGACCTCGAGGCCGGGGTGGACGGTGGCGAAGCCGCCGCGGATCACGGTGCTGTCGTCGATGACGACGACCCTCGGGCGAGCCTCCTCTCCGGACGGGTCGGTCACAGCGAGTCCTCTCGGGTGGTCACCGGTCCGACGATGGTGACGGACGTGCCGCGCCCGGGCGAGGAGCGGATCTCGGCCGAGATCCCGTGTCCCGCCAACGCCTCACGCACCTGGGTGTCGAGTCCGAACCCGAGGGGCTGGCTGCCCTGGTCGAAGCCGATCCCGTCGTCGGACACGACAACCTCCCAGGTCGTGCCGTCGGTGTCGGCATGGACGACGACCTGGTGCGCGGCGGCATGGAGCCGTACGTTGTGCAGGACCGTCGTGACGGCACCGCAGGTCGCCTCCCACACCTCCTCGCTGAGCTCGACGTGGGAACCCAGCTCCACGGCCAGCTCGAGCGGGAGGTCGTCGAACCCCTCCAGGGCTGCGGACAGCATCGCGCCGATCGTGCGCTGCGAGCCGTCCGGCGACCGCTGGGCTTGACTGCCGAGGTAGGTCCGCAGGCGTCGTGCTTCCCGGACGGCCTGCAGCCGTAGGCCCGGTAGCACCTCGGCGGGCGTCTCCTCGTCGGAGAGCAGGCGCAGGATGCTCGACGCGTCGTGGACCGTGAGCTGGTAGCGCTGGAGCTCGAGAGCGCGGGTGGCGGAGATCGCGTCGTCGCGTGACTGGTCGGCAGCGGCAGAGAGCGCCCGGAGGTAGTAGACGAGCAGCGCGACGACGATGGCGTACCCGGGGATGGTCAGCGCGTTGTTGAGGCTCGTCTCCCAGGACGCGACGTCGGCCGCGGACGTCCAGGCGATCAGCCACGCACCGAGTGCGGTGGCGTGCACGACCGCCACCGCGGGGCGCAGCCAGGTCGCGGCCAACGCCGCCACGTTGATCGCATAGCCGGGCGCCCACGACTCCCACGTGCCGACGACGTGGGATGCCGGCAGCAGCAGGTTCATCGCGGGGATGGCCACCCAGGCCAGTGCGATGTCCGGAACGTGCCACGCTCCCGCGCGTACCGACCCCGTGAGGAGGCTCTGGCCGATGAGCGCGACCGACACGACGACCACCGCCCCGGTCAGGGCGGCGTACGCGCCGGGGTGGTGGGACAGACGGACGCCGGAGGCGGCGCTGACGACGATCTGGAGCAGGACGACGCCCCGCATCGCCGAGGCGACCAGCGCGATCCCGCGCTCGGCGCGGCGGGCGGAGGTCCGTTCGGGCTCGGACGTGGCGGGTGCCGGCGCCGGTGTCACGGATCGCTCCTCACGTCCGACATGGTGGCAGAGATGACTGATCCGGCCAGGGGAATCGATCACTCCGCCGGGGGAGCGGCCACCGCGCGGTCGTGCTCCGGCCACGCCTCCTCGAACACGAGGAAGGTCCGCGTGCCGAGGACGTCGGGGATGCCCTGGATCTGCTCCATCACGAGGCGTCGCAGTCCTGCGTTGTCCTCCGCGCGGACGAGCAGGAGTGCGTCGAACTCGCCGCCGAGCAGCGCGATGTGCTCGACGCCGGGCAGCGCTGCGAGCCGCGGGCGGATCGCGAGCCACTCGGACTGACGCAGGTTGAGGGTCACGTACGCCGAGGTCCCGAGCCCGCGCGCGTTGGGATCGATGCGGGCGGAGAAGCCCGTGATCACCCCTCGCTCGCGGAGGCGTTCGACCCGTGAGTACGCATTGGCCCGTGAGATGTGGACCGTCTCGGCGAGCTGGCGCATCGACATGCGTCCGTCGCGCTCGAGCTCGTGCAGGATCCGCTGGTCGACCTCGTCCAGCGCTGTCCCGGCCATGTGTCTCCCTTCATCGCGTCGGCACCGCCTTGCCTGGATGAACGGCAAGAAATCTGGGCGATTTGCTGGATGCCTTCTCGAAGTTCGCCTGACTGTAGCGGACAGATAGTGACACACGTCACGATTTGAGGAGACGTGAAGTTCGAGAGGAGTCGCGCCATGGGTATGGAGACGGTGATCGAGCACTGGGACGGCCGCGTGTGCTGCTCCCGCTACGACGCAGAGACAGGGGCTTTCCTCACCGTTGCGATCCACTCGCGTCAGCTGGGCCCCGCGACGGGAGGGACGCGTGCGATGGCGTACCCGTCTCGGGAGCTCGCCGTCGGGGACGCGACACGGCTCGCGAGCTCGATGACCCACAAGATGGCTGTCGCCGGCCTTCCGATGGGGGGCGGCAAGTCGGTGATCGCGCTGCCGCGGGACCGGCGAGAGATCGGGGAAGCCGATTGGCACCGCATCCTCGTGCTCCACGCCGAGACTCTCGCGACGCTCAACGGGAGCTACTGGACGGGCCCTGACGTCGGGACGTCGTCTGCTGACATGGACGTGCTGCACGGGTTGAGCGGCGGCTACGCCTTCGGACGCTCGGAGGCTGCGGGAGGTCCGGGCTCCAGCGCTCCCGAGACGGCCCACGGCGTCTATGTCGGGATCCGCGAGTCAGCGCGCGAGGTGGGCATCAGCGACCTGGCGGGCCGACGTGTCCTGGTGCAGGGTCTGGGTGCTGTCGGCATGGACGTCGCCCGGCGGGTCGCGGCGGACGGCGCGAGGCTGATCGCGTCGGACATCGACCCGCTGCGCTGCGAGGTCGCGAGGACCGAGCTCGACGCCGAGATCGTCGCCGTCGACGACGTCGTCTCCACCGCCTGCGACGTGTTCGTCCCGTGCGCGACCGGAGGGGTGATCGACCGTCGCGTCGCGAGCACCCTCGAGACCCGTGTCGTCGCCGGGTCGGCGAACAACGTCCTGGCCGACGACGCCGCCGCCGACGTCCTCGCCTCGCGCGGGATCGTCCTGGCTCCCGACTTCGTCATCAACAGCGGAGGCGGCATCCATCTGGTGGGGCGCGAGGTGCTCGGCTGGACGGCTGACGAGGTCTCCCTCCACGTCGAGCGCATCGGACGGACCCTCGCCGAGGTCTTCGAGCGTGCGCGCACCGAGCGCACGAGCACGGACCTGGCCGCCCGCCGGCTGGCCGACGACGTCCTCGCCCGCTCGACGCAGAGCGTCGCCAGCTGAGGTGGGTCGGACTAGGCAGATCGGCTCAGGATTGATTTACTGACCGATAGGTTAGTAATTGCCGCGTGACGGGGAAGAACCAGCTTCCAGGAGGCGCGATGACCGCCGCACCGCACATCGACGCCGGACACCCGGCGGATGACGAGCTGCTCGCGCAGTTCGAACAGACGATCGCGCACAACGACCGCATCGAGCCGCGCGACTGGATGCCCGAGCGCTATCGCAGGACGCTCGTCCGCCAGGTCGCTCAGCACGCCCACTCCGAGATCATCGGGATGCAGCCGGAGGGCAGCTGGATCACCCGGGCGCCGTCGCTGCGCCGCAAGGCGATCCTGCTCGCGAAGGTGCAGGACGAAGCAGGTCACGGCCTGTACCTCTACTCGGCGTGCGAGACCCTCGGCGTCTCCCGGGCCGAGCTGACCGACCTCCTCCTCACCGGCAGGCAGAAGTACTCCTCGATCTTCAACTACCCCACGCTGACCTACGCCGACGTCGGCACGATCGGCTGGCTCGTCGACGGTGCGGCGATCTGCAACCAGGTGCCGCTGTGCCGCACCTCGTACGGGCCGTACGGCCGGGCGATGATCCGGATCTGCAAGGAGGAGTCGTTCCATCAGCGGCAGGGCTACGAGCTGCTGATGACGATGATGCGCGGGACGGACGAGCAGCGCGCGATGGTCCAGGAGTCGGTCGACCGCTTCTGGTGGCCGGCGCTCATGATGTTCGGGCCGCCCGACGACCAGTCGCCCAACACAGCGCAGTCGATGGCGTGGGGGATCAAGCGCGACACCAACGACGACCTGCGCCAGAAGATGGTCGACATGACGGTCCCGCAGGCCGAGGCGCTGGGAGTCACCCTGCCCGACCCTGCACTGCAGTGGAACGAGGAGCGGGGTCACTACGACTTCTCCCAGCCCGACTGGGACGAGTTCGCCGACGTGATCGGCGGCAACGGGCCGTGCAACGTCCAGCGCATCGCACACCGCCGCCGCGCGCACGACGACGGCGCCTGGGTACGCGAGGCGGCCACCGCCTTCGCGGAGCGCGAGGAGGAGCACGCATGAGCGTCAAGGCGGAGTGGCCCCTGTACGAGGTCTTCGTACGAGGCAAGCGCGGCCTCAACCACGTCCACGTCGGGTCGCTGCACGCACCCGACGACGCGATGGCGGTGCATCACGCCCGCGACGTCTACACCCGCCGTAGCGAGGGCGTGAGCATCTGGGTCGTGCGCTCGGACGCGATCACGGCGTCGAGCCCGGACGAGAAGGACCCGATGTTCGCGCCGAGCGGAGACAAGGTCTACCGGCATCCGACGTTCTACGAGATCCCCGACGACGTCCCGCACATGTGAGGAAGGAACCGATGGCCGGCTCGACCCACGAGGTGCACGACAACCCGTACGAGGGGCTGCTCGGCGGAGACCCGTCGCACTGGGCGTTCGGCACCGCCACGTACGACCGGCAGAGCGAGGATCCGCTCGCCGGGATCGACACGTCGGTCCCGGACGGCGTCGTCGGCGCCGACCTGGCGACGTACGCGGTGATGCTCGCCGACGACGCCCTCGTGCTGTCGCACCGCCTCTCGCAGTGGTGCAGCAACGCCCCGGACCTGGAGGAGGACATCGCGCTCGCCAACATCGCCCTGGACCTTCTCGGCCAGGCGCGGCTGCTGCTCGCCCGGGCCGCGGCTGCGGATCGCTCGATCGTGCCGCCGCTCCCGGAGGGATCGCCCGTCCCACCAGAGGACGCGCTGGCGTTCTTCCGCGAAGCAGGCGACTTCCGGAACGTACGGCTCGCCGAGGTCGAGGACGGCGACTTCGCCGACGCGGTCGTTCGGCTGCTTCTGTTCGCGACGTGGCGGCTCGCGCTGCTCCAACGGCTCCGCGACAGCCGCGACCCCGTCCTCGCGGCCGTGGCGACGAAGGGCGTGAAGGAAGTGGCGTACCACCGCGACTACGTCGGGCGCTGGTTCCTCACCCTGGCACGCGGGACTGACGAGTCGCGGGCGCGACTCGTCGCGGCACTGGCGCGCGCTTGGCCGCTGCGCGGCGAGCTCACCGACGTCCACGACGTCGAGGCACGCATGGCCGAGGCCGGTGTCGGTGTCGATCCGTCCACGCTGTCGGTCGAGGTCGACGCCGTCCTCGACCAGGTGTTCTCGACGAGCGGTGTCGTCCGGCCGGACGCGGCACCGCTGGCCGGAGTGCGTGGGCGCAAGGGCCGCGACGGGCTGCACACCGAGGCGATGAGCCGGATGCTCGCCGAGATGCAGGTCGTGGCACGCGCCCATCCGACGGGTCGGTGGTAGACGTGCCCGAGGCGACCCACCCCCCGCTGGTCGAGGCGACGCAGTCGATCGAGACCGACACCGAGACCCGTGCCTACGACGTCGCGCGCGCCGTCACCGACCCCGAGATGCCGATGCTCACCCTGGAGGACCTCGGAGTCCTGCGCGGCGTCGACGTCGACGCCGACGGTCACGTGGTCGCCACGATCACCCCGACGTACTCCGGCTGCCCCGCGATGGCGACGATGCGCGACGACCTCGTCCGTTCGCTCCAGGACGCGGGATTCGACGAGGTTCGTGTCGAGATCGCGCTGGAGCCCGCCTGGACGAGCGACTGGATCACCGAGCACGGACGTCGCGCACTCGCCGAGCACGGCCTGTCGGCGCCAGGCCCAGCGCCGCGCCACGACGGACCGGTCGCGCTCACCCTCAGTCCCCCGATCCGGGCCCTGCGCTGCCCGCGCTGCGGTGCGGCCGACGTCGCGCTGACGTCGGAGTTCGGGCCGACGGCGTGCAAGGCGCTCTACCGGTGCACGAGCTGCCTCGAGCCGTTCGAGCACGTGAAGGAGATCTGACATGACGGTGTCCGTGCCCTCACGCGCCACCGCTCGTACGGCGCTGTTCCACACCCTCACCGTTGCGGAGGTCGAGCGGCTCACCGACGACGCGGTCGCGGTCACCTTCGACGTCCCTCCAGCCCTCACCACGGCGTACGCCTTCGCGGCCGGCCAGTCGCTCACGCTCCGCCGCTTCGTCGACGGAGTCGAGCTGCGACGCTCGTACTCGATCTGCGCACCGGTCGGCGGCAGGCTGAGGATCGGTGTCCGCGAGATCCCCGACGGATTGTTCTCACGATGGCTGTCGCACGAGGTGACGCCCGGGACGCCGATCGACGTGCAGACGCCGACGGGAGGGTTCCGCGCCGACCCGGGGGAGGGGGCCCGCCACCTGTGCATCGCTGCCGGGTCGGGCATCACGCCGATCCTGTCGATCGTGGGCACCGTGCTGGCGGACCCGGGCGCCTCCGTGACGATGCTGTACGGCAACCGCACCACGTCGACCGTGATGTTCGCCGAGGAGCTGGCCGACCTGAAGAACCGGTATGGCCCTCGTTTCGACCTGATCCACGTGCTGTCGCGCGAGCCGCGTGACGTCGAGCTGTTCTCGGGGCGCCTCGAGACCGAGCGGTTGCGCGACCTCCTCACCCTTCTCGTCCCGGTCGGCGATCTCGACCACGTGTGGCTGTGCGGCCCGTTCGGGATGCTCGCGGACGCGCGCGCGGTGCTGTCCGAGCTCGGCGTCGAGGAGTGTCGCGTGCACGTCGAGCTCTTCTACGTCGATGAGCCGCTGCCGGAGCTCCGACGTGCGGACCCCGTCGTCGACGGGGCGACGAGCGAGGTGACGGTGGTCCTCGACGGGCGCAGCACGACGTCGGCGATGCCGCGCGGCGAGCCGGTCCTCGATGCCGCCCAGCGGACCCGTACGGATCTCCCGTTCGCGTGCAAGGGAGGCGTCTGCGGCACCTGCCGGGCGAAGGTGGGCGACGGCGAGGTCGACATGCGACGCAACTACGCACTGACGCCGGACGAGGTCGAGAGCGGGTTCGTTCTCACGTGCCAGTCGTACCCGGTCAGCGACACCCTCACCGTGGACTTCGACGCATGAGCGGAGAGGCCGGCGACGACCAGCGCCGTGCGGAGCGGAGTGCGGCCGCGATGTGGGACACGGACGCCGCGAGCAAGGCGCTCGGCATGTGCCTCGAGGACGTCGCCCCGGGCGAGTCACGGGTCTCCATGCTCGTCCGCGACGACATGGTCAACGGCCACGACCTCTGTCACGGCGGGCTGATCGCGGCGCTCGCGGATTCCGCGTTCGCGGTCGCGTGCAACACCGACGGCGTCGTCACCGTCGCGGCGGGCTTCGACATCACGTTCCTCGAGTCGGCCCGCCTCGGCGACCAGCTCGTCGCCGAGGCGCACGAGCGCGCGCAACGTGGCCGGTCCGGTGTGTACGACGTGACCGTCCGCCGCGCGACCGACCGCACCACGATCGCGGAGTTCCGGGGGAGGAGCCGAAGTCTCGGTCGTACGCTCGGCTGAGCGTCAGCCTCGCGGCACGGTGAGACCGTCGAACGCCAGCTCCACAACCGCGTCGGCGAGGGTGGCCGCGTCGACCTCGCCGTCCGGCCTGTACCACTCGGTGAGCGAGTTGACGGTGCCGAACAGCAACCTGCTGATGAGGTCGGGCGCGATGTCGTTGCGCAGCGTGCCCTCGGAGACCGCGTCGCGGACGAGCCCGGCGAGCTGCTCGTCGATCCGGCGGCGACGGGCGAGTGCCGAGATCTCCACCTCGCCGTTGCCACGCACCCGGAGCAGCAGGGTGACCGACGGCAGCTTGTCGACGAGCACCAGCACGCTCTGGCGGACCGCGCCACGGAGACGTGCGTACGCCGACACGTCCCGCGGTTCGCGGGTCGCATCGGCGATCACGGCCTCGAGCCCTTCGAGCGCGTCGTCGAGCGCGAGCGACAGGAGGTGCTCCTTGCTCGGGACGTGGTGATAGATCGCGGACTTGCTGAGGCCGAGCTCGGCGGCCAGGTCACCGACGCTGGTGGCGTCGTAGCCGCGCCTGATGAACACCTCGACGGCGCGCCTCACGAGCAGCTCCTGGTCGTAGCCGGGCCTACCTCGTCGGGCGCTGCCCTGCGAACTCCCGGCGCTCATGGGACCACGTTCTCACAGCGGCTACTCGACGAGGGCTCTGTCGGTCGTCAGCTCGATGTAGGCCCAGAGGTCGAAACCGAGAGGCTCCAGGCGCGCCAGGAGCGACCGTCGGACCTCGTCCTCGTCGGAGACGTCCCAGTGGCCTGGTTCGACGACGAAGTCGACCTCGAGGAACAGCTTGCGACCGACCTTGCGCATGCGGACGATGGGTTCGTCGAGCCCGAAGTGTCGCCGCACGTCGTCGACGGCCAGGTGGACGGACTGCTGCACCTCCGTGGAGGGAGCGCCCTGCAGCAGCTCTCGCACTCCGGATCGCAGGAGCCCCACGGGTGTGGGTGCGAGCACCACGCATGCGGCGATCACGAGAACGGGATCGACATAGGCGACCACGTCGACGGACGTGGAGCGGTCGAGGACCATCGCTGTCACGGCGCCGACCACCATGCCGATGCTGAGGACCGCGCTCGCCCGCCAGGTGGCGATCTCCGCGCCGACGAGGTCGGACGTGGACCGCATCCGTCGCAACGAGAGGAAGACGGCGGCGGCACCGACTGCTGAGATCAGCCCGTACAGCGCGAGGCTCTGCGTCTCGACCGGGTTGCCTCCCTCCCTGACCAGCACGATCGCGTCCACGAAGGCGTAGAGCAGCGTGCCGGCGAGAGCCACTCCCTGCAGCAGGACAGCGAGCGGAGTGAAGGCGTCACGCCCGAACGGGAACCTCTTCGTCGGTCCTTCCTCGACGGCGCGCGCTGCCTGGAGCGCGAACCACGACAACGCGATCCCGATCAGGGCGTACGCGCCGTCGAGGAGCAGGATGCGCAGCTCGCCCACGATGCCCCAGGCCATCGCGAGGGCTCCCAGCGCTGCTGCGGCGACGATCGAGCGGCGCAGTGCCGTGCGCTCGATCGACGCCTGCGCGCGCTGGGCTCCGCTCACGACCGTCAGCGTAGTTCGGATGAGGCGCGACGACGCGAGTCACCGCAGGTAGCGCCGCGCGACGACAGCCTGCTGGTCGGCCGGCCGGCCGAGCTGCATCGTCCACGCGAGGCGCACCAGCGCTCCGTGGGACCAGACGAGCGGGGTCGCCGCCCGGGTCCCTTCGCCGGCCTGGCAGCAGGGCCTCCCCGTCGGGGGCCGACCGTCCCACACCTGCTCGGAGATCATGTCGCCGTCGTTGGCGGCGGCCGCGACCGCGGCGAGGTACGAGGACGCGTCCCGTCCGGCGCTGACCTCGTGCTCCCCGCGCTCGCCGGTCAGGATCGGCCAGCCTCGGCCGAGCGTGGTGAAGGTGCCCGGCTCCGTGATCTCCCACTGCCCGCCGTCACGCGTCTCGCCGTACCCGTCGAAGCTGAACCGCCGCCAGAAGGGGCCGTTCGGGGTCTGGACCCGCAGCTCCTGGTCGACCACCGCGAGAGACGACGCGACGACCGGGTCGGTGCCCGGCAAGATCCCCCAGCGTGTCAGGGCGAGGAAGCTGGGGTCGACGACCCGCCGCTGGTCGATCTGCACCGGCCCGCCGTCGCCCATCTCGTAGGGCGATGCCGTGTCGGGCCGGCCGTTCTTGGTGAGGCGCAGGAAGTACGGCCGGGACGATAGGGGACCGGTGGTGGTGACCGTCCATCCCTTCACCCGGGCCGCCCACCGGTCGGCGAGGCGCAGCCAGCGGCGTGCCGACGCCCGGTCGCCGTTGCGGCGCGCGATGTCGGCGGCGCAGACGAGCCCGGCGATCTGCGCGGCGATCGAGTTCGGCGAGTAGCCGGACTGGTTCTCCCACCGCTCCTGGGGTGAGTACGGCGCCCGGCGACCGGTCTCCTCGTCGCGGAACCGCGCGAGGAAGTCCGCCGCTCGTTTGACCCCTCGGTACGTCGCGCGGCCGGTCTTCCCGGTCAGGCGCGCGAGGACGATCGGCAGCGCCACCTCGTCGAGCTGGAGCTCGGACCACACCGGTTGTCCCTGCACGTCGGAGTTCTGCGGGAAGGATCCGTCGGGCTTCTGCTGCACCCGGAACAGCCAGTCGACGATGCGTCGGGCCGCCGAGCGGTCGCCCATGGCCCACATGGCGCTGCCGAACTCGTACGAGTCGCGCGACCACACGAGGTGGTACGCGCCGGATGGCGAGGAGAGGTCCGGCACCTCGTCGCCCCACACCCATGGGGCGGACGGCGACGCGACGACCGCGCCGGGGTTGAGCTTGTCCTCGGCGGCTGCGAGCACGAGCGCCGAGGCGAGGTACTCGCGCTCGATCGAGGCTGCGGTGGCGGGCACCCGCTTCAGCGACCTCACGTAGCGGTGCCATCCACGGTCGTACCGGCGCTGGACGCTCGCCCAGCCGGTACGCGCGCTGGCCGCGGCGGTGGCCCGTGCAGCGGCGGGTCGGCGGCCGAACCCGAGGGTGATCGTCGCCCGTTGCCTGCCCGGCAGTCCGTTGACACGGCTCACGCGAGCGGTCTGCACGACGTTCCCCGGACCAGCCGAGCGGTGCCGACGGTCGAGATCGTGGTCACGGCGCAGGTCCCGCCAACCGTCGCTCCGGCTGCCGGCGTACCCGTTGGTGCGCGCGCCGAGCCGTGGTCGCGCACGCAGGGCTGTCGCGACCTTCCCGTCGCTCGCCACGAGCGTCCTGCCGACGGTTCGGGCGCGGTCGTCCATGCCGTTGTTGGCGAGTGCCGGGTCGTGCTGGACGTAGAGACGGTAGCGACCTCCGTCCAGCGACGTCAGCCGTACGCGGACCACCAGGGCGTCGCGTCGCGGGTCCGTCGCGACGTGCTTGGTGAGCCGGTAGCGCCCGTCACGACCGCCGATCTGCGCGAACCGGAGGCTCCGCGCGTCGGGGCGGGACGTGGCCGGGCGCATGTCGACCGTCTCGCGGTCGGTGAAGCTGGTGCCGTCGGTCACGACGAGCTCGAGGCTGCGCACGCTCGGCGTCGAGAGGTCCGGGTAGAAGACCTCGCTCACCCTGCCTCGTTGCAGGGTGAACCACACGTTGCTGCGGCGGGCGCGAGCGGTGCCGAAGCCGGTCTTGTCGGCCTCGGTCCAGGTGCTCTTGCGGCCGGGGGTGCCGGGCGCGGGGTCAGCCGGTGCTGCGGCCGTGGGGACGGCCACGAGGAGGGTGGCGCCGAGCAGCAGCGCAGCCACGGCGGCGAGGGCGGCGGTGAGCGGGCGGGACGGGCGACGTACGGGCATGAGGACCTCCGGGAGCGATGTCCGAGCGGTTCCCCGTGACGTACGTCACAAACCGCGCCTCTGCGTCAGACGTCGCGCCACCCGGAGCCGGCCTGGTCGTGGCCGTGCGCAGCCATCAGGCTCAGCCCACCGTCGACCGTGAGCGATGCGCCGGTGACGTAGGCCGAGCGCGGCGAGGCGAGGAAGCCGATCAGCGATGCCACCTCGGCGACGTGCCCGGGCCGACCCAGCGGATTCCCCGACCGCTCTTCGTCGTACGCGTCGGACTCGTCCATGCCGGTCATCTCGGTGGCGATCTCACCCGGGGCGACGGAGTTGACGGTGATGGCGTGCTCGCCGAGCTCGAGCGCCATCACCTTGGTGAGCATGCCGAGCCCCGCCTTGGCCGCGCAGTAGGCCGCTGACCCGACCCGGGGCAGGTGCTCGTGGACGCTCGTCACGTTGATGATCCGGCCGCCCTGGTCGGCCGCGATCATCACCTGCGCCGCGCGCTGGGCAGTGAGGAACGGGCCGTCGAGATCGGTCGCGAGCACGCGCCGCCAGGTGTCGAACGGCAGGTCGACCACCTTGTCGGAGTGGCCGGTGCCGGCGACGTTGACCAGCACACCGAGACCTCCGAGCTGCCCGACGAGCCGGTCCACGAGCGCCCCGGCATCGGGCTGCGAGGCGTCGAAGACCTCGATGTACGCCTTCTGGCCTCGCGCTTCGACCTCCTTTGCGGTCTCCTGGGCCCCATCGCTGTCGTGGTGGCAGGTGAGGCCGACGTCGAAGCCCTCCCGCGCGAGGAGCTGTGCCGTGGCCTGTCCGATGCCGGAGTCGCTGCCGGTGACGATGGCGAGTCGCGGGAAGTGGCTGGTCATGGGAGCTCCTGTCGGATCGTGGACGGCCAGGTGGCCGAGCGGTCACCAGACCGGTTGCCGACGCGAAGCGGTTCAAGCGTTGCCACGGCCCCCGTCTTTGACCCCAAGTGGATGAAGGATGGTCGCGAGGTTGCTTGCTCGGCCGTCGGCTCGTTGACGGGACCGGCTCGAGCGAGGGGGAGGCAATGATGGAGCTCACGACGTGCCCGGAGTGCGGCGCGACTGCCGCGGTGACGTGGCGGTACTGCGAGGAGAGCACCGACGGGCCGGTCGAGCACGTCAGGCTCAGCTGCGTCCAGCGGCACTGGTTCATGGGGCCGGCCGCGTCGCTGCTGACGGGGGGTCCTGGCCGACCGGCGGACGCCCAGCGTCAGCCCTCGACTCCCGTGCTCGCGTGGGACTGGCCGACCGGCTTGCTCTCCGGTGAGCCACGCTGGCGCAAGTAGATCGACAGCACCGCCATCGATCCGACGGCGAGGAACTCGGACTGCCAGTTCTGCAGCGTCCGTGACCAGAAGTCGGCACCCAGGACGTACGACGTCCAGCTCATCGGGTCACGCATCTGCTCGAGCAGGACCTCGTTGTAGGCGGCCCACCCGGCGATCGACTGGACCAGCCAGGACCCCAGGAAGATCGACAGCATCACGAGCAGCAGCGAGTTGGAGAAGGCGGCCGTACGCCAGCCGCCGACCCTCGCCCAGGTGGGGGAGCTGTCGTCCGCGTGACGACCGATCTTTTGATCCTCGGCCGACTCGAGGCCCGCCTTGTGCAGCTCCTTCGACTCGGGTGAGCCGCGCTGCAGCAGCCAGACGGTGGCGAGGATGAAGAGGAGGAACTGCAGGTACTCGCTCTGCCAGTTCTCCGAGACGTCCACCGCGAAGTCGACCGAGCTGAGGTACCGACCGAAGGACACCTGTCCGAAGCCCTCGGCGAGCTGCTGGTTGTTGAACTCGTGCCATCCGGCGAACGCCTGACCGCCGAGCGCCAGCAGGAAGATGACGAGGAAGAACAGGCTCAGGGAGTTGTGCCGGAGGAAGCCGCCCGGCTGCGAGGGCTTCGACCGCCCCGTCATACGTGCCTCACCCCGACGACGAGGAAGTAGGACAGGCCGGCCACGATGATGACCAGATAGGTCAGGAACACTGCACGCATGTCAGCCTCCGCTCACCTGGCAGTCGTACGGGGTGCCCTCGCCGGTCGGCCTGCAGCCGGCGGCAGTGACGCGCCAGCCGTCGTCGTACCGGCTGAAGAACGTCGTCTCCTGGGGCTCGCCCGGACCGTCGTCGAACCGGACGAGCGCCATCACGCCGAAGACCTCGACGGAGCCCGGCTCGCGCACCGCGGGGAGATCCTCCTCGAGCAGAGCCTCGTCGCACGCTGTCTCGGCGTTCTTCTCCACCTCCGTGCGTGTCCTCTCCGACAGGAGGGCGCAGGCCTGCTCGCCGTCGGCGTCGGCGAACGCCTGGTAGAAGTCGCGTGCGACCTCCTCGACCGGCGCGTCCTGCGAGCCCGCGCAGGCGGTCAGGGAAGCGGCCATCGACATGACCGCCAGGACGAGGATCCCGCGTGACGGACGAATCACACCGGTGATGTTACCGCTGTTGCAAGAGCGCCGTTCCAAGGCGTGACGGGGTGTCGAGGTGGGTACCGGCCTAGGGAGTGAAATGCCTGGCGGAGAAGGGAGTGTCCGATGGACGACATGCGCACGAGCGGCCGCGGCCGCGACTCTGATCTGGCGGCGAAGGAGAAGACCCTTCGCGCGCTCACGGCCGCTGTAGGAGCGGTCTTCCTCCTCGTCGGGATCCTCGGTTTCATCCCCGGGATCACGACGAACTACGACACGATGACCTTCGCCGGCCACGAGGGCAACGCCAAGCTCCTCGGGGTCTTCGAGGTGTCGGTCCTGCACAACATCGTGCACCTGCTGTTCGGCGTCGTCGGACTGTGGGCGGCACGTGCGGCACGGACCGCGGTGCCGTACCTGATCGGCGGCGGGGTGATCTACCTGCTCCTGTGGATCTACGGGTTGGTCATCGACTACGACGACTCGGCGAACTTCATCCCGGTCAACGACGCGGACAACTGGCTGCACCTGGTGCTGGGGGTGGCGATGGTCCTGATCGGTGCTGTGGGGGCGAGGATGATCGCGCCGGGAAGGACGGGCACTGCGGACCGCACGCGAAATCGCCGGTGAGGTCGACGAGCGCCGTCGTCACGACGGGTCTCGTGGCTTCGCGAGCGATGCATGGAACCGGGCGGTGAGCGCCTCCGGCACCAGCTTGCTCGCCTTGCTCTGCGCCTTGAGGAGCCACGAGCCGGGGACCACGCGGTCCTTCCCGGCCATCATGGCGGCGAACCCCTCCCGGGCCACCTGGGAGGGGTCCGCCTTCGGCCCGCGGGCGACCCACGTCCGCTGCATGCCGGCGCGAGCGAAGAACGCCGTGTCGGTGGGGCCGGGCTGCAACGACGTCACGGTCACGCCGGTGTCGCGCAGCTCGTAGCGGATCGCCTCGGCGAACGAGTGCAGGAACGCCTTCGACGCCGCGTACGTCGACTGGTTCGGACCAGGGCCTTGTGAGACGACCGACGAGGTGATCAGGATCCGCCCGTACCGCTGCGCCGTCATCACACCGGTCAGGTAGTGCGCGAGCCTGACGGGGGACTCGACGTTCACCGCGAGCAGTCGCAGCTGGTCGGCGATGTCGGTCTGGTCGAAGCGTCCGTTGACCCCGACACCGGCGTTGAGCGCTGCGGCGACGACGGGGCGCGGGTCGGACTCGAGCGCCGCGATGACGTCCTCGTTGCCGGTCGCCGTCGCCAGGTCGGCCGTGACCGGCCGTACGGCCCGGGCGGTTGGCGACGAACCAGCCGTGTCAGGGATCTCCTCGTCGGCGACGGCGAGAACGTCGAGACCCGCCTCGACGAACTCGCTCAGGAGTGCGAGGCCGATGCCGGTCGAAGCGCCGGTCACCAGGCCGAGGGGGCGGACGGAGTCGCTCTCGATGCTCATGACCGCGATGTACCCACGGCGGGTGTCGGCGACACGCATGCATCTGATCGGGCCTCTCGCGACGAAGTACCTGTGAGGCCGGTCAGTCCGGCGCACTCGAGAGGGAGGCAGAAGGATGAGAAGCAGAAGGATCGTCGGAGGGTTGATCGCCCTCATCACCTCGCTGGGGCTCGTCGCCGTGTCCACGGCCCCCGCACAGGCCGAGTCCCGGCAACGGACGGGTTACACGCAGGTTGTCGTCGCCCCTGCCGTGTACGACCTCGTAGCCGGCGCCGGCATCACGCCGAAGGCTGTGGGCGGCGCCAAGGCCTTCGCCTACAAGGGCACGCTCGCGGCGCGGTTCCCGATCACCGGGATCTCGCTCAGGAAGTTGAAGATCAGGCACACCGGCGGCATCAGCCTCGAGGCCGGGTCTGCCAAGATCACCCTCCGCAAGCTCACCATCGACCTCCGCAGGCTCAAGGTCACGGGCAAGGTGAAGGGCTCGATCGGGAACGTCGGACGGGTCAACCTGTTCACGATCCGGCGATCCGACCGTCCGGGTCTCGGACTCGTGCAGCTGCGCTTGACCGCCACGGCGGCTGGCGCACTCAACTCGACCTTCGGTGTCGAGGCGTTCAGTGCCGGTGACACCTTCGGGTACGCGACTCCGCGACCCTTCGGGCGGTTCTGACCCCCCTGACCGGGTCGGCGGGAGGGCATCACTCCGTTCACCCTCCCGTCGGCCCCTCGCCCGGTCAGCAGCTCAGGTGGCGTCCGTACGCAGCAGTCGCCAGCCCCCGGCACTGATGGCGACGGTGGCCCAGATCGCGAGCGTGAGCCTGGCTGACGCTGCCGTCATGTCGTCGCTGGGCCCCTCCCCGAAGATCAGGAACAGGGCCCCGGTGCCTGGCATGTGGGCCGCGACGGTCGTCGACCAGGTGTAGCCGAGCTGGGCGAGCAGCATGGGGAGCACGAGAACGAGCGCGATCACGCTCACCAGCCCTCCTGCGGTGCTGCGGAGCAGGAGCCCCAGGCCGACGGCGAGGAGCGCACCCGTGGCGTGGACGTACGCGAGCCCGCCCATCACCGCGGCACCGTCGCCGGCGGGGAGTCCGAGCCCGGGGAGGAACAGCCACACCACGAGGCTGGCGGCCGCCCCGGAGAGCAGCCCGAGCGCCGTGCCGGTGGCAACGATGACGCCGGTGCGGGCGCACAGCAGGACGCCACGCCTCGGGGTCCACTGCAAGGTGGGGATGATGCCGCCGGTCCCGTAGTCCGCGGTGGCGGTCACGACCGAGAGGGCGAGGATCCCGAAGAGAGCGAACATGCCGCTCATCTGGCCGCCGTCCCACGCGGTCGAACCCGGGGACACCTGGTCGGGGTCGCTCGTGGAGCCGACGAGCCCTCCGAACGCGACGACGGCGGCCGCGGTGACAGCCGCCAGGACGAAGCTCGACCGCAGGGTCCAGACGCGACCGACCTCCGCCCGGCAGGTGCGTGCCACGACGGTGGTGGTGCTCATCGGGTCTCGCCCTCCGCTGAGGTGCTCGGCCCGCCGACGGCGTACTCGACGCTGTCGGCGGTGAGCGCGAGGTAGGCGTGCTCGAGCGACTGCTCGATCTCGGCCAGGTGGTAGAGCGGGAAGCGGAGAGCGTGGGCGATGTCGCCGACCTCGGTCGCGGTCATGCCGGTGACCACCAGCTCGCCGGGCCTCGTGTGCTCGACCTGGCCGCCTTCATGGAGGGCGGCGGCGAGGGCGTCGGCCTCGGGGCTGCGGACGCGGATGCGGCGCTGGTCGGGTCCGCGAAGGATGTCGCCGACGTCGGCATCAGCGATCAGGGTGCCGCGACCGATGACGACGACCCGGTCGGCGATCAGCTGCATCTCACTCATCAGATGGCTGGAGACCAGCACCGTACGGCCCTCGTCGGCGAAGCCGCGGAGCACGTCGCGGATCCATCGGACGCCTTCGACGTCGAGGCCGTTGACGGGCTCGTCGAACAGGAGCACCTGCGGATCCCCGAGGAGCGCAGCCGCGATCCCGAGGCGCTGCCGCATCCCGAGGGAGTAGCCCTTGATGCGCCGCCGAGCGGCCGGGCCGAGCCCGACGTGCTCGATCACCTCGTCGACGCGTGAGATCGGCAGTCCGTTGGACCGGGCCGCGATGCGGAGGTGCGCGCGCCCGGTGCGTCCGGGATGCATGGCTCCCGGATCGAGGAGTGCGCCCACCTCCCTCAGCGGCGAGTGGAGATCGGCGTACGGCTTGCCGTTGATCGTCGCCGTCCCCGAGGTGGGGTGGTCGAGCCCCATGACGATCCGCATGGTCGTCGACTTGCCCGCGCCGTTGGGGCCGAGGAACCCGGTGACTTTTCCCGGCTCGACGTCGAAGGTCAGGCCGTCCACCGCACGCGTCGCCCCGTACTGCTTGGTCAGCTGCTGGATGCGGATCACGGCCGGCCCACCTCGTCCGCCTCGGCCGCCGGAAAGCTGTCGGCGTCGGACGGCTCCCAGCGGAGCAGGTCACCGGGCTGGCACTCGAGCACGTCGCACAGCGCCTCGAGCGTGGTGAACCTGACGGCCTTGGCCCGTCCGTTCTTCAGGACCGCAAGGTTGGCCGGCGTGATGCCGACGCGCTCGGCGAGCGTCCCGACAGCCATCTTGCGTCGGGCGAGCATGACGTCGATGTCGACGACGATCGGCATCAGATCACCTCGTCCAGCTCGGACCGCAGGTGCCTGGCCTCGGTGTCGCGAGCGACCGCCTGAGCGAGGAGCGTACGCATCACGAGCACCAGCACCGCCACACCCGCCACGACGAGCGCGATCCCGCACACCAGCCCCACGAGTCCCGGAGCCACCTGGTCGCCCGGACTCGTCCGGTTGCTGTACGCCGCGAGCACCCCGACCGCGAACGTCAGCACCGACGCGGTCGCGATCGCCCCGATGATGATGTCGACGTAGCGGAACGCCGCGTGCGAGAACACCGTGCCTCGTCTGACCATCGTCAGCAGCTTCCAGATGCAGACGGCGGTGACCTGCAGCGTGGCGATCCCGGCGACCACGATCACGACGAACGGGATCCGGATCACCGGCCTCGCGTCGTCCATGTCGATCCAGATCAGCGGCACCAGCACACACTGCACGAACAACGAGCCCGCAAGCGCGACGGCGATGATCACTTGCAGTGCTCGTACGGCCCAACCACCCATGAAACGATCCCTTCTCACTGTAGAACGAGAGGAATCTATCGAAAAACGGTAGGTACGGCAAGTGTGCTGCGTTAGGCGTCGATCGTCGTCCTGACCTCTCGGCGGGTCCACGGCCAGGTGAGCAGCGCCCAGACCGCGGCGACGACCGCGATCTCGACGACCACGTACGTCGGCCACGGCCCGAGGTAGTCGAGCAGCGAGGAGCGGCTCGGCTTGCCGTTGAGGTAGCCGTAGTTCACGCCGGCGATCGCGTTGTAGGTGAACGCAAGGACCGCCCATGCGAGCGTGATCACGACCGTGCGCCGATACGTGGCCCAGGTCGGCCAGATGCCGAGGCCCACGACGAGGTAGACCGCAGCCCAGACGATGAGGATGTGCATCGCCCAGAACATGACGAAGCGCGGCTCCGGCCAGGTCGAGGCCAGGTCAGGGGTCAGCATCCCCTGGGTCGTGAGGGTGATGCCCCACAGGTAGGTCACGGTGGCGCTCAGGCGCGAGCGTGTCCACAGCGCGTGGACGGCGAACACCCAGGCGAGGTCGCAGAGCTGGAAGGGGAGCGAGGTCCGCGGGTTCCACTCGCCGGGGAGGAACTGCATGACCTGGAGCGGGATGGTCACCGCGCAGATCCCCACCGCGAGCACCCTGCTCACCCGCGCCTCGGCGAGCGTGCCACGCACCCGCCACCCGATCCAGACCACGGCGACGAGACCGACCGCAAACACGATCAGCGCAGCCAGGTGCTGCGAGCCGAAGGTCTCGAAACGGCCGTCCGCCGCCAGGCTCGTCATGAGATCAGGCTAGTGCCCCGGAGGTCGCCACCGGGCCGTCGAGACGGGCCCGACCGGCATCTAACATCGGAACGGTGATGACAGATGAAGAGTCGGCGGCGACCAGTCCTTCGGAGGCGGTGGACCGAGGACTACGGCGCCCGTACGATCCGCGGGTCTGGGGCGCGGTCGTCGGCGCCGTCGGTGGGAGCGTGTTCGTCCACGCGAACCGCGGTGACCTGCCGTACGCCGTCTCCGTCGTCGCAGCCGTGCTGTGGGCGGGTGCGCTGGCGGTGTTCGTCTGGGCTGTGCTCGTCGCGGAACGCCGATTCCCAGCGCTCAAGCCGCTGGCTCGCAGCGCGGGGTGGGTCTACCTGTTGAGCGTGGCGGGCATGCTCGCCCTGATCCAGGTCGGGCGACTGCTCCTCGACTCGGTCGGCGAGGTGGAGGCAGCTCCGGCCCTCATCGTGCTCGCCGTGGGGCTGCACTTCCTACCGTTCGCCCGGGCCTTCGACACGCCGATGTTCACGCGGCTCGGGCTCGTCATGACCGTGCTCGGAGTGGTCGGTCTCGTGCTCGGAATCGCCTGGACTGCGACGGCGGCGGCGGGTGTCGCCGTCCTGACCGGCCTCGTCATGCTCCTGGTCATCGCGGAGGCCGCACTGCGAGAGCGTCCGAGACCCCGGGGCTCTGTGCGTCGGAGGTGACCAGCGGGTTTCGTACCCCGAGTGCTGGGCACTGTCCGGATGCGGAGCCCGGCGGCACCGCGTACACCGAGGAAACGTCACCCATCGCCCGTGCCGGGCCGGCGAGCAGAAGGAGATCACGATGAGCGAGCTCGATCCCGAGTCCACGGAAGGCACGGCGGACGGTGGTGCGGAAGGCACGCCTGGCGTGCACGACGGTGGAGCAGACGGTGGTGCCGACAGCGGCGCAGAAGGCACGGCCGACGGTGGTGCGGAAGGCACGCCCGGCGTGCACGACGGCGGAGCGGACGGTGGTGCCGACAGCGGCGCCGAAGGCCCCGCCGACGGCGGCGCAGAAGGCGTCCCCGGTCGCCACGACGGTGGGGCCGACGGCAGCGCATGACGGCTCACCAGGTCGGGGCGCCCCTCTCGGAGGGGCGCCCCGATCTTCTCAGCGGGATGCTTCCGACCGGACCGGTCGAGAGGCTGCTGGGTCGACCGCTGGAGGAGTTCGCGACGACGTCCTGGGGGCGTGAGCCGCTCCTCGTGACGGCCGCCGAACGCGACGGGGGGTTCGAGGATCTCTTCGACGAGGACGCGGTGGACTCGCTGCTCTCCGACCACGGCCTGCGCACGCCGTTCCTGCGGGTCGCCCGCGACGGGACGACGCTGCCGAACCGCGACTTCACCTCCGGTGCGGGTGTGGGGGCGGGCATCGCCGACCAGGTCGACGACTCCCGCTTGAGCGCACTGTTCGCCGACGGGGCGACCCTGGTCCTGCAGGGACTTCATCGCACGTGGCCACCCCTCGTGCGGTTCGTCGCCGCCCTGGCCGACGAGCTCGGGCATCCTGTGCAGGCGAACGCGTACGTCACGCCTCCGCAGTCTCAGGGCTTCGACGACCACTACGACGTGCACGACGTCTTCGTGCTCCAGGTCAGCGGCGAGAAGGAGTGGCGCATCCACCGGCCGGTCCTCGAGGCGCCGCTGCGAGACCAGCCCTGGACCGACCGGCGAGCTGCTGTCTCCCGAGCGGCGGAAGAGCCTCCGCTGATGCGCACGGTGCTCGGGCCGGGGGACTGCCTCTACCTCCCGCGCGGCTACCTGCATGCCGCGACCGCACTCGGCGACGTGAGCACGCACCTCACGCTGGGCGTCCACGCCTGGACCCGGCACGCCCTCGCCGGCGAGGTGGTGCAGGTCGTGCTGCAGTCTCTGGCCGACGATCCTGAGATCCGCGCGTCGCTCGCCGTCGGCGCCGGGGTGGGAGACGCCGACCATCTGAGCGACGACCTCGAGGTCGTACGGGCAGGACTCGCGGCCGCGCTGGCGACCATCGACGAGCAGGCGGCCGCTCAGAGGCTCGCCGCGGCGTCTCGCCGAGCAGGCCGACCGGCACCCGTCGGGCCGGTGTCCCAGCTGCGCGCGGTTCAGAACCTCCGACCGGAGGATCGCCTGGCGCTGCGGGAGCACCTGCACGCGAGCATCCGCCCTCGCGGCGACGGCGGCGCTGAGCTGGTGAGTCGCGCCGGAGACGAACGGCTCGAAGCCGCTGACGTTCCTGTGGTCGACGAGCTGCTGTCCACCGGCACGAGCTCCGTCGCGGTGCTTGGGGACGAGCTCGCGCGCCGCCTGCTCGCGCGGGCCGTCGTGGTCCGTGACGGCTGATCCGGTGGCTGCCGAAACGCCGTCAGCCGACCCCTTCCGGTGCGCGACGGCGGCACGCGAGCGTGTCGACCCGCTCGCGGCCACGGCGACACCAGCGCGTCGATGGTTGCTGGTCGAGCACCCCGGCCCGTGGCCGTTCAACGCGTTCGCCTCCGACGCGATCGACTCCGACGTCCTCGCGGAGCTGGCCACGGCGATCCGCGGCGCCCGGTCGCGGTTGCTCATGATCCGCCGACCGGGGCGACGAGCCGACAACGCCGAACGGCGCTGGGCCGTCATCGACGCCGAGCCAGGCGTCGAGCAGGTGTGGGGAATGTGGCGGCACAGCGCCGATCTGCGGGAGGCGGCGGCGATCGTACGCGAGCCACTGCCGCCGGCGACCACACCGCCGCCGCCGACTCTCCTCGTCTGCACGCACGGTCGGCACGACGTCTGCTGCGCACTGCGCGGGCGTCCCGTCGCTGCGGCCCTGGCCGAGCGCTGGGCCGAGGAGACCTGGGAGTGCTCGCACATCGGCGGAGACCGCTTCGCCGCGAACGTCGTCGTGCTGCCGGACGGTACGACGTACGGGAACCTCGACGCCGACACCGCCGTCGACGTCGTCTCCTCCCATCTCGCCGGTGCAGTCGTCCCGGCCTACATGCGCGGGGTTGCGTCTGCGCCTCCGTACGGGCAGGCTGCGGTCATCGCCGCGCACGAGCGGTACGGGCCTCTGCCCGCCGACGCGGTGCGGTTCGTCGACGGGCGTCGGTCGGGCGAAGGGTCGTGGGTCGCGGAGGTCACGATCCTCCGCGACGATCACCCGACGCGACTCGTGGTCGACGTGGACGCGAGCGAGCAGGCGCCGGCGATGCTCACCTGTGCGGCGCACACGGAGACGTCGGCGAAGGTCCACACCGCGGTGCGGATTGTGGAGGCGTAGCTTCCGAGGAGGCGACCCGCAGCGCGTCAGCTGCCCGTCTTCGTCACACCGAACATCAACACGCGACGATCGATGTCGTAGAAGACGCTGCTCGTGTTCGTGAGGACGTCCTGGAGGTTGTCGGCGTCCTCGGCGCTCACCGTGAGGATCTCCTCCCAGGCACCTTCGTCCAGCACGAGCTGGAGCGTCCAGATGCCGTCCGCGCCGCCCTCGGCGGCGGTCCAGCTGAACTGGTAGTGCGTGAGCTGGCGTACTCGCAGGCTGTCGTCCGTCACCCGGACTCCGTTGCCGCTGCTTGCCGCGGCCTTCTTCCTAGGGGGCATCGCCGTACTCCTTTGTCCGACTTGCCACGGAGCCCTTCCGCGCCGTGACTCGACGGACGTTCGGTACCCAGGCGTCGATCTCTCAACCGAGGCGGGCCGGCGGCGATACTCGGTCTGTGAGCAGTGGCATGGAGTTCGAGGTCGAAGGCCCGGTGGTGGAGTGGCGGGGCCCCGCGCCGTACTACTTCCTCGCGGTCTCGGAGGAGGTGAGCGAGGACATCAAGTTCGCCGCGAAGGGGGTGGAGTACTGGGGCCAGGTGCCGGTCGTGGTGCGCATCGACGACGTCGAGTTCACCACCGCGCTCTTCCCGAAGGATGGCCGCTACCTGCTTCCGCTGAAGGATGCCGTGCGCAGACCGGCGGAGATCGAGCCGGGGCAGGTGCTCGTCGCGGCGTTGCGCGTAGGCCGTGACTAGGCGCCGGGCTCAGGCCGTGCCGGAACCGATCGACCCCGTCGAAGCGGCCGCTTCGGTGAGTGCAGCCAGTACGGCGGTCACGGCGGGCGGATCGGGTGGGTCGCCGTAGGTCGCGGCGTAGACCTGGCGGTGGAAACCGGCGATCTCGCTCGCCTCGATGTCGCGTCGTCGGTGGGCCTGGAGCGCGAGGCCAGGCAAGGTGGTGACGCCGGCGCCGGCAGCGACGAGCGCCTGGACGACCACCATGTCGTCGCTGTGCGAGCCGATGCGGGGAACGAAGCCCTCCCGCCCGCACGCCGTGGTCAGCTCGTGCCGGCACCGCTCGCAGCCGCCGATCCAGGAGGACGCCCGGTGGTTCGCGAGGCTGTCGTCAGCGTGCCGGCTGATGAGGAAGATCGGGTCGTCCGTGAGATGGAGGAGGCGGGCGTCCGCCTCGAGCGGCGGATCACCCGCATGGCGGAAGCCGAGGGCGATGTCGATCTCGCCGTGCCGCAGCATCTGCAGTGCCTCGACGGGGTGCCGGTCGAACAGGCTCAGCTCGAGCCCGGGGTGGGCTTGGGCCAAGGTAGCCGCGGCTCGCGGCACGACGGTGCTCAGGGTGGAGGCATTCGCGGCCAGCCGTACGAGCCCTGCTTGCAGGCCGACGTGCGCTGCCAGCTCGTTGGTCGCCGCGTCGACCCGTCCGAGGATCTCGGCGGCTCGCTCGGCCAGCAGCCGTCCCTCAGGGGTGAGCCGGATGCCGCGCCCGACTCGCTGAACGAGCCTGGCACCCGTGGCCGACTCGAGGCGAGAGAGGTGGTGGCTCACCGACGGCTGGGAGTAGTGCAGCTCTCGTGCCGCCTCCGTCACCGAGCCGTGCCGAGCCACCGCGGCCAGAACTCGGAGATGAACGATGCTCAACATAGATCAAACATCTTAATGAGATCTGGGGGAGATTGGCATTAGACGTCATGTCAGCCCGCGGTCATGCTGGAGAGCATGGCGACATCGGTCACGCATCTGACCCAGACACCCAAGGGGTAGCCATGCCACTCGTCCGCATCCACAACTTCGCCATCTCGCTCGACGGTTTCGGCACGGGAGAGGGCCAGAGTGCCGACGCGCACTTCGGTCATGCCGGCGACCGGCTCCACCGATGGATGTTCGCCACCCGGTGGTGGGAACCCGGCGGTTCGGGCGGGGTCGACGACGTCTTCACCCGACAGCACGATGCGGGGATCGGCGCCGAGATCATGGGCGCTGGCAAGTGGGGTCATCCCGGCTGGCACGAGGACCCGCAGTGGAAGGGCGCATGGGGTCCGAACCCGCCGTTCCACACTCCCGTGTTCGTGCTCACTCACCACCCGCGCCCGTCGATCGAGATGGAGGGCGGCACGACGTTCCACTTCCTCGACGCCTCGCCGGCCGAAGCGCTCGACGCGGCACTCGAGGGAGCGGACGGCAAGGACGTGCGGATCGGAGGTGGCCCCACCGTGGTCCGCGAGTTCCTGGCGGCCGGGCTCGTCGACCACCTGCACACGGTGGTCGTCCCGATCCTGCTGGGACGAGGCGTACGGCTCTGGGACGGGCTGGAGGGCCTCGAGCAGGACTACCGGGTCGAGGCCACCTCGGCGCCGAGCGGGGTCACGCACGTGACGTTCACGCGTTGAGCGGGCTGTCGTACGAGGGGGGTGCGTTCGCGGATCCCAAGCGCTAGTGTCGACGTGATCCACGTCACAGGAGCACCCCAGCCCGGAGGCGCGCATGCCCGCTCGGTCAACATCCCTCACCCACCGCAGCCGGACGCCGCTCCGGCTTCTGGTCCTCGGCCTGTCCCTCGTGCTGGCCGCAGCGTTCGGTCCACCCTCAGCCAACGCCAGCGATCCCGGACACTCCGGCGACGCGCCGTACCGCGGCAAGGTGATCTCTCAGCTGCGGCACATGACGCTGGAGCAGAAGGTCGGCCAGCTCTTCGTCATCGAGGTTGCGGGTCGTGACGCCAACACGGTCAGCGACACGGCGAAGGCCACCAACCAACGGCTGTACGGCGTCGACACGCCCGCCCAGGCGGTCGCGAAGTACCAGCCCGGCGGGGTCATCTACTACACGACTCGGAACAACGACGACAACATGGGCAGCCCGGCGCAGGTCGCGACGCTCTCGAACGGTCTCCAGTCGGCCGCGCTCGCCCAGCCCGCCCGTATCCCGCTGCAGATCTCGGTCGACCAGGAGGGCGGCGCGCTCGTCGCTCGCTTCGGTCCGCCCGCGACGCAGATGCCCGGCAACATGGCGCTCGGCGCCGGCCGCTCTGCGGCGGACGCTGAACGCTCCGGAGAGGTCATCGGCACCGAGCTCGCCGCGGTCGGTCTGACACAGGACTACGCGCCGGTGGCCGACGTCAACGTCAATCCGAACAATCCCGTCATCGGGATCCGGTCCATCGGCTCCGACCCAGCCCTGGTGTCGGAGCTGGTCGCCGCCCAGGTCCGCGGCTACCACGCGGGCGGAGTCTCGGCCGTGGCGAAGCACTTCCCCGGTCATGGCGACACCGGCGTCGACAGCCACTTCGGCCTGCCCGAGGTGACCCACAGCCGCGCCGAGCTGGAGGCGATCGACCTGCCGCCGTTCCGTGCGGCGATCGCAGCCGGCGTCGACACGATCATGACCGCACACGTCGTACTCCCGGCGATCGACCCGGGTGTGCCGGCGACGATGTCGCACAAGATCCTGACCGGACTGCTGCGCGACGAGCTCGACTTCGACGGCCTCATCGTCACCGACGCGCTCGACATGGCAGGTGCCGCAGCGACGTACCCACCGAACGTCGCCCCTGTCCAGGCCTTCCTCGCCGGCGCCGACCAGCTGCTCGTCCCGCCGCAGATGGACGTGGCGTACAACGCCGTGCTCGCCGCGGTCCGCAGCGGTGAGATCAGCAAGAAGCGGCTCGACGAGTCGGTCTACCGGATCCTGCTGCACAAGCACAAGCGCGGCATCTTCCGCGACCCGTTCGTCGACCCGGCGGCGGCGACCCAGATCGTGGGTGCACCGCAGCACCTGGCCGATGCGCAGGCGATCAGCGACCGCACGACGACCCTGGTCAAGAACGACGCCGGGGTGCTCCCGCTGACGGCCGGTCCGCGCCGCGTCCTCGTGGCCGGTTGGGGCGTCGGGACCACCGCGGGGATCGCGAACGCGTTGGCCGCGCGAGGTGCGACGACGCAGGTTCTCGAGTCGGGGACGACTCCGTCGGCGACGGCGATCGCCAACGCGGTGGCCGCCGCGCAGGGCTCCGATCTCGTGGTGGTGTCGACCAACAACGCGTACGCCGTGAGCGCAGCCACAGGACTGCCGACCGCGGCTGCGGTGGCGCAGACCAACCTCGTACGCGCGCTGCTGGCGACCGGCAAGCCCGTCGTGGTCGCGGCAATGCGCAACCCGTACGACGTCGCGTCGTTCCCCGAGGCACCGACGGTGCTGGACACGTACGGCTACACCTCTCACCAGCTCGAGTCGCTGGTGCGGGTGCTGTTCGGCGAGGTGGACCCGTCCGGCCGCCTCCCGGTCTCGATCCCGCGCGCAGACGGCACCGGTGAGCTGTTCCCGTTCGGGCACGGTCTGGGCTACTAACCGCACGCACGAACGGCCGTCGGGCAGCCAGAGGGGCGCACCAGCGCTCGGTTCTGGCTGCCCGACGCGCGTGTTCCAGGACACGACGATTTCGTGCTTGACCTTGACCCAGCGTCAAGGTTCCACCCTGGAGGCATGACAACAACGCAAGCCATCCAGATAGCCGGACTCACCAAGTCGTACGGCGACCAATCGGTCCTCAAGGGCGTCGACTTCGACGTCGCGCCGGGCAGCATCTTCGCCCTGCTCGGGTCGAACGGAGCGGGCAAGACGACGGTCATCAGGATCCTGGCGACGCTGTTGAAGGCCGATGGGGGGACGGCGACCGTCAACGGGTTCGACGTCGCGACGCAGCCTGCGCGGGTGCGGGAGTCGTTCAGCCTGACCGGGCAGTTCGCGGCAGTCGATGAGATCCTGTCGGGTCGGGAGAACCTGGTCCTGGTCGCGAAGCTGCGACACCTCAAGGACCCGGGCACGGTCGCTGACGACCTGCTCGAGCGGTTCTCGCTGACCGATGCCGGCGCCAAGAAGGTCGCGACGTACTCGGGTGGCATGCGCCGCCGTCTCGACATCGCGATGAGCCTGATCGGTGACCCGCCGATCATCTTCCTCGACGAGCCGACGACCGGCCTCGACCCCCAGGCGCGCATCGAGGTCTGGGACGCCGTCAGGGAGCTCGCCAAGGGTGGAACCACCGTGCTGCTCACCACCCAGTACCTCGACGAGGCCGAGCAGCTCGCCGACCGGATCGCGATCCTGCACCAGGGGCGAATCATCGTGAACGGCACGCTCACCGAGCTGAAGCAGCTGCTGCCGCCGACCAAGGTCGAGTACGTCGAGAAGCAGCCCTCCCTCGAAGAGATCTTCTTCGCCGTCACCGGCACCGACACCTCAGGAGCAAACGATGCCTAACTACTTCGTGACCGACACCGCGACCCTGACCGGGCGGTCGCTGAGCCACATCCGCCGCAGCCCGGACACCATCATCACCACCGTCATCACACCGGTCGCCATGATGCTGTTGTTCGTGTACGTGTTCGGCGGTGCCATCGACACCGGCCCGGGCTCGGACTCCTACGTCGACTACCTGCTCCCCGGCATCCTGCTCATCACGATCGCCTCGGGTGTCGCCTACACCGCGTACCGGCTCTTCACCGATCTGCAGGGCGGCATCTTCGAACGGTTCCAGTCGATGCCGATCGCCCGCTCCTCGGTGCTGTGGGCGCACGTGCTGACCTCGCTGGTCGCCAACATCGTCTCGTTGGTGGTCGTCATCGGCGTCGCGTTCCTGATGGGCTTCCGCACCGGGGCGGACGTACTGGCATGGCTCGCGGTCGCAGGCATCCTGATCCTGTTCACCCTGGGTCTGACCTGGCTCGCCGTGATCCCCGGCCTGACAGCGAAGACGCTGGACGGGGCGAGTGCGTTCTCGTACCCGCTGATCTTCCTGCCGTTCATCAGCTCGGCGTTCGTCCCCACCGACAACATGCCGGGCCCCGTGAAGTGGTTCGCCGAGAACCAGCCGGTCACCTCCATCGTCAACACGGTCCGCGCGCTGCTCGACGAGACGCCGGTCGGCAACGACCTGTGGATCGCGCTCGCCTGGTGCGTCGGTCTCCTCGTCGCCGCGTACGCCCTGGCGATGGCCACGTACCGCCGCACGTTCGCCTGAATCCCCACCACACAAAGGAGAAGCACCATGACCAACTTCCTCACCAAGATCATCGGCGACAAGAAGGAATGGAAGCGCATGGAGGCGCGCGCAGCCTCGCTGCCGAACGACTACCGCACCGTCTACGGCGAGATCAAGAACTACATGTGGCGGTTCACGTCGGGCGACGGGATGGACATCGTCGCTATCCTCGACGACGTGCTCGCGACATTCGAAGCCGGTGCGGCCGAGGGCAAGGGCGTCCTCGAGGTGACCGGTGACGACGTGGCCGCGTTCTGCGACGAGCTTCTGCAAGGGGCCAAGCCGTACGACGGCTACCTGGCGAAGTGGCGCGAGTCCTTGAATCAGGTCGTGCTCAACCAGGACGTGAAGAAGCAGCTCTGAGATGCTCACCATCAGCCAGCTGGCGTCGCACGCCGGAGTGACGGTTCGCGCAGTCCGGCACTACCACGCGAAGCAGCTGCTGCCGGAGCCGGAGCGTGACCGCTCCGGCTACCGGCGGTACGACGCGCAGGCCGTCGTCGAGCTGATCCGGATCCGCACCCTCGCGGACGCGGGCGTGCCGTTGTCGAGGGTGCGTCAGCTCTTGGCGGCCGACCCCGCTGAGTTCGCCGCGGCGGTCGAGGAGATCGACCGCCGCCTGCGGGCTGACATCCGTGAGCTGCAGCGCCATCGCGAACGCATCGCGAAGCTCGCGGCCGGCGACAGCCTGGCGCTCCCGCCCGAGGCCGTGGACTACTTCCGGCGCATGCGTGAGCTCGGGTTCTCCGAGCGGTTGATCGAGGTCGAGCGGGACAGCTGGATCTTGATCGCCGCTCAGGTGCCCGACCAGGTGCCGGCTCTCATGGCGATGAAGCGACAGCAGCTCGAGGAGGGCACACTGCAGAGGCTGTACGTCGACCTCGGCGAGGTGGTCGACTGCCGTCCCGACGACCCGCGTCTCGCCGAGGTCGCGGATCGCGTCGTCGCCTTCATCGAGGCTGAGGTCACCAGGGCCGAGGGCGCGGGCCTGGAGGAGGACTACCCTCTGGACGCCGACCTCATCGACCTGCTCGACTCGGCGTTCCTCGAATCCTTCCCCTGCGCTCCGCAGCTGCTCCGGCTGATCGAGGAGCGAGGTTGGACCGGCTGGACGATGATCGAGCGCTCAGAGCCCCGGAGCCGTCTCGGCGCGAACGGTTGACGACTGCCGACTGTCGCCGGTCTGTCGTACGGTGTGCGGGTCGACGACGGAGAGCACCCATGAGGAGTAGCCATGCGGATCTGTGTCACGTGCGGCGTCGAGTTCAATGAGCCGCTGCCCGAGGTGTGCCCGATCTGTGCCGACGAGCGCCAGTGGGTGCCGGCCGACGGGCAACGCTGGACCACGACAGCGGAGCTCAGGGCCGCGGGCCAGCGGCTCGTCTGGACCGACCGTGAGCCGCGTCGTGCGGAGATCACGACCAAGCCCAAGGTCGGGATCGGACAGACCGCGCAGCTGGTGACGACGGACCATGGATCGTTGCTGTGGGACCCGCCCGGCTACCACGACGACGAGACCGCCCGACAGATCCTCGAGCGCGGTCCTGTGCTGGCTGTCGCGGCCAGCCACCCGCACATGTTCGGTGTCCAGACCGCGTGGGGCGAGGCGCTCGACGCGCCCGTGCTGGTGTGCGCGTCGGACGCGGAGTGGATCGGTCGTCGCTCGGAGCGCGTCCAGCTGTGGAAGCACGATCACGAGCTCGCGCCGGGGTTGAGCCTGCACCGTGTCGGCGGCCACTTCGTCGGCGCCGCGGTCGCCGTCTGGGTCGACGACACCGGCCGCGGCCTGCTGCTCAGTGGTGACACCGTGTTCCCGAACCCCGATCGCCGGTCGTTGGGATTCATGCGCAGCTATCCGAACAAGATCCCCCTGTCGGCAGCTGTCGTCGAGGCGATCGCGGCCCGGCTCTCGACGCTCGACTTCGACCGCATCGTCGGCAACTTCGGCAATCTCATCGACGGCGACGCGAAGTCGGTGCTCTCCTACTCCGCTGCCCGCCACGCCTCGTGGGTGCGTGGAGACCACGACGACGAGACCGGGATCGTGACAGGCCGTTGACTCCCGGGGTCAGCGTGTCGCTCGGGCCCGGCCGCGATCGAGCACCGACCGGTCTCTGCGCCGGCTGAGGATCGAGGTGTTGCTCTCGTCGCTGAGGATCGAGCAATTGCTCCGCCGACTCAGGATGGAGCAGTTGCTCTGATGCGACAGCATCGAAAGCACCGACATCACGGAACCGATCGAACCAGCAGACAGGATCGACCCGATCGATCCGATGGACGCGATCGACCCGATGCTCCCGATGGACAGCACCGAGCCTTCGGAACAGATCGACAGGAACGAGTTCTGAGAACGCCACGAGAGCACGGCGGCAGTCTAGCCGCGCCTGAGCATGCCCATGGAGGAGCAGACGAGTGCTGAGCTACGACATCAAGAAGGAACGCAAGGACCTGTACGCCGCCAAGGCGGCCGACTTCGTGCTCGTCGACGTCCCCGCGATGGGGTTCCTCATGGCCGACGGACACGGTGACCCGAACACCGCCGCGGCCTACCGTGACGCGGTGGAGGCGCTCTACACCACCGCGTACGCCGTGCGCGCCGTCGCCAAGAACCAGCTGAACCGCGTCCACACGGTGGCGCCGTTGGAAGGCCTGTGGACTGCCGACGACCTGACGGTGTTCCGTACCCGCGACAAGGACGCCTGGGACTGGACGATGATGATCGCCCAGCCGGACTGGATCACCGACGAGGTCGTCGCGGAGGCGTTGACGGCGGCCCGCAAGAAGAGCCTCCCCGCGCTCGGCCTCGTTCGCTTCGAACGCTATCGGGAGGGTCGCAGCGTCCAGATCCTGCACGTCGGCTCGTACGACGACGAGGGCCCCACGCTCCGCCGCCTCCACGACGAGTTCCTCCCTGCTCACGGACTGTCACCGAGCGGACCGCACCACGAGATCTACTTGTCCGACGCGCGCAAGACCGAGCCGGTCAGGCTGCGGACCATCCTGCGTCAGCCCGTCGCGGACAGGCCAAGGACTTCGTAGGGCTCGGGATCGAACGATCCGTTCTCCTCCCGGTAGCGCCGCATGTAGTCCGGCCACAGCGCTGACAGTCGGCCGCTGGTCGGATGCCTGTACCAGCTGCGACACCCCTCCGACAACCACACCGTCCCCTGACTGCGCTCGTCGAGGTCGGCGACGTAGGCGTCCTCAGCCGCCGCGGTCGGCTCGATGACGGCGCCCCGGTCGGCGATGAAGTCGACCGCTTGGCTGATGTACTTGGCCTGGCTCTCGATGATGTAGACGATCGAGCCTGCGCCCAGGCCTGTGCTCGGACCTTGCATGACGAAGAGGTTGGGGAACCCGGTGACGGAGGTGCTCGCAAGCGTGCGTCCTCCCTCGGCCCAGTGGTCCGACAAGAGGCGCGCGTCGCGGCCGCGAACCCGATGGGCGAAGGGCAGGTCGACGGCCTCGAACCCGGTCGCCACGACCAGGACGTCCAGGTCGATCGACGACCCGTCGCGGGTCACGATCCCTCGTCCGGTCATCTTCTCGATGCCGGCGGTCTCGAGCTGGACGTGGGGTCGGGTGAGCGCCGGGTAGTAGTCGTTGGAGAGGAGGATCCGCTTGCAGCCGAGCTCGTACCGGGGTCGCAACCGCTCGCGGAGGTCGGGGTCGGCGACCTGAGCCTCGAGATGGTCTCGGGCGAGCTTTTTCATCTGCTCCAGGAACACCGGGACACCAAGGCGCTGTGGGAATCGCGCCTCGCTGTCCCAGAAGAGCTTCTCGCGCAGCATCCGTGCCGTTTCGGGAACCCTGCTGAACATGCCCTTCTCCGCGTCGGAGTACGAGCGGTCCTTGCGAGGCACGACGTACGGAGCCGAGCGCTGGAAGACCGTGAGCGAGCCGGCGACCGCGGCGAGCTCGGGAACGATCTGGATGGCGGAAGCGCCTGTGCCCAGCACGCCGATGCGCTTCCCGACCAGGTCGACGTCGTGGTTCCACCGCGCGGAGTGGAAGATCTCGCCGGTGAAGGTGTCGAGATCCTCGATGTCCGGGATCGACGGGTCGGACAGGTGCCCGCACGCCGTGACTAGGGTGCGTGCCACGTGCAGACCTCGCGTGGTGCGGACGTTCCAGCGTTGTGCCTGCTCGTCCCAGTCGGCCGCGAGCATCTCGGCGTCGAGGAAGGTGTGAGGGAGCAGCCCTTCCTCGACGGCGGTGCGTTCGAGGTAGTCACGGATCTCCGGCTGCCGACCGTACACGTGGGACCAGGTCGCCGACGGCCGGAACGAGAAGGAGTACAGGTGGGACGGGATGTCGCAGGCCGCGCCGGGATAGGTGTTGTCGCGCCAGGTGCCACCGACGGAGGAAGCACGCTCGACGAGGGCGAAGGAGTGCTGGCCCTGGCGAGCCAGGAGCGACCCCAGTCCTAGCCCGGAGAATCCCGTGCCCACGATCAGGACGTCGGTGTCGCTGACGATGGTGCTCACACGGGCTCCTGGCTGATGACGCTGCCCGGCGACGTGCGCGCGGGATCGGCGATGAACTGATCGATGAGGTGGTAGAGCTCTGCGGGTCGCTCGTGCACGACGGCGTGTCCAGAGCGGACCTCGACGTAGCGCGCATTCGGGATCGCGCCGAACAGCAGCCCTGCGTGGTGCGGGGGGACCATCTGATCGTCGGTGCATGCGACGACAAGGGTCTGCGCAGCGATGTCGCCGACCGCGTGCGTGAGGTCGACGTCGCGGTTGAACTGCATCTTCGCCTCACGGTTCGGGCTCTTGGCCGCCTTCTCGACGAGCTCAGTGATCTCGGGGCCCTTCTTCGCCAGCAGGAACGCGGGGCTGTACGCGGTGAAGACCGTGAACTCGGCGAGCACTGGTGAGTCGTCCGCGTTGAGGCGTGACCAGATCTCGTTGCGGAGCTGCTGCTGCGGGTCGGTCCTCAGCCAGCCGGCGACCAGGACGAGGTTCTGGACCAGATCCTGACGCTGAGCGCTGAGCGCGGCGGCGATGACAGAACCGAACGAGTAGCCCACGACGTCGACAGGACGCAGAGGGCTGAGCTCCGCGACGACCGACTCCACCTGCTCGACGTACCAGGACGTGTCCGGCTGCTCGCCGATCTCGTCGGGGTCGGTGAAGTCGAGGGCGATCACGCGATGGTGCTCGGCGAGCATCGGGAAGAGTGCCCAGAAGTGACTGGTGGCCGAGCCGCCGGTGCCGTGGAGCAGGAGGATCGGGGTACGTGGGTCGTCGGGGCTGGTCGAGTCGTAGTACGGCACGGGCGCTCGGGGCGAACGGACGACTCCCTCGCGCACACCGGGAAGAAAGTTCACGGGTTCCCTCAGCAGATCGACGAGATGATTCTGAGAGCGTACTCTCAACTCTGCGGCGTCTGCAACCGCCTGATCCCAGGAGGTTTTGGATGGACGGTGATGGCGTGAGCGCACAGATGATAGTGCGCTTTCAATCATGGTCGCGGCACGAAACCCGGCTCGCGTGCAGTACGCTCTGATGCGTGCCCGCCTCCGTCCACGGTCCACGGGACCTCGCCAAGCGCGAACGCCTGGACCGTATCCGGGCCGCCGCCACCGAACTGCTTCTGGAGAAGGACTTCCAGTCGATCACCACCCGCGACATCGCGCGTCGAGCTGGTGTGGCCGAAGCCACGCTGTTCCGCTACATCAAGGGCAAGCAGGAGCTGCTCACGATGGTCTACGGGGACCAGCTCGATGCGCAGCTCAGCGCCGTCGAGGAGGAAGACGCGCGTCTGGTGGCCGGCCGGGGGAACGCGCCTCCCACCGTCGACAGCGTGGTCGAGAGGATCTTCCACATCTACCGAAGGCGGTGCGAGTTCTACCAGGTCGCGCCGCACAACGCGTCGCTGTACCTGAGGCAGGGCTTCGAGGTCGACCGAGACCTGAGCGCGCGCCCCGTCTCACAGGGTGACCGCACGATCCGGCTCGTCGCCTCGATCCTCGCGGAGGGCCAGCAGACGGGTGTGATCGATCCGTCCGTCGAAGCGGCGCTGGTCGCCCAGAACCTCCACGGCACCTACATGCACGAGATCGACCGCACGCCTGTGCGTGGTCTCGACCCGAGCACGCTCTGGGAGCGGCTCCGGCCGCGCCTGGAGGTGCAGCTGCTGCCCCTGGGGCGCCCCGAGCCGTCACGTGCCCCCGCCACGCCGTAGCGCACGCCTCAAGATCTTGCCGCTCGCCGTCTTCGGGAGCTCGTCCACGAAGCCGATCGCGCGCGGATACTTGTACGCCGCCATCCGCTCGCGGCAGTAGGCGACCAGCTCGGTCTCGGTCGCGACCGCTCCGGGCCGCAGCGACACGAAGGCATGAACCGTCTCGCCCCGGTAGTCGTCCGGAACGCCCACGACAGCCGCCTCGCGGACCGCGGGATGGCCGTAGAGGACGTCCTCGACCTCGCGCGGCCACACCTTGTAGCCGGACGCGATGATCATGTCCTTCAACCTGTCCACGAGGTAGAACCAGCCGTCGGCGTCCATGAAGCCCACGTCGCCCGTGCGTAGCTCCCCGTGCGGGAACGCGGTCGCGGTCGCGTCCGGCCGACCCCAGTAGCCGCCGGCAACCTGCGGACCGGCGATGAGCAGCTCGCCAACCTGGCCTGGAGGGAGCTCCTGGTCGGAGGCGTCGACGATCCTTGCTCGTACCGAAGGGATCGGGACACCGATGGACAGAGCTCCGGAGTCGGGGTCGACCGGCGCGCGTCTGTGCGGTGGCACGAGATGGGTGATCGACGCGGTCTCGGTGAGCCCGTACGCGTTGTGCACGTAGCTCCCGAGTACTGCCTCGACCTCGTCGGCCACCGTGGGCGCGACAGGAGCGCCACCGGAGTAGACCTTGGTCAGCGAGGCGAAGTCGTCCGGGCCGACGCCGGGCAACCCCACCATCGCCGTGAAGGCGGTGATCGCTCCGACGGTGAAAGTGGGCCGGTGCTCGCGGACCAGCTCGACCATCACCTCGGGATGGAAGCGGTGTCCCAGCACCAGCGGGGCTGGCAGGAGCAGCGACAGCACACCGTGACCGACGAGTCCGGTGATGTGGAAGAGCGGTGCGATCGCGAGGATCGCGTCGTGCGACGACAGCTCCATCCACTCGCGGTAGTTGCGGGCGTTCAGCACGAGATTCGCATGGGTGAGGCACGCGCCCTTCGGGTCTCCCGTCGTGCCGGAGGTGTACACGAGGAAGGCCGGGTCGTCAGGGCGGGCGGCGGGCACGTGGACAGGTTCCTGATGGGCGTGGTCGGTCAGCAGGCTGAGGAGGGCGACCGCGTGGGGGAGGGGAGTCATCTCGCGGTCGGGCAGAACTCGCGGGTCGTTGCGGGTCTGGAAGTCTCGCCCGGACGACGTGATGACGATGTCCACCCCGTGACCCGAGTCGGCCAGCACCTCGGCTGCCACCGCGTGGACCTCGTCGAGGCACAGCAGCGCACGAGCACCGGAGTCCCGCAGGAGGTGGCCGAGCTCTCGCTGCTTGTACATGGGGTTGACCGACACGGCGACGCCGCCGGCCTTCCATGCCGCGAGCATCCCGATGACGTACGACGGATGGTTCTGGCTGAACAGTGCCAACCGGTCTCCGACGGCGAAGCCCCGGTGCTGAAGGGCGGCTGCCAACGCGTTGGCGGCGGCGTCCAGCTCGGCGAGACTGATCCTGCCGTCGAAATACCTGATGGCGTCCTGGTCCGGCACGCGGCGGACAGCGTCCTCGACCATGTCGAGCAGGTTGGCGAACTCGGGCTCGACGTCGGTGGGCTGACCGTCGCGGTAGAGCGCGAGCCACGGTCGGTCGGCGTACGGGGAGGTGCTCATCGACGTTCCTTCCTGAGCGGCTACGCGAACGACGTCACGCGGTCGGGGTCGAGACGCACATCGATCAGGAGCGGGCGCGTACGACGTGCGATGGTGTCGCCGACGGCGCTCAGCTCCTCCGACGTGCTGATCGTGACACCCTCGCCGCCCATCGCGGTGGCGACCGCCGCGAAGTCGGGCCACGTGAGCAGGGACAGCGCGGGATCCAGTCCGCGACCGGTGAACTGGATGTGCTCCGCTCCGTACGACCCGTCGTTCGCCACGACGCAGATCAGGTCCAGCTCATGCTGGACTGCCGTCGTGAACTCGTTGAGGCCACCGAGCGCGAACCCGCCGTCGCCGGCCACGAGCACAGTGGGGCGGCCGGGCCGAGCCGCTGCGGCACCGATCGCCATGCCGGTGGCGAGCCCGATCGACGCGAATCCGGCGCCCGCCCACATCCAGGAACGGGCGTCGGGTGCTGTCAGGACGCGCAGCGCGTGAAGCGCGAACCGACCGACGTCGACGACGACCGTCCGCTCGCTCGGCAGGACGTCGTTGAGGTGTCGGAACACGTCCTGGAGGTCGACCGTCCCTGGTCGACCGGGTGCGGCGACGCGGCGCAGCGGTTCGGCGAGCCGGGCCTCGGCACGCGCGGCGAAGCCCGACGGCTCGACCTCCGCCTCGTCCAACCACCGGACGAGCTCCTTCGCGGTCGCGGAGGCGTCGGCGACGATGGCGGCGTCAGGACGGACGAACCGCCCGATCGCTGCCGCGTCCTCGTCGCACTGGACCAACGTCCTGCCGGCGAGCAGGCCGCCCTTGTCGGAGGTCTCCGGGGTGATGGACGCGCCGAACGCAAGGACGCAGTCACTGTCGGCGATGACGTCCTGAGCCGCCGTCGTGGCCAGCGTGCCGAAGATCCCGAGGTAGGCGGGCTCTCCAGCGAAGAGGTCCTTCGCCTGGGCGGTGCAGGCCAGCGGCGCCCCGAGCTTCGCGGCCAGCCGGACGAGCGGTTCTCGCGCGTGGAGGGCCCCCTGTCCGGCCAGGACGATCGGCCGACGGGCGGACATCACGATCCCGAGCGCGGCATCGATGGAGTCCGGATCCGGCGTGCTCGGCGGGAGAGTCAGCGGGGGAGCGACGGCGCCGCTCGACGCCGAGACCTCCTGTCCCATCATGTCGATCGGCACCTCGAGCACGATCGGGCGTCGTTCGGCCCCCGCTCGCCGGAGCGCGTGAGAGAGGTCGGCCTCGAGCGTGTCGGCGGCGCGGGCCGACTCGAACCCCGCGCCGGTCGCCTCGACGAGCGGACGCTGGACGATCTTCTGCGGAGCGTGACGGCGAAGGTCCGAGGTCCGACCGGCGATCACCAGCACGGGGATCGAGCTCTTGGCGCACTCGACCAGTGCAGTGACCACATTGGTCAGCCCTGGGCCGTGTGTCACCGTCGCGACGCCGACCACACCCGTCGCGCGCGCGTGACCGGCGGCCATCATGACCGCGTTCGCCTCGTGCACCGCGCCGACGTAGCGACCGCCGATCTCCCGCACCCAGTGGTCGACGAAGAAGAGATTGGCGTCGCCGATCAGGCCGTAGACGACATCGACCTCGTGCTCGCTCAGCCGACGCGCGAGCTCCGCCTGGTAGGTCGTCACCGGAAGGCCGGGATCCCGGTGAGTGCCTGCCCGATGACGAGCGTGTGCATCTCGACCGTGCCCTCGTAGGTGAGCACCGACTCCAGGTTGTTCATGTGGCGGATCACGGGGTACTCGAGGGAGATCCCGTTCGCGGCGAGGATCGTACGTGCCGTTCGGCAGATCTCGAGCGCCTCGCGCACGTTGTTGAGCTTACCGAGGCTGACCTGCTCGGGGCGGAGCGTCCCCGCGTCCTTCATCCGGCCGAGATGTATCGCCAGCAGCATGCCCTTGGTGTACTCCAGCGACATGTCGGCCAGCTTCTGCTGCGTCAGCTGGAAGCCACCGATGGGTCTGCCGAACTGGGTCCGCTCGGTCGCGTAGGACAGCGCCGCTTCGAGAGAGCTGCGCGCTGCACCCATCGCACCCCAGACGATTCCGTAGCGAGCCTCGTTGAGGCACGCCAACGGGCCCTTGAGACCGCGCACCTCGGGGAACGCCGCCGAGTCGGGGAGCCGGACGGAGTCGAGCACGATCTCTCCGGTGATCGAGGCACGCAGCGAGAGCTTGTGCTTGATCTCGGGTGCGGAGAAGCCGGGGGTGTTCGTCGGCACCACGAACCCGCGAACACCGTCGTCGGTCTGGGCCCACACGACTGCGACGTCGGCGACCGGGGAGTTCGTGATCCACATCTTGCGACCGTCGAGGATCCAGTCGTCGCCCTGTCGGCGGGCGCGGGTGAGCATCGAGCCCGGGTCGGAACCGTGGTCGGGCTCCGTGAGGCCGAAGCACCCGATCGCGGATCCCTCGGCCATCGCCGGGAGCCACTGCTGCTTGTGCTCCTCGCTTCCCCACTTCCAGATCGCGAACATCGCGAGCGAGCCCTGGACCGAGACGAGCGAGCGGATGCCCGAGTCGGTGGACTCCAGCTCGAGGCAGGCGACGCCGTACTCCGTGGCCGTCATTCCGGCACACCCGTAGCCCTCGAGATGCATCCCGAGGACACCGAGCGACCCGAGCTCCTTGGCGAGGTCGCGTATCCCGGGGATCGTGCCGGCCTCGAACCACTCAGCGACGAACGGGTCGATGCGATCGGTGCACAGCTGTCGCACGGAGGAGCGGACGGACTTCTCATCCTCGGTCAGCAAGCTGTCCAGCGACGCGAGGTCCGTCGGCGAGAGGCGTGGGGCGGTGGTCATGACAGGTTCTCCTTCGTGGGGTCGGTCAGCCAGCGGCGAACCTCGTCGTCGTGCTGCCCCAGGCGTGGTGGGGGGAGGTAGCCGGTGACAGGAGTGCGTGAGTACGTGATGGGGTGCCGGACCTGGGCCGGGGCATTCGCGCCGACTTCCACGGTGGGCGCGAGGCCCAGCCGTTCAGCCAGCGCGATGGCGTCTCCGAGGTCGCCGACCTTCCCCGCGGGGACGCCGACCAGGGTCAACGCCTGAACCCAGTGGTCGACGGGAGCGGTCGTCAGCCGTGCCTCGAGCTCGACCCTCAGCCGCGGCCTGTTCTCGACTCGTGCCGCGTTGGTGGCGAAACGGGCGTCGCAGCTCAGGTCGGGGGCACCGATCGCCTCCGCCAGCCGCTGGAACTGGCCGTCGTTGCCGCAGGCGACCGCAAGCTCGGCGTCGCGGCATCGCAGCAGCTCGTACGGCGCGATCGACGGGTGGGCGTTGCCCATCCTGCCGGGCGCCGTCCCCGTGAGGAGGTACGAGCTCGCCTGGTTTGCCAGCGACCCGAGCAGGCTCGAGAGCAGGTTCACCTCGACGTGCTGGCCATGGCCGGTGAGGTCTCGTGCCCGCAGCGCGGCAAGGATCCCGATCGTGGCGTCCTTCGACGTGAGCACGTCGACCACAGCGACGCCGACCTTCGTCGGGTCGGCGTCGGCCTGACCTGTGATGCTCATCAGGCCCCCGACCGCCTGGACGAGGAAGTCGTAGCCGGGGAGCTCAGCCCCGCCGGTGGAGCCGAACCCAGTCACGGAGCAGTACACGATGCCCGGGTTCGCGGTGGCGACCTGCTCGTACCCCAGGCCGTGCTTGGCCAGAACGCCGGACTTGAAGTTCTCGACGAGCACGTCCGCCCGCACCGCCAGCCGCTGAGCGAGATCCCGGTCTCCGGGGTCAGCGAGGTCGAGCGTCACCGAGCGCTTGGAGCGGTTGGCCGCATGGAAGTACGAGGCGGTGTCCCCCTCCTCACCCACCCACGGCGGTCCCCAGGAACGGGTGTCGTCGCCGGAGCCGGGCCGCTCCACCTTCACGACGGTGGCGCCGAGGTCGGCCAACGTCGCCGTCGCCAAGGGTCCGGCGAGGACGCGGGAGAAGTCGGCGACCAGGACGCCGTCGAGCGGCAGCGTCATGCGAGCTCGAGCCTGCCGTCGACCCGTCGCGGCAACCGCCACGGGTCGGCCGCGCGAGCGGGTTCCGGAAGCCACGGGTCAGGGGTCGACTGGTAGCTCACCGGCCGGACGAACCGGTCGAGCGCGGCGGCTCCGACGGAGGTGCTGCCCGGCGCAGAGGTGGCAGGCCACGGCCCGCCGTGCTGCTGCGCCCAGGTCCACGCGACTCCGGTGGGCCAGTCGTCCACCGTCACCCGACCGGCGTTGCGTGCGACGGTCGAGATCAGGAGAGCGGCGTGCGGATCGGTGCCGGTGCCGTCGGTGACGACGGTCGCCGTGAGGCTGCCCTGCAGCTGGCCGAGCGCGAGGACGGCCTCGTCGACGGAGGCGTACTCGACGACGACGGCGACCGGCCCGAAGCACTCCTCCAGCAGTCGGCTGCCGACATGGAGCGCGGTGCTCGGAGCGGCCAGAACCACCGTGTCGGCCGACCAGCCCTTGTCGCTCCGTCCGGTGCGGGCGACCACCTCCGCTCCGCCCTCGACGAGCGCGTCGACGCCGGTCGAAGCCGCCTCGGCGATCCCTCGCGTCAGCATGGTCGCGGACGGGGCGGCCGCCGCGAGCGCGCGCCCGACCTCCGCCGCCACGCCGTGACCCGCGGGCGCGAGCAGCAGCCCGGGCTTGGTGCAGAACTGCCCGGAGCCGAGTGTGAAGGAGGCGACGAAACCGGCCGCGACCTCGCTCGTGCGAGCAGTCGACGCAGGCGTCATCACCGCTGGGTTCACCGTCCCCATCTCGGCGAAGACCGGGATGACGACGTCGCGCTCGTTGGCGAGCCGCCAGAGTGCCGTCCCGCCGGCCTGAGAGCCGGTGAAGCCGACGGCTCGGATCGCCGGCTCCGTCACCAGCTGGACCCCCGCGTCGAACCCGACGACCTGACCGAAGGTGCCCGCCGGAGCGCCCGCAGTGGCGAGAGCGTCTCGGGCGAGGTCACCCAACCGAGCACACAGCAGCACGTGCGCCGGGTGTGCCTTCGCCACCACCGGGCAACCCGCCGCGAGCGCCGAGGCGGTGTCGTTGCCGAGCACCCCGAAGCCGAACGGGAAGTTGCTCGCACCGAACACCGCCACCGGTCCCAGGGGTTGGTTGATGCGGACGAGCGCGGGCGTCGTCGCGGTCGGAGAGTCCGTCGTCAGGTCGAGGTACGACCCCTCGACGGCGACCTCGGCGTAGAAGCGCAGCTGCGCTGCGGCGCGCGTCAGCTCGCCTGTGAGCCGTTCCTGGCCCAGCGCCGTCTCGCAGTCGGCCAGCCGTACGAGCTCGTCACGATGGTCGAGCAGGGACTCAGCGATCGCCTCGAGCCAGAGCTGCCGCTCGCGCGGAGACGTCGCCGCCACCTCGGGCGCGGCCGATGAGGCTCGCTCGACGATGTCGGAGACCTCGCCGGGAAGGCTGTCTCGGACGGAGCCGGCCCGCTCGCCGGTCGTCGGCCTGAAGCTGACGGTGGCGGTCACGCAAGCGCCTCGACGGCGTCCTCGAGCACGGAGACGGCTTCAGCGAGGAGGTCCTCCCCGATGACCAGTGGCGGGAGGAGACGGATGACGTTGCCGAACGTCCCGCAAGTGAGGGTGAGGACGCCGTGGCTGTTGGCATAGTCCGCGACCCGCTTGGCCGCTTCCGGTGCAGGACGCGTCGTCCCGGGCTCGACGAACTCCATCGCCAGCATGGCACCGCGCCCGCGGACCTCACCGACGTACGAGTCGTCGCCGGTCATGGCCTCGAGCCTCGGGCGCACGATCGCCTCGATTCGGCGTGCCTTGGCGGGGAGGTCGTCGCGCTCGATGACTTCCAGCGCTGCACGGGCGGCGGCGCACGCGATCGGGTTCGCGGCGTAGGTCCCGCCGAGACGCCCCGGGCCGACCGCGTCCATGATCTCGGCGCGTCCGGTCACGGCCGAGATCGGCAGTCCGGCGCCGAGCGCCTTGGCAGTCGTGATCAGGTCCGGCACGACACCTTCGTGGTCGACGGCGAACATCGCGCCGGTACGACCGAGGCCGGCCTGGATCTCGTCGGCCACGAACACGATGCCGTGCTCCTGCGCGAACGCCGCGACTCGGGCCAGGTAGCCCTCGGGCGGGACGATGAAGCCGCCCTCTCCCTGGATCGGCTCGACGATGATTGCAGCGACGTTGTGGGCACCGATCTGGGTCGTGACCGTCTCGACGAGCAGGTCGTACGCCTCGTCACCTGCCTGCTCCGCCCCGCCGACCCAGCGGTACGGGTACGGCGAGGGCACCTTGTAGACCTCGGGCGCGTACGGGCCGAAGCCGTCCCGGTACGGCACGTTCTTTCCCGTCATGCTCATCGTGAGCAGGGTGCGGCCGTGGTACGCGTGCGTGAGGACCACGACGGCGCTGCGCCCGGTGTAGGCGCGGGCGATCTTGATCGAGTTCTCGACCGCCTCCGCCCCGGTGGTGAACAGTGCGGTGCGCTTCTCGTGGTCGCCGGGGGTGATCCGGTTGAGCGTGGCAGCGACGTCGATCGCCGGCTCGTACTCGGTGACCATGAAGCAGGTGTGCGTGAAGCGCTCGGCCTGCTCCTTCACCGCGGCGACGACCTCCGGGTGGGACGCACCGACGCTCGTGACGGCGATGCCTGCGGCGAGGTCGATCAGGTGGTTGCCGTCGACGTCGACGATGATTCCTCCGCCGGCCTCCTCGACGAAGACGGGCAGCGTGATGCCGAACCCGGCCGCCACCTCTTCGGTTCGCTGCCGGTGCAGCTTCGTCGACTTCGGCCCTGGGACGGCCGTGGCGAGGATGCGCTTCTGCGCGGGGAGGGACATGACGACTCCTGTCGTGAGCGTGGCTGGCGTGAGCGTGGGGAGTGGGAGGGCTCAGGGACGGACGTCCACGAGCACCTTCCCGGTCGAGGCACCGGTGAACAGGCTGAGGAACGCCTCCGGGACGGCGTCGAGACCGCGGTAGTGGGTCTCCTCGACGCTGACCCGCCCCTGAGTGAGGTGCTCGGCCATCTCGGCGTGGAACCGGTCCCACTTGTCCTCGTGGTCGAACACGAGGAAGCCCTCGGCCCGGAGCCGTTGGGAGAGGATCCGGCCGGTGTTCGCGAGCTGGTACGGCTCGCCGTTGTAGGTCGAGATCGATCCGCAGAGGGCGAGGCGTCCGTGGGTGTTCGTGGCCGCCAGCGCCTGGTCGAGCTGGACGCCGCCGACGTTGTCGAAGACGACGTCGAGTCCCTCCGGGACGTGGCCCGCGACGTAGTCGGCCAGTGCGGTGGTCTTGTAGTCGAAGGCGTCGGTGAAACCGAGCTTCGCGGTGACGTACTCCGCCTTCTCAGTCGAGCCGACCGAGCCGATCACGCGGCTCGCGCCTCGGGCGAGCGCCAGCTGGCCGGCGGCGGCGCCGACGGCACCAGCGGCACTCGTGACCAGGACGACGTCGCCGGGCTGCACGTCGGCGACGAGTGCGACACCCAGCCAGGACGTGAGCCCGGGGTGTCCCATGACGCCGAGGTACGACGACTCGGGGGCGCGCCCGACGTCGATCGGACGGGCCGCTGCAACGGGGACGATCGAGTGCTGGCGCCATCCGACGCGGTGGAACACGTGGCTGCCCACGGGGAGTCGAGGGTCCTGCGACGCGACGACCTGGCCGACGGCTCGGCCCGTCACCGCCTCTCCGAGCTGGTACGTCGCGACGTAGGAGTCGCCGCCGTTCATCAGGCCACGCTGGCCGGGGTCGACCGACAGGTAGTGGTTCTCGACCAGGATCTCGCCGGGGCCCGGGTCGGGGACGGTCACGTCGCTGACGGCGAAGTCCGCCAGGACGGGCAGGCCCTGCGGACGGCGGGCGAGCAGGACGGCGCGGGACGAGGTGGGCATCAGGACCGGAACTCCTTGACGACGTCGCCGATCACCTTGCGCTGGACGAACTTCCAGCCGTCGTCGGTCTTGCGCAGGATGTCGCGGTACATCGACGAACGGTCCACCCGCGGGGCGGCGAGGTCGCGGCCGTCGACGGTGACGATGTAGGCGACGCCGGTCGCATCCTCGGGGCCATCCGGGGTCGCGGTCAGGATGATGTTGTCGTTCAGGTGCTTGAAGCCTCCCTGCTGCGCGTCGATCGCCTGCTGCATGAAGTCCCTGATGGCGGTCTTGCCCTCGACCAGCTCCGGAAAGCGGTAGTGGTCGTACGAGCAGTCCTCGACGAAGAAGTCCGTCATCTTCTCGGCGTCGCCGAGGATGTCGACGGTGAAGTTGTACTGGTAGTACAGCTCCCAGATCTCGACCTTGTCGTCAGTGCTGAGTGCCATGCGTTGCTCCTTCTCGTACGTTCTGGTCTGCGGTGCTCGGAGTCAGTGGGTGAAGGCCGCCGGAGTGCGGCTGGCCCAGTCCAGCTCCCGCTCGAGGGACTGAGCGAGGCGAAGGATGGTGGTCTCGTCGTACGGTGAGCCCACGAGCTGCGCACCGACGGGGAGGCCGTCGGAATCCGTCCCAACCGGCACACTGATCGCGGGGAGGCCGAGGATGTTGGCGTACGAGTTGAACGCGAGCATCCGGGCCTCACGGGGGCTGCTCCCGTCGAGCAGCTCGTTGGCCTCGGCCAGGATCACGCCGACCGGGGGGACCTGGCAGGCCAGCGTCGGGCTGACCAGGACGTCGAAGTCGCGGCGCCAGTGGGCGACCATGCGTCGGCACTCGAGGTGCAGCCGGAGGACGGCCTTGGCGTACTCGCTGGCGGGCAGCTCTTCGGCCATCTTGCGGCGGGCGATGATGAAGGGCTCCGACTGCGACGGGTCGTCGTAGGGGACCGTGTGCAGCGACGCCGCGATCACGGTGGTGCTGTAGATGCGAAGAGCCTCGGTACTGATGAAGTCGGCCGAGACAGGGACGACGGTGTGGCCGGCCACCTCGAGAAGCCGCGCCGTCCGCTCCGCGGTCTCGGCACAGATCGGGTCGACCTCGACGCCGTTCGGGGCATCGAGCATCAGCCCGATGCGCAAGGGGCCGGCCGCCTCGGTGTAGCTGTCCCCGTACGGACGCTCAGGGGTGGGCGCGCGGTACCAGCCCAGCGGGTCCTCGACCGACAGGTAGTCGAGAGTCCTGGCCGCGTCCTCGACGGTGCGGGTGACGACACCCTGCGTGGTGCCGTGCTCCCAGCCGAGGACCTTCGCGGGGACGCGCGCGCGGCTCGGCTTCAGTCCGACCAGGCCGGTCGCGGACGCCGGCATGCGGATCGATCCACCGCCGTCGGACGCGCTGGCGATCGGCGCCAGGCCTGCCGCGACCGCCGCCGACGCCCCGCCGCTCGACCCGGCCGGGGTGCGGTCGAGGTTCCACGGGTTGCGGGTGATGCCGTAGCGACTGTTCTCGGTCACCTGCGTCATCCCGCCCTCAGGCGAGTTCGTCCGCCCCATGAGGAGGAAGCCGGCGTTGAGGATGCGGTCGACGACGAGATCGTTCTCCGGCTGGGGCTCGGTCGATGTGCCGAGGCCGCCGCGCGTGTTGGGCTGCCCGCTGACCGAGACCAGGTCCTTGATCGGCATCGGCACACCATGGAAGAACGGGAGCGCGCCGCCGGAGCCGAGCGCTGCCTCGGCCGCCTTCGCGGCTTGGCGGACGTCGTCGTCGTTGCGCCACACGATCGCGTTGACTGCGTCGTTGTACGTGTCGATGCGCGACAGGTAGAGCTCGACGACATCGACCGGGCTGATCGCGCCGGCGCGGATCGAACGTGCGATGTCGCTGGCGGAGCTGAAGGGGTCCATGGATCTCCTTGAGAATGGTGGGAGGGCAGCGATCAGGCGCCGACGACCAGGCGGCGACGGGGCTTCCACCCACGGCGGGGGACCGCGTCGAGCAGCCGGCGGGTGTAGTCGGCCTGCGGATCGTTGAGGACCGCGTCGGTCGCGCCCTCTTCGACGATGCACCCGTGATGCATGACGATCGCGGTGTCGGTGACCTGCTGGGCAACGGCGAGGTCGTGTGTCACGAAGAGGTAGGTCACGTCGCTCTCGGTGCGGAGGTCGGTCAGCAGGTTGAGGATCTGTGCCTGGATCGAGACGTCGAGCGCGGCGACCGCCTCGTCGAGGATGAGGACTTCGGGATCGACGGCCAGCGCGCGTGCGATCGCGACACGTTGACGCTGGCCACCGGAGAGGCTCCCTGGACGCATGGCGAGGTGACGCTGGTCGAGTCCGACCCGTTGAAGCTGGCTCAGTGCCAGGTCCATGCCCTCGGCGCGGTCAGCGATCCCGTGGAGACGGATGATCTCGGTGAGCCCGTCGCCGATGGTCTGTCGCGGGTCGAGCGACGAGTACGGGTCCTGGAAGACCATCTGGACCCGACGTGCGCGGGCGAGACGTGCCGCTGCTCCGCGTGCGTGCTGCGCCAGTGGTGCGCCGTCCAGCAGGAGCTCACCGGACGTCGGAGTCTCCAGGCCGGCGATCATCCGGACGACTGTGGTCTTGCCGGAGCCGGACTCGCCCACGATGGCGAGCGAACCGCCGCGCTCGACGTCGAACGTGACTCCGTCGACGGCGACGACCGGAGCCGACTTCCGGCCACCGGCGAACTCCTTGCGAAGCTCCCGGGCACTGAGCTGAGGGACGTTCACAGTTCCTCCCGTGGGTCTGCACCGGTCTCGGCGCGTACGGGGTCGGCGAGGAGCGCACCGTCGAGCTCCTCGGCGCGGTGGCAGGCGACCAGCCGGTCGTGGAGGGGACGGAGCGCAGGACGCTCGGCCACGCAGTGGTCAGTGACGAACGCGCACCGCTCGGCGAAGACACACCCGTCCCCGACCTCGAAGCCAGCGGCCGGCCGACCGGGAACGGTCCGGAGCCGAGACCGGTTGCCGAGCTCGGGCCGTGCGGCGAGCAGACCTGCGGAGTAGGGGTGCAACGGCCGCTCTACCAGCGCGTCACCACCGGCGACCTCGACGACCTGGCCGGCGTACATGACGGCGAGCCGATCGCATGCCGCACCTGCCAGATCGAGGTCGTGCGTGATGAGGAGCAGCGCGAGCCCACGTGTTTCGAGCGCCTCGCGCAGGATCGCGATGACTTCTTCCTGCGTGGTGACGTCGAGAGCCGTGGTCGGTTCGTCGGCCAGGATGACGTCCGGCTCGGTGGCAAGGGCCGCCGCGATCATGACTCGCTGCAGCAGGCCGCCGGACAGCTCGTGCGGGTACTGGGTCAGGCGTCGAGGACCGTCGGCGATCCCGACGGCGGCGAGCAGCTCCAGGACCTTGCGCTCGGCGTCGCGACGCGGAACCCGTTTGACCTGGCAGAGCCCTTCGACGAGGAAGTCGCCGACAGTACGCAGAGGATTGATGTGCGCGTGCGGGTTCTGGTAGATCATCGCGATGCTCGAGGCCCGGTACTCCCGGAGGCGGCGAGGAGGCATCGCCTGCACGTCCTCGCCCTCGAAGCGGACCTCGCCCTCGACCTGAGCGCCGTTCGGAAGCAGGCGCATGAGGGCTCGCGCGGTCATCGACTTCCCGGAGCCGGACTCGCCGACCAGCCCGACGGCCTCACCCCGCGCGATCGTCAGGGTGACGTCATGGATGACGGTGGCCGGGCTTCCGTCGACCGGGATCTGGACCTTCAGGTGCTCGATCGCGACCGCTGGTTCGACCGCGGTGTCATCGAGCGTGGTGGTGGTCTCGAGCGTGTTCATCGGCCCTCCTTCTGGGCGGCTGCCGCGAGCCGTTCGCCGAGGATGTTCACGGCGATGACGACCACGAGGACGGCGACGCAGGCCGTCAGCGACTCCCACGGCTTCCCGGCGAGCAGGTCGGCCTGGCCGGTCGAGATCTGAAGACCCCACTCGGCTGCGGGTGCCTGGACGCCGAGGCCGATGTACGAGACCGCGGCCAGGTCGACCAGAGCGGTGCCGAGTGCGATCGTGACGTGAGCCCGGACGAACGGAAAGATGTTCGGAAGCAGATGTCGTACGCAGATCCACCATCCCGAGACCCCCAGCAGCTGAAGGGCGCTCACATAGGTCATCGACCGCTCCCGCAGTGCGACCGGGCGGAGGACCCGAGCGATGTAGGGGATGAATGCGATCGAGAAGGCGACGATCGGTCCCGTGATGCCGGCGCCCACGATGGCGACGACGACGATCGCGAGGATCAGGCCGGGGAAGGAGAACAGCACGCTGAGTGCCTTCCCGACGAAACGGTCGTACCGGCCGCCGATCCAGACCGACGAGAGGACGAGGGCCACCGCGCACACGGTGGCGACGCCGATGACGATCACCGGACCGAGCAGGCTCAGCCGCGTGCCGTAGATCAGCCGGGAGAGGAGGTCACGCCCCAGCGCGTCCGTCCCGAGGAGATGGGCGCCGCTCGGCCCCTGTGACGCCGCGAGGATGTCGGTCTCGTCGGGGGCGTACGGCGCGATCACCGGCGCGAGGACGGCGACCACGACCAGCAGGCCGAGGAAGATGGTGAGCCCGAGCGCGACGCGGTCGCGGCGGAGCACCGACCGACGCGCAGCGGTCTCGGGGCGCAGCCGGCGGCTTCGCCGGCGCGAGGTGGGGGGAACGAGTCCGGTGGTCGTCATCGGCGTACTCCTCGGGAACGTAGCCGCGGGTCGATGGCCAGTTGCGCCAGGTCCGCGATGACGGTGACGACGATGAAGACCACGACGATGAGCATCGTGATCGCCATGACGACCTCCGCGTCGTGGCGCAGGATCGACTGGACGAGAAACGCGCCGATGCCGTCGATGCTGAAAGCGCGTTCCACGACCACGGATCCGGCGATGAGTCCGCCCATCGTCAGGCTGATGACGCTGACGATCGGTGCGGAGCCGTTGCGCAGGACGTGCCGGCGGAAGATGGCGTTGCCGGTGAGGCCGCGGCCGACCGCGGTCTGCACGTGCTCACGGCCGAGCTGCTCGCGAAAGCTCGCGCGGGATATCTGGGCCACGAGCGCGATCCACGACAGAGACAGTGCGATGGCGGGGAGCGTCAGGGAGTGGATCGTGGTCGCCAGACCGTTGCCGGTGTCTGCGAGGGCAGGGAACCAGCCGAGTGAGATCGCGAAGACCTGAATGAGGAAGATGGCGGCCACGAACGTCGGCAGCCCGACGAACACGCTGCTGACCACGGTCAGCGTGGAGTTCACGCGGCGGTTACGGGCAGCGAGGACCCCGAGGCCGATGCCGACGACGACGACGAGCAGGGTGGCGTACAGATCGAGCATGAGAGTGGCTCCGAGCCGCGGCTTGAGGAGGGTGAGCACGCTCTGCCGGTGCTGGAGCGACTGGCCGAAGTCACCGGTGAAGAAGCCACCGAGCCAGTCGAAGTAGCGGATCCACGCCGGTCGGTCCAGGCCGAGGTTCTCTCGGATCTGGGCGACCTCCGTGGCGGTCGCGTCGGTGCCCGCGATCTCGGCTGCCGGGTCACCCGGCACGAGCTGCATGGCCGCGAAGATGACGGCACTGGCAACCAGGATGGTGACGAGCGCGCCGATCACGTTCTTGAGAACGCTCCGCATCCCATTCTCCCTTCGTATGGGGCGGTCCTACTGCGGTTCGGGGGTGGCGGCCCAGATCATCCGGACCGCCACCTCCTGCCCTCGTTCGACGTTGAACGGAGGATCCTGCGACGACAGCGACGAACTACTTCGTCGCGCCGATGGTTGCGAGGCTCGGGTGGTAGACGTACGCGAACGAGGTGGTGAGTCCACCCAGTCCCTCGCGTACGAACGACACCTCGCGCGGGTTCGCGACCGGGATGAGCGGCACCTCAGGTGTGAAGATCGCCTGCGCCTCCGCGAAGGTCTCGGCGCGTTCCGGCTCGTCGAAGGTCTCGGCCGACTTCGCGACCAGGTCGGTGACCGTGGGGTTCTCGTAGCCGAGAAGGTTGAACCGCCCCTCGGGCACCACGACGCGCCGGGCGTAGAAGAGGTAGTCGGGAACGGCGGACCAGCCAGTGTTCATGATCAGGTCGATGCCCTCGCGCGCGGCCGGATCCGTGAAGTAGGCGACGTTCTCGGCTGGCTGGATGGGCTTGATCGTCAGGGTGATGCCGACCTTCTTCATCGACTCCTGCAGCAGGGCCGAGGTGAGACGCATCTGCTCGTGGCCGGCGATGATCGCCAACGTCAGCTCAGACGGCGGGTTGTCCATCGAGTCGATGAGCTTCTTGGCTCCGTCGATGTCGACCTTCTCCGGCTTGTCCAGGTCGTCGAGCGCAGCCTGCAGCGTCTCCGCGCCGTCGCCCCAGAGGAGCTCCGGGGTGAAGGTGTACATCGGCTCGGCCGTGCCGTGGTAGATCTGGTCGGCGACAGCGGTGCGATCGACGAGCAGGTTGACCGCCTGGCGTAGCTTCACGTCGTCCATCGCCCCGGCATTGGGGTAGATCTGCAGCATCTGCGGTGACGGTCCTTGGTAGACCTCACCGGTCTTGCGCAGCGACGCGATGGAGCCTGGCGGCACGTCGTACGAGCCGTCGAGGCTGCCGGACTCGAGGCCCTGGACGAGCGAAGACGCCTCGGTGATGAACTTGAGGTTCACCGTCTTGGCGTGCGGCGTGAACTCGTCGTTCCAGTAGTGGGGGTTGGCTGCCAGGGTCATCCCGCTCCCGGACTGCCAGCTCGCGATCGAGTACGGTCCCGTGCACATGAGCCCGCCCGCAGCCGTGCCGTACGAGGTGCCCGCCTTCTCGACGTAGGCCTTCTCACTGACCAGACCGGCGGTGATCGCCATCGCCTTGACGAAGAGGGAGTCGGGCGCGTTGAACGTGACGACGATCTTGTCGTCGCCCTGAGCGGTGACGGCCTTCACGTTGCCGTACACGCTGCCAGCCCACGTTGAGGCGAGCTCGGGGTCGAGGTTGCGCGCCAAGCTGTACTGGACGTCCTCGACGGTCATCGGCTTGCCGTCGGAGAACTTGACGTCCTGACGGATCGTGAACGTGAGAGTCAGCTTGTCGTCGGAGTACTCCCACGACTCCGCCAGGGCGGGGCTGATGGTGTAGTCGTCGTTGAGCCGGAGCAGCGGTTCGCAGACGTTCGCCTTGATGAGGTTCGCGCTGCTGTCGCCGCCTGCCGCGGGGTCGACGCTCGGCGGCTCGCCGAACGGCACGCCCCAGTTGAGCTCGTCGATGGCGCCGTCGGCTGCGGGCGCGCTGGTGACGACCTCCGCGTCGCGCTCGGAGCTCGCATCCGACGAGGAGGAGCCACTGCACGCTGCGAGACTTGCCGTGACAACAGCGGCGACGGCGACGGAGACCACGCGGGTGAGTGTCCGGGCAAAGGGATTTCGGGTCATGGGTCCTCCAGGAGGCGATCAGGCCATGAGGGGAGCGGGGCGGTCGGCGTTGACCGGTGGGCACATGCTGCCCAGTGATCCGGGCCACGTTCGTTGGACGATCTGCACAACAGTTCATCGCTCTGTGCACATCAACCCGGGGCGGGGCGCACAACTGAGAGTGCGGTCTCATAAGATGGCGGCATGGATCTCCCCACCGTCCAGCACCTGTGCGCGGCGATCCCCGATGTCTTAAGGCCGTTGCCCGCTCAGAGTGCGCCGGACCTCCCTGTGAGTGCGGTCCACGTAAGCGACCTCGCTGACCCCACTCCGTACCTGAGCGGCGGCGAGCTGATGCTCACGACGGGCCTGTCGCTCCCTCGCAACGAAGCCGGGATCACCGAGTACGTCTCGCGCCTCGCCGGGTCGGAGATATCGGCACTCGGACTTGGTCTCGGTCCGAGCCTCCAAGGTGTCCCGCTGGTCCTCCGTGAGGCGTGCGAGCGCTTTCGGCTGACGCTGCTGGTCGTCCCTCCGGAGGGCGCCTTCCTCGACGTGACAAAGTCCTACTGGAAGCTGCGCACCGAAGCCGAGCGCCGCGATCTCGGAGAAGCGGTGGTTGCCCACAGCGAGCTGGTCAAGGCCGCGTTCTCCGGTGATCCGGTCTCGGCGACGCTTCGCTCGCTGGCCTATGCGATGCGCGGGTGGGCCGCCATGCTCGGCCCGTCCGGCGAGGTGGAGCACGTTCATCCCGCTGGTCGGCTGCAGGATGCTGCCGACGTGGCGGCCGAGCTTCGAGCGTCGTCTCGACGTGCGTCGACCGCGCCGCTCACGATGGAACGAACGACAGGCTCGTCGATCGGTTATCCGATCACGCTCGGCCAGCGTGTTGCCGGGCATCTGCTCATCGGGACCGAGAACCGCCTCTCCGGCACGCAGCACCGGGTCGGTCTCGCGGCCGCGTCGCTGCTCACGCTCGGCGCGTTGCGGCGAGACCAGGACCAGGCCAGAACCCATGGTCACGCTCAAGCCGTGGCGATGCTCGTCGACATGCGCCTGGCCGACGCTGCCGCACGGCTTGCTTCGCGACTCGACATCGCGCTCGGACACGAGCTGCGCATCGTCGTCATCGCCACGTCTGCCCCTGTTGCCGTCGATCAGGTCGTCAGTGAGTGGTGTCCTGCCGCGATCGCAGGGTGGCACGACCCTGAGGCGTTGTGGTTCCTTGCGCCGAGCGAGAAGCCTGACCCTGCGGAGCTCGGTGCGGCTCTGTTGGAGGTGGACCCAGCAGCCTCGTCGGTCGTCTCCGAACCGGTTCCGCTCGAGCGGGTCCACGACGTCCGTGTCGGGCTGCAGCGTCTGCTCGCCGGCCTTCCCGAAGCAAGCACCGTCGTCATGGAGAAGCGGTCACTTCGCACGTCCGGCCTCGACCTCGCGCTCCGCCGACTGAGGGACTACGGTCGTGCGGACCTGACTGGAGCGGTCGTCGCCTACCTGCGCAACTGGGGTCAGTGGGAGCCTGCGTCCCGCGAGCTCGGTGTCCACCGGAACACGCTGCGCCATCGGATGTCGCGAGTGCGTTCGTTGCTCGGCGTGGACCTCGATGATCCCGACGTCGCCGCAGAGCTCTGGCTCCTGCTGCGTCACAACGGGCTCGCGTAGGCGGCCGAAGAGAACTGCGCGGCTCGGCCGACGAGCGAGCAGTCAGGCGGTGGCCCAGGGTTCGACGCCGCTTCGGTTCACCGATGCGAGGCGGCGGCCGATGGCGTGCTGGGCGCGCGTGTAGACGTCGTCGTCGTTGCTCAGCAACGAGTCGAGGTTCGCGCCGTCGAGGAATGAGTTCAGCTCGAAGGCGAGCTGGGCTGGCGACTCAGCGCCGTCCAGCTCGCCCCGCCCCTGCGCTTCGGTCAACGCGTGCTCGATCAGCTCGAGCCATTCGTGGCGGGCCGCAGCGAGCGCGTCGTGGACGTCACCGGGGCGGCCGGCGAACTCGTAGCTCGTCTTGGCGAAGAAGCATCCGCCCGGGAAGACGCGTTCTCTGGAGTAGTCGAGCCAGGCGCTCATGAGGGCCCAGACCTGTCCGATCCCAGGCGGTGACTCGAGCGCGGGGGTGACGACCGTGTCGACGTAGATGCGCTTGGCGGCGCGGATCGTCGACAGCTGGAGCTCCTCCTTGGCACCGAACAGCGCGAAGAGGCCGCTCTTGCTGATCGAGAGCTCCGTCGCGAGGCGTCCGATCGAGAGCCCTTCGAGGCCTTCGACGGAGGCGACGTCGACGGCGCGACGAAGCACCGTACGCCGGGTCGCGTTGCCGCGGCGTACTCGTCCGTCGGGGTGGTCGTCCAATGTCGGCTCGCTCTTCATGTCTCCCAGAACTTATCGCACGACCGTGCCTCAAACAACTGGTACGATCGTTCGTATTGTATTCGCCAGAGGGGGAGACATGACCACCACGATCGAGGCGGCGGCGAGCGGGACGCCACAGCCCTTCACCACACGGCTTGCCGGGCACGCCCTCAACGGGCTCGCAAGAGCTTCGTCCCGCACGGCGGCTCGTGCCGCGTTCGAGCTGTGGCGCCGGCCGCTGGTCAGGGGCCCGGTCCGAGAGGACGAGCGCGACGCTCACGAATCAGCGAGGCAGTCAGACCTGCCGTGGCGTGGTCGGCGCATCCGCGTGTACGAGTGGGGTGACGGGCCTCGGCCCGTCCTCCTGATCCATGGTTGGAGGTCACGCGCCTCGCGGTTCGCCCCGATGATCGTTCGCTTGCTCGAGGAGGGCTTCAGCCCGGTCTCGTACGACGCACTCGGCCACGGTGCGACCCGTGGGAAAGCCGGCACGATCCTGGATCACGAGGCGATCATCCGGGCGGTGGGGGAACGAAGTGGCCCGTTCGAGGGTGTGGTCGCCCACTCCCTCGGAGCGCCGATCGCCTTCCATGCCATCCGCAACGGGATGAGTGCTCCGCGCGTCGTCGTCGTCAACGGAGTCGGCGACTTCGGATATCTCGTCGACGCCTTCTGCTCCGCCCTGAGGCTTGGCCCTGACGTCAACGCACACCTGCGAGGGACGATCGAGCGGAGGCTCTTCGACGGCGCGTCTGACATCTGGGAGCGCTTCTCGGTCGGGGATGGGCCTGCCGACGAGCTGCTGGTGGTCCAGGAGAGGTTCGACCAGGTCGTGCACGCGAGCCAGGCTGACGTGATCACTGCTGCCCACGGCTCGCGAGGTCGAAGACACGAGACGGTGGGCCTGGGGCACAGTGCGCTGCTGAACGACCCCGGTGTGCTCGACGTCGTCATGGAGTTCCTGGCCGACAGGGCGCGGTCATGACCGTCCTTGCGGGACCGGGTCCGAGGCGGACCGGCGCGGGCGAGTCACGGATTCGTCGTGGCTCCGCCGACGACCTCGAGGCGATGGAGAGGTTCCTCGCCGAGCTGTCGCCAGAGTCTCTGTACCTGCGATTCCTGACCGGGATGAGCAGCGGATCCTTGCCCGGGCTGGCCAAGCACCTGCTCACACCGAGCGCGCTCGGCGGCTCGCTCCTCGCAGTTCGTGGTGACGTCGTCATCGGGCACGCGATGTGGGCGCCGATTCCGGACACCCACTCGGCAGCAGGTGTCGCGGCAACGGTCGAGATCGCCGTCGTGGTCGCCGACGCCAGCCAAGGACACGGCGTCGGTTCGCGCCTCGTCGACGAGCTCGCCGTGTGCGTGGCGCGCCTGGGCACGCAGAACGTCCAAGCCGTGATCAGCGCCGAGAACCACGTCGTACGGCGCATGATCACCAGCCGGGTGGGCGACGCCCACTACGTCCGCGACGGCCTTCTCCTCACCATCACCGCCGGGGTCGGGGCGATCGCCGTCACACAGCCGGCGTATGGAGCGGCGTGACGCGCGATCGTCCCGCGAGCCTCAGGCGAGCGCCTTGGCCTTCAGCGTCTCGTACTCGTTCTGGTCGATGGCGCCGGAGTCGAGGAGCGCCTTGGCGCTCGCGATCTGGTCTGCCGACGACGTCGGGGTGCTGGCGACCTGCTTGATGTAGTCGGCCTGGGCGGCTTGCAGCTCCGCTGCCTTGGCCATCTGGCGTTCCGTCATGCTCCGGCCGCGTGCGATGAGGTAGATCAGGGCACCGAGCCAGGGCACGAAGATAAGGAGGACTGCCCATCCGGCCTTAGCCCAGCCGCTGAGGGTGTGGTCGCCGAACAGGTCGAAGAGGCACCGGAACCACACCATGAGTGCTGCGATCCAGATGAAGAACCAGAAGGACCAGAGGAGGACTTCTCCGAAGTCGTTGGTGATGGCATCCATGGCGAGCCTCATCTCGTGAGTTTCGGTCCTTGTGGACCGGTAGCCGCAGTGTGGCAGAGCCGGGTGGGCCCGACCAGCCGCAACGCGGATGCGTCGCCGTTCACCGCTCCGGCGGTTCACCCGCCGAGGGTGAGGCGGCCGCACAGACAGGGCACTAACGTCACATCTGGCTGGGCGCTCCTAGCCGCAGTTACCGGCGTCGATCGGGCGTGTCGGTCCAGTGGGAAGGCAACCCCCATGGCCGTACCAGACAGCGGAGCGACGCAGCCGGGCCTGAGTGTCGGGCCCACGAGCGAGTTCAGCCTGTTCTTCCGGGTCAAGGACGGGCAGGCGTCGTCCCTGCGAGATGCACTGCTGAGCTTGCAGGACACACCCGGGTATCGACCGGGTGACTACGGCATGGCGATCCAGACGATCCACGAGGCACGGTTCGTGCTGTTCGACGACGACACGCGCCTCGCGTTCGTGACCAGCTTCGACGGGCCGTGGGACGCGTACATGGAGGACTTCTTCACCTCGGGGCCGACACTGGCTCTCTTCGACGTGATCTTTCGTCACGTGGAGGGGTACGACGGGCTGCCGGACGTCGCAGCTGTGCGTGCGTTCGTCCTCGGTGCTGAACAGACGGCTGCGGCATATGCCCGCAACTACGGCGGCACGGTCAAGGAGATACGGAAGGCGCAGCGCGTGAACCGGGCGTTCCAGCAGGTTCTCGACCACCCGCAGGCCGCCGAGCTCCTTCAACATCCAGCGATGCAGCCGTTGCTGGACGAGGCTGCCGACTAGCGCGGCGAGACCAGGAGCTGTCATGTCTGACCACATCTCCGGGCCGCGGGCCCTCTCCGACCCGATCGCGGACATCACGGACGTGTACGCATTCCCGAGCCCGGAGGTGCCAGGGCGACTCGTCCTCGTCCTCAACACGCTGCCGATGGCCAAGCCGTCCGACCTCTTCTCCGCGGGCCTCCTGTATCGGTTCCGGCTGAGGGCACTCAGGCCGGGGAGCGAAACGTCCGGCTGGGACTTCGTCCCGGAGGATGACGAGCTGGTCCTCGACTGCGTCTTCGACTCTCCGGAGCACGTGTCCGACCCCAACACCGGCGAGCCGGGTCACGAGCAGCACGGCACATGCGTGGCACCCAGTGGCGAACAGGTCTCCTTTCGGGTCAACGCCGAGGAGGGCGGGACCGGACAAGGAGTGCGGATCTTCGCCGGCGTCCGGTGGGACCCGTTCATCATGGATGCCCGGGCGGCCTTGGCCACGATCGCGACGCGAAAGCTTGCCTTCACAGATCACGGCACGATCTTCTTGGACGGCAAGAACGTACTCAGCATCGTCATCGAGATCGACACCGAGATGCTGCCTGGATGGACGCTCGTGGGCGTCGTCGCCGAGACACTCACGCGCGGCGAGTTCAACGTCAGGATCGAACGGGTGGGTCGCCCGGAGGTCAAGAACATGATGCTCGCGCCGAGGGACTTCGACCCGGTCAACCGGGACCTCGAGATCCGCGACCTCTACAACATGGACGACGCGTTCCACCTCGGAGACTCCTACTCCGGTGCCTATCGAGCGCGGCTCGACGCGAACCTCGCGTTCTGGGACGGCCTGGACGGCAAGGCCGACTGGCATCAGGGCGAGAACGGCAGCCATCCGCTGACAGACCTGGTCCTCGCCGACTACCTGGTCGTGGACGTCACGAAGCCGTACGTGGAGCAGGGCTCGTTCCTCGAGATCGAGCTGGCCGCGCGGCACGGTGAGCCGAACGCGACCTGCGGCGGCCGGACGCTGAACGACGACGTCATGGACACGCTCTTCACCCAGCTCGTCAATGCCGGCCACGGCCCCACGATCAGCGACGGGGTCGACGCTGCCACGCGGCCGGGCACGACGAGCTTCCCGTACCTGGCGCTGCCGAACCCGAACCCGCCCGAGCCTCCCGAGCACCACTGATCATGGAACGGCGGTGAGTGGTTTGGAGGTCACGCCGGGCGTATCGCTGGAGCTTGACGACATCCAGGCAGGGGCCCTGTACGAGCGTCCCTCTCCGTACGTCGGCACGTACCTGCTGCTGTGCATCCGTGACCGCGAGGACGGACGTGAGCTGGTACGGAGGCTGCACCGGATCGTCAGCTCCGCCGGTGTTGTCGATGCGGCAGGCGACACGTCGCTGACGGTCGCGTTCACCTACCACGGGCTCGAGGCGCTCGGCGTCCCGGCGGCCTCCTTGGAGAGCTTCGCGCCGGAGTTCCGGCAAGGGATGGCGGCCCGCGCCGAGCTCCTCGGGGACATTGGTGAAAGCGGTCCCGACCACTGGGAGGAACCCTTCGGAGCCGCCGACGTCCACGTCGCCATCGCTGTGCTCTCGTCCGACGAGTCACGGCTCCGAGCCGCCGCGGAGAAGGCGCGCGCAGCCCAGGTAGAGCTCCCCGGGATCGAGCTTGTCTGGCGTCAGGACTGCTATCAGCTGGCGACGGGGCGTACGTCGTTCGGTTTCAAGGACGGCATTGGCCAACCCGCCGTCGAGGGAAGTGGTCGGGCGCCGACGAATCCCCGAGAGCGACCCCTCAAGGCAGGCGAGATCATCCTGGGGTACCCGGACGAGACAGGAGAGCTGCCGCCCATGCCGGCCCCGGACGTACTGGGTCGCAACGGCACCTACGTGGTGATCCGCAAGCTGCACACCAAGGTGGCGGCCTACCGGACGTACCTTCGTTCCAGATCGGCGAACGCGACGGAAGAGGATCTCCTCGGCGCGAAGGTCGTCGGCCGCTGGCAGAGCGGTGCCCCGCTGGCACTCACCCCTGACCGAGACGATCCGGAGCTCGGCAGGGACCCTCAGCGCAACAACGACTTCGGCTTTGCCGACGACCCGCGCGGCTTCAAGTGTCCCGTGGGTGCGCACGCGCGTAGGGCCAATCCTCGAGATGCGCTGGATCACGAAGGCAGCGTCGACGTCCGGCTCCATCGGATGATCCGACGCGGGACGAGCTACGGACCGATGCTCCCCGACGGTGTGCTGGACGATGACGGGATCGACCGCGGGATCATCTTCGTCTTTGCCGGCGCCCACATCAGACGACAGTTCGAGTTCGTGAAGACCCAGTGGCTCAACGACGGCATCTTCATCGGCGCTCCGCTGGAGTCCGACCCGCTCGTCGGACCTCACGACGACTCCAGCAGTTTCACGATCCCGCAACGACCGATCCGTCGTCGGCTCCAGGACCTGCCGCCGTTCGTCGTCACCCGCGGCGGAGAGTACTGCTTCGCCCCGAGTCTGAGCGCCTTGCGCTGGCTCGCCGAGCTGGACACCTGAATGGCGTCACCACAGAGAGGCAGCATCATGAGCTCATCCGGCACCGACCGCTGGGCAGCGCTCGACTTCAGCCTTCCCGCTCCCGACGTCGAGGAGACGGAGCCGCCCGTGCTCCTGGACTACGTCTCCGACGGCCGCATCGCCCGGATCACCCTCAACCGGCCGCACGCCGACAACGCGATCACCACCGAGATGGGTGCCTTGTTGACCGAGGTGGTCGAGGAGATCGCGGTTCAGACGTCCGTCCGGGTCGTCATCCTCACAGGAACTGGCGACCGTGCCTTCTCCGTGGGAAGCGATCTGCGGCAGCGCAAAGCCATGACCAAGGAGGACTGGCTGCGGCAGCGTCAAGCATTCGACCGAACCCTGTACACGGTCCGAGAGCTCCGCAAGCCGATCTTCGCCACCGTCAACGGCATCGCGTACGGCGGGGGATGCGAGCTGGCTCAGAGCACCGACTTCATCATCGCCTCGTCCAACGCGGTTTTCGGGCAGCCTGAAGCCATGCTCGGCTTGGCCGCCGGAGGCGGCTCACCGGCGCTGCTGCCCCGGCTCCTGCCCCGTGGCAAGGCGCTTCAGATGCTGATGACCGGCGACCCGATCCCGGCGGAGGAGGCGTACCGGCTGGGGATGGTCAACGAGATCCATGCACCTGGCGATCTGGCCTCCGCGGCATTGCGGATCGCCGAGAAGATCGCCGGCAACTCGCCGACGGCCGTCCAGGCGGTGAAGCGCGCGGTGCACCTGGGCGAGGGACAGCCGATCGAACAGGCGATCGCGATCATGATGGACGCGCACTGGCGCTCCGCGGTCCACCCCGATCGCGTCGAGGGCATCGGTGCCTTCAACGACGGCCGCGAACCGACCTTCGACGACTCCGACTTCTGATGACTCGTCCTGCAACGCCGTGCCCAGGAGGCTGACACCATGACCGTGGATGAAGAACTCGAAGCGGCACGCGCCGCGCTGGTGATGATCAATCCCGCGCCCTACAACGCCGAGGCCCCGCCCGCTGCGCTCGCCGGTGAGACCACTCCCACGGAGCTCCACTATGTCCGCAGCAACTTCGCGGTGCCCGAGCACGACGGGATCTTGGAGATCGGCGGCGCGGTCGGCACGCGGATCACTCTGACCGTCGACGACCTCCGTGCCATGCCCGCCCACGACCACACGGTCACCCTCGAGTGCGCCGGAAACGGCCGTCTCGAGATGCGGCCGCTGCCGACCGGAGAACCGTGGGGTGACTTCGCAGTCTCCACGGCGACGTGGAGAGGTGCACTCCTCCACGAAGTCCTGGCGAAGGTCGAGCCCGCAGCCGAAGGAGTCGAGGTTCTTGCGGTAGGGGCTGACCACGGCCCTTACCACCTCCAGGCGATCCTGCCCGAGACCGATCAGGACAACCTGACCTTCACCCGGTCGCTGCCCATCGCACAGGCCACCGATCCGTCCGCGGGAATCCTCATCGCCTACGAGATGAACGGCCAGCCGCTGGGTCGCGACCACGGCGCTCCGTTCCGGCTTGTCGTCCCCCACTGGTACGCCGTCGCTTCGGTGAAGTGGCTCAAGCGGATCGATGTCCTCGTCGAGCCCTACAGCGGTGAGTTCCAGACCGGTCACTACATGTACCAGTGGCCCGACAGACCTCACGAACCTGTCTCCCTGATGCGCGTGCGTTCGCGGATCACCGACCCGACACCCGGGTCGACCATCGATGTCGGGACCTGCACGGTCAGGGGCAAGGCATGGTCGGGCGCCGGCCCGATCGCCCGTGTGGAGGTCAGCCTGACGGGAGAGGGCGACTGGCACCCTGCCGAGCTCGAACCGGCCCGCAGCGACTATCAGTGGCAGGACTGGACCTTCACCTGGGAGTCGATCAACATCGGCCGCCACACCTTGCGAGCCCGAGCGACCGACGCCGCCGGCAACGTACAACCCGACGTCCCGCCGTGGAACCGCCTCGGCTACGGCAACAACGCCATCGAAGTCATCTACGTCGACCGCGTATAACCACCACAGGAGACGACATGGACCTGTTCGAGACAGACACGACCCTCCGACTGCGGCGGGAGGAAGCCGCCGCGCGACTCCACGCCTTCGCCGACGCCCTCGGTCGGAACAACGCCGTCGAGTTCGAGCACAAGGGGCGTCGCATCACCATGCACGTGCCCGAGGAGGTCGACCTCAAGGTCGAGGTCGAGATCAGCGACGACGAGCACGAGGTGGAGATCGAGCTCTCCTGGTGAGCCCGCAGGGCGCCCGTTCACCCGCTACGGGTGATCCAGCAGACCCTCTCTCGCTGCGATGGTGTGAAGAGCAGCGTCGATCACGAGTGGGGAATGCATGTCGGTCTCGGGGGCTACAGGTAGTGGGCTGACGCCCGAGCAGATGCGGGAGGCGATCGACGGACTCTCGTCCGCGGACACGATCGACTCGCCGTTCGGGTCCTTGCAGTTCTTCGACGGAGTGCCGCGTCCGGACACCGTGTCCACCGTCTACGACGCTCTCGATCTCATGCGCGGCATCGAGGTGTTCCTGAACGCCGTCCCCGGCGCCTCCTTGGTCGCGATGCGTCGTGGCTTGCAGTCAGCCGGCATCACGTCGCCGCAGGTCATCGGCTTCACCGATCCGCGAGCGAACTCTCGGAGCCTGTTCCTGACCCCGAACACCGAGACCACCTACGGGACCACGTTCCTCGACCTCAGAGCGTGGGGTCCGACCGTGATCGAGGCGCCACCGCAGTCGCTGTGCGTGGTCGACGACTTCTGGTTCCGCTACGTCGCCGACATGGGCATCGCGGGTCCCGACGGCGGACAGGGCGGCAAGTACCTGTTCCTCCCGCCCGGTCACGAGGGCGAGGTCCCTGACGGCTACTTCACCTACCACTGCCCGACGTACTCCAACTGGGTGGTGCTCCGGGCGCTCGGTGGCGTCCCGGAGATCAAGCAGACCAGGATCTATCCGCTCGCTGAGGCAGCGGCACCGGAGGCGAACGAGTTCGTCAACCTCGCCGAGCAGGTCTTCAACACCGTGCACAGCAACGACTTCTCCTTCTTCGAGGAGGTCGACGAGCTCCTCCAGGAGGAGCCGACCGATGCCCTCGACGCAGAGCGTGCCGGGCAGCTCGCGGCCATCGGTCTGGTCGCTGGCCAGCCCTTCACGCCGGACGAGAGGATGCGCGGCATTCTCACCCGAGCGGCCGAGATCGGTGCCGGGATCGCACGCACGGTCGCCTTCGAGTCCCGCGACCCCGAGGCGGTCCTGTACGGGTCCTGGAAGGTGGGATTCGTCGGAGGCAGCCACGAGTTCCTCCGCAACGGGGCGCGGCTGCTGGACGCCCGTACGCAGTTCCACTACCTGGCCACCGTCGTGACCCCTGCGATGGCTCACGCCCAGGTCGGTGCTGGGTCGGCCTACGCCTACACGATCCACGACAGCCGCGGAGATCTCCTCGACGGGGCGCGGACGTACCGGCTGCACGTCGACCCGGACGTCCCTGCGAAGAACTTCTGGGCGGTCGACCTCTACGACACGCAGACGCGGTCACTTCTCCAGGTGCCCTCGACGATCTGGCCGGCTCTGGCGAGCAACACGGGCACTCTCCGATCCAACGCCGACGGTTCCCACGACCTGTACTTCGGCCCCGTGGCCCCTGAGGGCCAGGAGACGAACTGGGTTGAGACCATCCCGGGCAAGTCGTGGTTCCAGCTCTTCCGTATCTATGGCCCGCTCGAACCATGGTTCGACCAGACCTGGCGACTCAACGAGTTCGAGCCCCTCGACTGACTGCAGTTTCCAACTGGGACGCAGGCATGTGGTCCCCGATGCCCTCGCCGGGACAGCTGCCGCGGTGACCACGCCCGGCGTTCAGGCTGCGAGCTTCGCCGTCAGGTCGCCCTGCCGTCGGACGCCGGGATCCTGGCGGGCCGAGCTCCTCTCGACGACGAATCCGAACGGCGTCAGCAGCGCACCGAGCGCTTCCGCGGACCAGTAGTACGCGGTCGTCACCGCGTGGTCGAACGCTGCGCCGGGTTCGCCGTCGAAGAATCCGAGCAGGACGGATCCGCCGGGAGCCAGGACGCGGGCGAACTCGCCGATGATCGTAGGAACCGCCGCAGGCGGGGTGTGGATGATCGAGTACCAGGACAGGATGCCGTCGACAGAGCCAGACCCCATCGGCAGCGCGGCGAGGTCGCCTCGCGAGAAGGCTGGGTGCGAGAAGTTCCGTCGCGCCGCGGAGATGAAGCGAGCAGACGCATCGACCCCCATCACGGTGCGCGTGCCGTCCTGGGACAGCAGCTCGGTCCAGTGACCTGGGCCGCACCCGGCGTCGAGGATCCTCCCATCGATGCCGGCCTGCCACCGTTCGATCGTCGCTCGATCCTGACGCGCCATCTGGTCAACCGTTCCGAGCAGCTCGGTGTACTCGTCGGCGCGTTCGTCGTACGCAGCGCCGACATCCACCGTGGTCACGGCAAGAGACTACCCTCGCCGCCCTTGCCAGCGGCCGGACCTAGTGCCATTGTTATCGCACGGTAATCGGAAGACATTTCCGAAATACCGAAACATTGCGCTGAGGGAGCTGTCATGAGGTCCAGAAGGCACGTACGAAGGGTCCTCACCGTGCTCGCGGTGATGGCGGCCGTCACGATGACGTTCTCTCCCGCACGCGCGCTGGAGGTGCCCAAGACTCTCATCGCCGAGGACTTCCCCGATCCCGAGATCGTGAGGGTCGGCAACACCTGGTACGCCTACGCGACCAACAACTTCCGCCACGTCCCGGTCGCCAGCGCCCCGACGATCGACGGGCCGTGGACCGTACGGGGGGACGCGATGCCGGGTGGGCCGTCGCCGAGCTGGGCGCAGGCCGGGGCGACCTGGGCGCCCGACGTGCAACCCAACCCCGACGGAACGCTCACCATGACGTACACGGCGCGCCACGCGTCCTCTGGTCGGCAGTGCATCGGCGTCGCCACCGCGACGTCGCCGCTGGGCCCGTTCACGCCTGCAGCCGGCGGACCGCTGATCTGCCCCCTGTCCCAAGGTGGTGCGATCGATGCGAACACGTTCGTCGCCGCGAACGGGACGCGCTATCTCCTCTGGAAGAACGACGGCAACGCGATAGGGCAGTCGTCGACACTGTGGCTCAGTCAGACGACGAACAATGGGACAGCGCTCGTCGGCGCCGCGACCGCACTGATCACCACGCCCGCCGGATCCGTCATCGAGGCTCCGGACCTCGTACAGCGCGGCAGCTCGTACACGCTGGTCTACTCCGCCGGCGGCTACGGAGGGTGCGGCTACTCGACCTACTTCTCCTCGGCACCCAGTCTCAACGGCCCCTGGGCGACCGGTCAGGTCCTGATGACGCAAGGGAACTCCGGCATCTGCGGACCGGGCGGAGGCGACGTCGTCACCGCTGCGGACGGGCTCACCGGCGGCGACAAGTTCGTCTTCCACGGGTGGGTGAGCGGCGCGCGCCACATGTTCTCGATCGACCTTTCGTGGGCCGGCACGACTCCCGTCCAAGGCGGGCGCCGAGCGTCGTCGCTGGACGGCGACATGCGTTCCGAGATCGCGTACGTCGAAGCGTCCGGCGACGTCCGCGCCTGGCACAACGACGGGGGCTTCCTCGCGAACCCGTACGGCAGCTCGACCGTCATCACCAGCGGGTACGCCCCCGAGCGGCTGCGGTTTGCCGACCTCGACGACGACGGCTTGGTTGAGATGATCCACGTCCAGTCCGACGGCCAGATCCGCGCCTGGCACAACGACGGCGGGTTCGCGGCCTCGCCGTTCGGGCAGTCGCACGTCATCGCGGCGGGTTTCACCGATCCGTCGCGGGTCCGCTTCGCCGACCTCGACGACGACGGTCGTGCTGAGCTCATCTCCATCCAGCCCAACGGCGAGGTGTGGGCCTGGCACAACGACGGCGCGTTCAGTGCGAACCCGTACGGCAACTCGGTCGTCATCGCCGCCGGGTTCACCCCCGACCGCACGACGTTCACCGATCTCGATGCCGACGGCCGGGCGGAGATCACCCTCGTCCAGCCGAACGGTGACGTCTGGGCCTGGCACAACGACGCCGGCTTCGCTTCCTCTCCGTACGGGACGTCGGTCGTGGTCGCGGACGGCTTCACCGATCCGTCGCGGCTGCGCTTCGCCGACCTCGATGACGACGGCCGTGCCGAGGTGGCGGTCATCCTCGCCAACGGTGACGTCCGTGCCTGGCACAACGACGGCGGCTTCGCGGTCCGGCCCTACGGCATCTCCGTGATCGTCGCCGGCGGGTTCGTCGATCCGGCGCGCACCTTCTTCCTCTGACCGCGACCCACACACGTCCAGAAGTTCGATCCAGGGAGGCTGGCATGACCGACGTATCCAGAAGACGGATTCTCCAACTCAGCGGCGGGGTGGCGGCAGGAGGTGCACTCGTCGTCGCCGCTCCGAAAGCGCTCGTGCCCGAGGCGGCGGCCGACACCTTCGTCTCGACCGCGCTCGGCCCCGGCAGCCCCGAGCCGAACGTCGAGAACGCCAAGCACTGGTGGCTCCCGCAGCGCAACGTGTGGACGCCGATCGGGTGGAAGGGGCACCTGTTCCGCTTCAACTCGATCTACAACGGCGCGCTCATCTGCGACCCGAGCTGGGTGATCGCGGCAAAGCCCAACACTCAGCCGTACTTCGGCAAGAACTTCCAGCTCACGGTCGTCATGCCGCAGCGTGGGGGCGGCTTCCCGAGCTTCCCGACGTCGGTGCACGAGGTGTGGGACGACGACCTCGGGTTCCGCAAGCAGGGCTGGGAGGAAGACCGCGACGCGCCGGTCCTGTGGACGGAGTACCGCCGCCAGGAGGGCCTGATCATCCGGCAGACCGTCTTCGGCCACATCCCGGGCGGGGGTGACGTGGAGACCGCGGTCGAACCGATCTATGCCTGGGTCCGATTCGAGGTCGTGTACGTCGATCCGGTGAAGGCGCCGAAGGACTTCACGTTCCAGCTGTGGCTGAGCAAGGCGTACATGAAGCCCCGCGGCCCGTACGAGCAGGAGAACGGCGTCCCGCTGACCGTCGTGCCGGACGAGGCGCCGATCGCTGGTGGCCTGACGATGCAGCGGGTATGGAACCCCGCCGGCAAGGCGATCACCGTCCCGATCACCGACAAGGACGACAACGTACGCCTCATGGTGACCACCGCCGAGAAGGGCACCATCGCCATGGAGGAGAACTCCGGGCGGGACGGCGTGTACGACCTGCGGCTCGGACTGCCGGTGAAGGTCGGCGCCCACGTCGACCTCCAGATCCCGATGCTCCCGCAGCCGCTCGCCGACGTGAAGGCCGAGATCGCTCCCGGGCGCGATGCGGTGCTCGCCGAGTGCGAGGCGTACTGGCAGCAGCGTGAGGCCACGGTGGCGACTGTCCGCACGCCCGAGAACTACGTCAACCAGGTGCTGCGGCGAGGCCCCCAGCTCGCGGAGATCGTCGCCGAGAAGAGTCCGGACACCGGGCTCTACTCGTTCCTCTCCGGTTCGTACGCGTACGACGTGCTCTGGAGCACGCCGACGTCGATGGTCAGCCACATGTTCCTCGACCGGCTCGGCTACCACGACGTGGTCGAGAAGCATGCGGAGATCTACATGGTCACGCAGGGGACGCGCAAACCGCCCAGCTCGGTGTTCCCCGAGGGGTCGTACCCCGGCTACCTCTCGACTCCGAAGACCCTGCAGTCGATCGACTGGATGAGCGATCACGGCGCGATCCTCGAGATCTTGAGCACCCACGCCCTTGTCACCGACCGACGGGAGTTCATCGACCGGTGGGTCGAGCCGATCGTGAAGGCGTGCGACTACATCGTCGACGCCTGCGCGAGGACGAACCACGACGGCGTGAAGGGCATCATGCCGCCGGGTCACTCGACCGACGAGGGGGTGGAGACGCAGGGCTTCATCGCCCAGTGCTTCACGTACAAGGGCCTGCGCTCCGCGATCACGCTGCTGGAGCGGGAGCAGCATCCGAGGGCAGCCGAGTTCGCCGCGTTCGCCGACGGCTTCAAGCAGACCTTCGTCGAGGCCATCCACGCACTCGCAGACCGCTCGAAGAAGTGGACCGACGAGGACGGCAAGGAGTGGCCGGTGTTCCCGCCGCAGTTCGCGGGCGAAGGCGTGTGGGACGACTTCACGATGCTCGACACCGGAGCGTTGATGTCGGTGTGGGCGGGCCTGATGCCGGCCTCCGACCCGTTGATGAGGTCGTTCGTCGAGTTCTTCCGGGTCGGTCCCAACACGAAGCTGTTCGACCCCGTGCACCACTCGGCGCTCTATCGGGCGGTCCTCGACCACGAGCAGTCGTCGAGCGAGCCTTGCTACAGCTGGAACATGTTCCACAACTGGGAGCTCGGTGACCGCGACCGCTACCTGGAAGGGATGTACGGACTGCTGGTCGGTGGACTGTCGCAGGACACCTACATCTCCAGCGAGCACCGGCACGCGATCTACGGCAACCTCTTCAGCCATCCGATCGTCGTGTGGTCGGTCCTGCACTCCGTGATCGACGACTCGATCTCACCTCAGGATCTGCACCTGATGCGGATGTGTCCGAACGAGTGGCTCTCGTCCGAGCAGAAGACCGAGTTCCTCAACGTCCCGACCACGTACGGCCAGGTCGACCTCGCGTTCGAGCTCTCGCAGGACGGGCGGACTCTCGACGTCCGCTGGAAGGGGCGGTGGCACCACCCGCCCCGCAAGGTCGTCCTGCACGGCGTCCCCGGCTCGGGCGTGAAGTGGATCAAGGTCAACGGCCGCAAGTACCGCGCACAGGAGAGGATCGTCCTCTGATGTCCCAGAAGTCACTCACGCGCACCGGCGTGCTCGCGACCGCGCTAGTCGTCGGGCTCTCGGGCACGCACGCCGCCGAGGCGAGCGCCACGCCACGCGACGGACGCGACAAGGTCCGCCACCACAAGAAGGCCGAGCCGACGTGGAACGCCGATCGTCTCCTCGAGCGAGGGACGAACAAGAAGGCACCGCGTACGCCGTCGGCAGCGGCCGGCGAGAACACCGCGCGCTCGCTCGCGGCGAGCGCCCTTCCTCCGGATGTCACCGGTGATGGCCGCGCCGACCTCGTCGCGCAGATGTCCGCCGCCGACGCCGGGGCGATCCGCATCTACGACACCACCGGGTCGACGACGTCCAACCCGTGGGAGGAGACCTACCGGACGACGGCCACACGATGGGAGTTCGCCGACCTCGCGGTCCTCGCCGACGTCACGGGAGATGCGAAGGACGACCTGATCGTCCGCGACCCTGGTGCCGACGGGGGGACCCTGTGGATCTATCCCAACAACGGCGACCCAGCCGATCCGTGGACCACACGGGTCCACGCGGGGACGGGATGGAACCTGGCCGACACGATCCGGGTCGGAGACGTCACCGGCGACGGGTCTGCCGACCTTCTCGTCCGCGATCCATCCAACTCGGGCGGGACGCTTTGGGTCTACCGCGGCAACGGCTCGACGACGTCGAACCCGTGGACGCAGTCGCCGATCTGGTCGGGCACCGGCTGGAACCTCGCGAACGCCCTGATGCTCGGCGACGCGACGGGTGACGGCAACCCCGACATCGTCGCGCGCGACGGCAGCGGCAACATCCTCGTGTATCCGCACAACGGAGCGACGACGTCGAACTTCTGGACGTCGATCGTCACCGGCGTGACCGGCTTCGGACTGGGTGACCGGCTCGAGCTCGCCGACGTCACCGCGGACGGCAGGCCGGACATCATCGCGCGCACGGAGTCGGGGACGCTCCGGGTCCACCCCAGCCTCGGCACCACACCGGGCAGCATGTGGTCGCCGTCGACCAGCTTCCCGGCAGGCAGCGGGTTCACCTATGCGACCGGGATCCTCGTGGGCGACGTCGACGGTGACGGGCGGCCCGAGCTGGCAGCACGCCTCGGGACCGGACAGAGCTTGTTCGTCCTTCCGAACAACGGGTCGACGTCGGGCAACCCTTGGACCACCTTGCGCGCCGCCGGCACCGAGTGGGGATTCGCCTCTCGGATCCTCGTCGACGACGTGAACGGCGACGGCCGTCAGGATCTCCTCGTCCTCGACCGCGCGGCGGCCAACGGCACGCTGTGGATCTATCTCCACAACGGTGCGGCGACCGGGAACCCGTGGCCGAGCCGGTACTTCGCCGGCACCGGATGGAACATCTTCGACATGATCCTCGCGGGTGACGTGACAGGCGACGGCAAGTCGGACCTCGTCGGACGGCAGCCGGGCGGTGACCTCTACGCCTACCCGGGCAACGGCTCGACGACGAGCTTCCCCTGGGACCCGCGAGTGTGGGTCGGCAGCAACTGGCAGCAGGCCTCGCAGCTCGCGCTCCACGACTTCGACGACGACGGGTATGCCGACCTGGTCGATCTCGAGAACGACGGCTCGCTGTGGGTCTTCCCGACCGCGACCGGAGACCCGATCACCATCGACGGCGACTGGTCCGGTGTGACGTCGCTCGACGTCGCCCACGTCGACGGGACGGGCCACCCTGACCTCGTCGTACGTGACTCCTCGGGGTCGGTCTGGATCCATCCAGGCAACGGCGCGACCGCCAGCAACCCCTGGACGGCGCCGCGCCGCTTCGGCGGAAACGGTTTCGAGTCCGCGATCTCGTTCGGGATGTGACGGCCATGAGCCGGCACAAGAAGGAGAGCGTCAGCACGGCGCAGGCCCCTGCGCCCCGAGGCTGGTACTCGCAGGCGGTGGTGGTCGGCGATCTCGTCGTCACCGCCGGCTTCGGGCCGGTCGATCCGGTGACGCGCGAGCTCGTCGGAGGTGACGACGTGGCAGAGCAGACGCGTCAGACGCTGCGCAACGTCGCCGCCGCCCTCGCCGCTTCCGGTGCGGACCTGCAGGACACGGTGAAGGTCACCGCACACCTGGCGGACGTCGAGCGTGACTGGGACGCGTTCGACGCGGCGTACCGCGAGTTCTTCACCGAGCCCCTGCCCGTGCGGACGACGGCGGGATCGGAGCTCGGCGGGATCCTGGTGGAGATCGACGTGATGGCGGTGAAGGGCTGCGGGCCGCCCGCAGTGTGACCGACCTCGGTGATGCCGCTCGCTCACGCGGGCGGCATCACCGCACGGCCTCGCCGGGCGCCACGTCGAGCAGGGGGAGCTCCTCCCTGGTAGGAAGCCCTTCCCAGTCGCCGCGGGAGCCCACCGCGAAGGCGCCGACGGTGTTGGCGCGAAGGAGACGGGCAGTCTCGGACAGCCCGTCGAGCACGCCCGACAGGTAGCCGGCCACGAACGCGTCTCCCGCGCCGACGGTGTCGACGACGCTCACCCGACGAGCGGGGGAGTGCATGACTCCGTCGGTCGAGTACGAGGTTGCGCCCTCCGCGCCGTGCTTCACCACGACGGTGCGCGCGCCGTGCTCGAGCAGTTGCGCGGCCTGGTCGGCGAGCGACTCTGCGGTCGCGACGAGCGGCAGCTCGTCCTCGGACGCGATGACGACGTCGGCCAAGCCTGCCAGGGTCGCCAACGCCGATCGAGCATCCTCGGCCGACCACAGACGACTGCGGTGGTTGACGTCGAGAGACACCAGGGCGCCGTGGTCGCGGGCCTGACGTGCGGCGGCGCGGACCGCGTCCGCCGCTGCGGGGCTGAGAGCCATCGTGAGCCCCGTGAGGTGGACGATCTGCGGAGCATCGTCGGCGAACGCAGCGGTCACGTCCTCGACAGAGACCATGCTCCCGGCCGAGTGGCGCCGGTGGTAGTCGACCCGCGTCAGGCCGCCGAGTCGTTCCTCGAAGACGACGATGCCGGTCGGTTCGGGCCTGCGGCGGACGCACGAGACGTCGACGCCCTCCGCCGTGAGCGTACGAACGACGAGCTCCCCGATCTGGTCGGGCCCGACGGCTCCGACCCACCGGCACGCGTGCCCCAGGCGAGCCAGCCCGATCGCGACGTTGCTCTCGGCACCTGCGACGCCCAGACTCACCGCGTCCCCGAGGTTCACCCGTCCGGCGCTGCGGAGGCAGCCCATCGCTTCACCGAGCGTCAGCACCTCAGGCATCAGCGGTCTCCTTCCAGGCGTCGACGAACGACCGCGCGCGTGCCCGGAGGTCGTCCCAGTGCTCCCCGACGACCGCGTGTTCACTGACGAGAGAGCTTCCGACACCGACGCCGACTGCTCCCGCCGACGCGTAGGCCCGGATGTTGCCGCGGTCGACACCGCCTGTGGGCAGGAGCGGGACCTCCGGGAGAGGGTCGCGCACGGCGCGGAGGTAGTCCGGGCCACCGACGCTCGCGACCGGGAAGACCTTGACGACGTCGGCGCCGAGACGCCACGCCTGGTCGATCTCTGTGGGGGTGAGCGCGCCGCAGGCCACGGGGACACCGTGCTCGCCGGCGACGGCGAGGACGCCGGGGACGGTCGTCGGCGTCACGAGGAAGTGGGCACCCGCCGAGATCGCAGCGCGCGCGTCGTCGGGCGTCCGGACGGTCCCCATGCCGACCCTGGCCTCGGGTCGTCGTCGGCGCCAGCGCTCGATCGTGGCGCATGCGCCGGGTGTCGTTGCGGTGACCTCGAGGAAGGTGACACCGCCGTCGACGAGCGCGTCGACGAGAGCGTCGGGGGCAGCCGTGCCGCGAAGGCGGACGATTGCTACGACACCGGTGATGCTTGGGCCCGAGACCGGGAGACTCGCCACACGCAGACCTTTCTTCGGCATTGTGAAGACACATTCGAGATATAGAATAGTCTAGGCCCGGGCGGCGACGTTTCACCATTCTGCCCACTGCAACGATGCACCGGCAACGGCGACGAGAGGCAAAGGTTGACCCATGGATGATCGCAGCAAGGCGGGAGATCGGCCGGCGTCCCCTGGGGTTGACCGGGCTCTCACGGTTCTCGAGCACCTGGTCGAGGCCGAGGAGGAGCTCACGCTCACGGCCCTCGCCAAGGTGACCAACATCCCGCTGGCGACCTGCGCGAGCATCGTCTACACGCTCGAGCAGCGCGGGTACGCCACGCGGCGCGTGGTCGGGCGCAGCCACTTCTGGCGCCCGACGCTGCGGCTGTACGGGCTCGCGAGCCAGCTGGTCCGCGACGCGGACCTCTCGAGGGTGGCGACGAGTGAGATGAGGATGCTCGCCGACAAGCTCGGCATGCCCGTGCACATGGGGGTTCTCGACGGACACTCGGTGGTGTACGTCGCCAAGGCCGCGACGCCAGGATTCGTCCAGTTCGACACCTACTCCGGCAAGATTGCTCCCTTCAACCTCACGGCCCTGGGCCGCGCCATCGCCGCGTACCTCGACCCCGACGAGCTCGAGCCGCTGTTGTCGAGGCTGACGCCGGGCCGCGGCCCCAATGCGCCGAAGGGCGGGCGCAAGGCCTTCCTCTCGCTCCTCGAGGACGTGCGCCAGCACGGCTATGCGATGGAGGAGGAAGAGGAGCAGGCCGAGATCTCATGCGTGGCCGCCCCGTTCTTCGGGATCGACGGCCACGTCGCCGGGGCGTTGGGTGTGACGGGCTTCGCGCGTGACCTCACACCGGATCGCATGCGGGACGCCGCCACGGGGCTGGTCGGTCTGACGACCGAGGTCTCACGGCGCCTTGGATGTCCCGCCGAATCGTTGCCAAGGGCGGTTCCGGTCTCGTAATGTTCGCGTATCGGAAATCATTTCCGGTATTTCGAGCATGGAGGTCGGTGTGGGTTCAGTCGCCGCACTCTGGTCGCAGTCTGGTCGCGAGGCCCTCGGACGCTGGTTGCCGGACGCGCTGGTCGTCGTCCCCGTCGGGGCGACCGAGCAGCACGGACCTCATCTGGCCACGGGCACGGACGCCTTCCTGGCGGAAGCGGTCGCCTGGCAGGGCTCGCAGGCCGCGGCCCAGCGGTCGAGCCGCACTCTCCTCGTCGCGCCGACGATCGGCTACGGAGTCTCGGGCCACCATCTGCCGTTCGGCGGGACGCTCTCGCTGAAGCCGGCGACGCTCCTCGCCCTCCTCGGCGACGTGTTCGGATCGGTCGCGGCACAGGGCGGTCGACGCGTGGTCGTGGTCAACGGCCACGGTGGGAACGTCGGTATCTGCCAGGCGGCAGCCGCCGACGCCGCATCGTCCCTCGGACTCGCCGTGGCCCACCTCGACTACTGGCGGCTGGCTCCTCGGGAGGACGACGTCTTCGCCCCAGGGCACGCGGGCGAGTTCGAGACGTCCTTGATGCTGGCGCTCCACCCTGAGACGACAACCGTCCCGGAGGCGCGGTCGACGAGTCCTGCGGTCCTGGCGGTCGAGGACGTGGGCGTCCACACGCCCGCGCTGTGGCAGGCGATCGACGGCTACACCGACGAGCCTGCCAAGGCGGAGGCGGTGGCCGGACGGAGTCGGCTCGACCACCTCGTGGCGCGAGCGGCCGACCGTTTCATCGAGCTGGCCGAGGCGCTGTGATCGACTTCCACACCCACACGCCGTCCTGGCGTACCACCAGCTGGCTGGGAGGGGTCGCCTTCGGGGTCGACGACTTCGTCGCATTCATGGACGGGGCGGGGATCGAACAAGCCGTCGTCCTCAGCCATGACGGCCTGTTCGACCCCTCGCCGACGACGAACGACGATCTTGCGGCGTTCGTCGGTGAGCATCCCGACCGGCTGCTCGGTTTCGGCACCGTCCATCCCCGACTCGATGGTGCTGCAGCGGAGGTGGAGCGGATGATGGGGCCGCTCGGTCTCCGCGGGCTCAAGCTCCATCCTTGGTTGCAGGGGTTCAGCATGCACGAGGCCGGCCTCGACCCGGTCTGCGAGGTGCTCGCGGGGGCGGGCGGCATCCTGCTCAGCCACGACGGCACCCCGCCGTACTCGACTGCCACCCAGATCGCCGCGCTCGCGCGCCGTCATCCGACGCTCCAGGTCGTCCTCGGGCACGGAGGTCTGCACGACACGTGGCGTGAGGCGCTCGCGGCGGTGGTGGAGACGGAGAACCTCTACCTCTGCATCTGCGGCACCCCGCCGTACGCGGCACGCGCCATCCTTGCTGCAGCACCACCGCACAAGGTGCTCTTCGGCACCGACGCCGGTCTCTCCGACCGCACCAGCCAGGACTACGCGGTCGCTCGGGTCCAAGAGATCGACGGGTGGGGCATCACGCCCGCGCAACGCCACGCGATGCTCGTCGACAACCCTCGCGCGCTCCTCGCCGGTCCGCGATGAGAGCGACCGTCGCCGCCGTCCACACGGCACCGATGACGCTCGAAGTGAACCCCGACCTCGTCGTGCGCGGTGCGCGCGGCGTGCATGCCAGGTCCGACTTCCTCCTGGTCCGGATCGTGACGAGCGACGGGGTCGAGGGTTTTGGCGAGGTGAGCGCGACGCCGTTGTGGAGCGGTGAGGACGGCACCACCGCCGAGCACTTCGTACGCACCCTGCTGGCGCCGGCGATCATCGGACGTCCGATCGCCCCTGTGGCCGATCTCGAGGACGTGATGGACCGCGTGCTCGCGCGGAATCCCTTCACGAAGGCCGGCGTCTCCACAGCGCTCTGGGACGCCTACGCGCGGACGCTCGACGTCCCGCTCGCGGTCGCGCTCGGGGGTCCCCGGCGCGACGTCGTCGACATCAAGCTCTCGCTGTCGGGAGACGGAGACGCTCTCCCCCCGATGGTCGCCGCAGCGCGACGACTCGGTTTCGACGCCTTCAAGGTGAAGGTGGGTCTGGGGGTCGACGGTGACGTCGAGCGCGTGCGGCACGTACGAGACGTGGTCGGCCCCGACGTGTTCGTGGGAGCTGATGCGAACGGCGGATGGAGCCGGACGGATGCTGCGCGCGCGATCCCGCTGATCGCCTCGGCCGGCGCGGCTTTCATCGAGCAGCCCGTCGACCCCGACGACCTCGAAGGCCTCGCCGCCGCCCGCAGGTACGGTCTCCCGGTGATCGCCGACGAAGCGGTCTTCGGGATGGCGGACCTCACGCGGTTGGTCCGCGCTGATGCCGCGGACTGCGTGAGCCTCTACGTCGGCAAGAGCGGAGGGCCGGGACGTGCGTTCGCGATGGGGAGTGTCGCGGCCGAGTTCGGTCTCGACGTGGTGATCGGCTCGAACGGTGAGTTCGGTCTCGGGGCTGCGGCGCAGCTGCACGTCGCGTGCGCTCTCCCACGGTTGTCGTCGAGCATCCCGTCAGACGTCATCGGCGCCTTCTACTACCGCGAGGACGTGCTCGCCGCCCCGCTCGACACCGACGGCCGCACGGTCCGGCTGGGCGCCGGCCCCGGCCTCGGTGTCCGCCCACGACCTGACCTGATCGAGGAGCTCCGATGATCGTCGACGTCCACGCCCACACACCCACGCACCGGGATGCCGTGCCGGACGCCGAACGCCAGGTGTTCACGACCTGGCGTACGGATCGCCCCGTGGTCACGACGAACTCCTGGGCGGACTTCGACACCGCGATGGATGCCGCTGACGTCACGATCGTCTTCAACATCGCCGTGCCCGACCCGGCGGCCGCGACCGGCATCCCGCATCCCCCCGAGCGGACGAACGACGCCACGGCAGAGTTCGTCGCACACGATCCTTCCCGGCGGATCGGGTTCATGTCGGTGGATCCGACGGAGCCCGACGCGTTCGACGAGGCCGAGCGGTGCCGCGAGCTCGGTCTCGTGGGCGTCAAGCTGGGGCCGAACTATCAGAACTTCGACCCGCTCGGCGACGAGGCGCTCGCCTTCTACGGCTACTGCGAGCGGAACGCCCTCCCGATCGTCTTCCACCAGGGTGCTTCGCCGATCCGCGCCGCGCCGCTGCGCTACACGTATCCGTTGGTGACCGACGAGGTCGCGCTGCGGTTTCCCGAGCTGAGGATCGTGATGGCCCACATGGGGCACCCGTGGGGCAAGGAGACGGTCGTGACGATCCGGAAGCACCCGCACGTGTACGCCGACGTGTCGTCGATCTACCTGCGCCCGTGGGTCTGCTACGAGTCGCTGCTCGCGGCCGTCGAGTGGGGATGCACGCACAAGCTGCTGCTCGGATCCGACTTCCCCATCGCCAACACCGGAGAAGCGATCGCCGGTCTACGTGCCGTGAACTCGATCCTCGAGGGGACGGCGTTGCCGAGGGTTCCGGGCGAGCTCATCGAGGGAATCATCCACGCCGACGCGCTGTCCGCGCTCGGACTGAGCGTCGGCGCGCCGGCATGATCATCGACGCGCACGTCCGGCTCGGTCGCGGTCGAGAAGTCGTGCTCGAACGCGACGACCTCCTCTCCTCCATGGATCGCCTCGGGATCGACCGGGCACTGGTCGCACCGGACGAGCGGTGCATCGCCGTCGACAACCGCGAGGGCAACGAGCGGGTCGTCGCGGCAGCCCGGGCGTCCGAGGGGCGGCTGATCCCGTATGCGGTCGCCAATCCGTGGCGAGGGGCGGCAGCGGTCGACGAGCTGCGACGCGCTCGAGACGCCGGTGCGCGAGCGCTGTGCGTCGACAGCGTCCTTCAAGGCTTCGACCTGCTCGATGGGCTCCTCGACCCGCTCATCGAGCTCGCTGGGGACGAAGGCTGGTTCGTCTACGTCCGGACAGGGACGCCGCCGAACGCACTCCCGCTACCGCTCGCCAGCCTTGCGCGGCGCTTCCCCGAAGTCCCGTTCGTGATGGGACGTAGTGGTGCGACCGACTTCTGGATCGACGCGGCGCCCGCCCTGCGCTACGCCCCGAACCTCTACGGCGACACCTGCTACGCCCCCTGGGACACGGTCCTGTCGGCCCTTGCCGAGGACAGCGGCATCGGTGCGTCGCGTCTGGTCTTCTCGACGGATGCTCCCTACACCGTCCCCGAGGCCGAGCTGAGGCGGGTCACGGAGTGGCCGATCAGCGCGGCAGAGCGTGCCGAGGTGCTCGGCAACGTCGTGGCAAGGCTCCTCGGCTGAGGCGCGGCCCGTCCGCGGCAATCCCCTCGAACCCCTTGTGGACCGCCGACGGGGCGTTCTAGTATCTGACTACGCGAAAATGTTTTCGAAATAACGAAACTTCACTCGAGATGGGCGCAGACAGCTGATGACGATCGACGCAGGACCCAAGACATCGACCGAAGTGCAGGAGGGTGTCAGCGGCGACGCCGCTGCCCTCGTCACAGGCGTCTCGCCGGTTTTGGAGGTCCCGTTCACGGAGGAGGGCGAGATCGACGAGATCGGGTTCGCTCGAGTCGTCGACCACGTGATCAGCACCGGCGTGAGCAGCATGATGTTTCCCGGGTTCGCGTCGGAGTTCTACAAGCTGACCGAGGGAGAGCGCAGCCGCCTCCTGGAGATCCTTCTCGGGCGCACCGGCCCCCGCAAGGACGTCGCGGCCATCGTCGCCGTCCAGGACCACGCCACCGTGCTCGCGGCGAAGCGTGCGCGACAGGCCGTCGACGCAGGCGCCGACCTCATCAACCTGCTTCCCCCCTACCTCCTCACGCCGTCGCGGCGAGCGATCGTCGAGCACGTGGTCGCCGTTCTCGAGGCCGTCGCACCCACCCCGGTGGTGCTGCAGTACGCGCCGTCGGAGACCGGCACGAGCCTCGATGCCGGCATCATCGCCGGCCTCGCCGCAGCTCACCCCAACCTCCGGCTCGTCAAGGTCGAGTCGAGCCCGCCGGGGCGTCTCATCGGAGAGCTGGCGGCGCTCGATCCTCCGCTCGCCTCGATCGAGGGATACGCCGGCGTGCAGCTTCCGGACGCGTGGCGTCGCGGAGCCGTCGGGACTCAGCCCGGGTGCTCGTTCACCGAGATCTACGTACGGATCTGGAGCCTGCTCGAGTCGGGCGACGTCGCGGCGGGGGAGGACCTGCACCGGCGCCTGCTCCCGTACATCTCGTACTGGATGCTCGACACCGAGCTCATCATCGCCGCCGAGAAGCGCATCTCGTACCGTCGCGGTCTGTTCGCCAGCGACTTCTGCCGCGGACCGGCCCATCAGCTCGACGCAGAAGAGCTGCGTCGGATCGAGGTCTTCCTCGAGGAGTTCTCGGACCTGCTGCCAGATCTGTCCCCGCGGCATTGACGACAGCCCAACTACTGGCACAACCACCGAACGATGAAGGGGATGACCTGCAGTGTTTGCTTTGCGGAAGTTGTTGGTCGCCGGGACGGTCGCCGTCTCGATGACGGCGCTGGCGGCATGTGGTTCCGGGGGAGATGACCAGCCCGACGCGCCTGAGGCGTCGAGCTGGCAGAGCGAGATCGAGGGAGGGCCGATCGAGGTCGGCGTCCTCCCGGCAACGGGCACACCGTCGTTGGCCTTCTTGGACGACGTCGCCGCCACGATGGCGAAGGACATCTCCGGTACGGACGTGAAGCTCACGTTCGCCAACACGGAGGCGCGCCCGGCGCTGGAGCAGCGGTGGCGGTCGGGTGACGGCCTCGACGTCGACTACACGATGTTCGACGGCACCAACGACGCGTTGCTCGCATGGGCCGACGACGGCAAGCTCCTCGACCTCAAGCCGTACCTGGAGCAGGAGGACGAGACCACAGGCGCGCCGTGGCTCGACTCCTTCACGCCCGCCGTGCGTCAGTTCATGGAGCACCCGGAGAGCAAGGAGGTCTACGGCGTCCCGTCCGAGCTCTCGCTGCAGGTGCTCTTCTACAACGCGAAGCTCTTCAAGGACAACGGCATCGCTCCGCCGGCCACGTGGGACGACCTGACGGCGGCTGCCGACAAGCTCACCTCGGCCGGCGTCGACCCGATCGCAGTGACGGGACTCTTCGAGCCCTACATGGGGATGTGGACCGACAACCTGTGGATGCGCACGGTCGGTTACGAGAAGGCGCATGAAGTGCTGATCGAGGGCAAGGGCAGCATCACCGACGACCCCGGCTTCCTCGATGGCCTCGAGAAGATGGAGGAGCTGAGGGACAAGGGCGCGTTCCTCGAGGGATTCGAGGGGACGGACTTCACCGCCGCTCAGGCCCAGTTCTTCCAGGGGAAGGCCGGGATGATCCTCATGGGCAGCTGGCTCGTGAGCGAGATGAAGGACGTCATCCCAGCAGACTTCGAGCTCGGCGTCGTCGCCTTCCCGACGGTCGACGGCGGCACCGGAGACCAGGCAGGGATGATGGCCGCCGCGCAGCTCATGTCGGTCAATGCGGAGAGCGAGAACATCCCGCTCGCGCTCGAATGGGTCCGTCGTGTCACGAGCGTCGAGACCCAGACCGCGCGCGCCGAGGAGATCGGAGAGGTCTCGGCCGTCAAGGACGTCCCCAGTCCGCCCGGTCTGCCTGGCATCGCCGACGTCGTCGGTAGCGCGGACCAGCTCTTCCCCGCCTACTTCGGCCTCCTTCAGTCGAAGGCGAACGAGGTCGTCTATCCGGAGATCACGAAGCTGATGTTCGGCAAGCAGGACGCCGAGGAGACCCTCGCCGCGCTCGACGAGGGCCTGAAACGGGTCTACGGGAACTGACCTCGCGTTTTCCGTCGGCTGCCGCGAGTCCTGACTGAGGGCTCGCGGCAGCCCCCACCCGATCGGAGGACCCATGCTCAGGAAAGCACAGCGACGGATCATCGTTCCGTTCCTGCTGCCTGCGTTCGCGCTCTTGGCACTCTTCTTCTTGTATCCGCTGTTCCGTACGATCGATCTCTCGCTCAACGAGTTCTCCCGCACGGGGACGATGACGTTCGTCGGCACCGACCAGTACGAGCGACTCGTGGGGGATCCTGACTTCGCGAGCTCGCTCAAGAACACGTTCCTGCTGACGATCATCGGCGCGCTGATGCTCTTCCCGCCCGCGATCACCATCGCGTGGGCGCTGTCCCACCGGCTGCGGGGCGAGCGGTTCTTCCGGTTCTTCGTCTTCGCGCCGGTCGTCCTGTCGGTCGCGGTCGTGTCGATCATGTGGAAGTTCCTCTACCACCCGACGCTCGGTCTGATCAATCCCACGTTGGAGGGGCTCGGCCTCGGCGCCCTGGCGAAGACGTGGCTGGGCGACCCTGCCACCGCTCTTGCAGCCGTGACGTTCGTGTCCGTGTGGCACGGCATCGGGATCTGGGTGGTCCTGCTGTGCGCAGGTTTCGAGCGTCTGCCGACCGACGTGCTGGAGGCGGCGCGGATCGACGGCGCGGGTGAGGGGCGGATCCTCTTCAGCATCATGCTGCCGATGCTCGCCGACCTGCTGCGGATGCTTCTCGTGCTCTGGGTGGTCCAGAGCTTCCAGGCCTTCGCCTTCATCTACATCATGACCGGAGGTGGACCGTTCGGATCCACCGAGACCGTCGGCACCCTGATGTACCGGGTCGCCTTCGACCAGGCCGACTTCGGCTACGCGGCAGCCATGGGAGTGGTCCTCGTCGTGCTCATGCTGGTTCTCGCGAAGGTTCTGAACAAGGTGATGAAGCGTGACGAACTCCAGTACTGACGTCATCCAGAAGGACGCCCCGATGAGTCCGCCACCGGCGGTCGAAGAACCGGTGCAGCGGCGCAAGCGCCGGCGCCGGGGTTCCACGGAGCCGCGTGCACCCTTCCGGACGTACCACCTGTTCTTCTACCTGCTCCTGGGAAGCATCGTCGTCTCCACCGCGAGTGCTTTCGCGTGGGTCTTCAACGTCTCGATGAAGACCAACCGCGAGTTCCTTGCCACGTCGCCGTGGGAGCTGGCCGAAGGCTGGCGCTGGGAGAACTACGCCAACGCCTGGAGCGGGGCGAACATCGGCGCGTACTTCGGCAACAGCCTCGTGGTCACACTGACCGCGACCGCCGTCGGCGTCGCCGTCTCGGTGGTCGCCGCGTACCCGCTGGCTCGAGTGCAGTTCCGCTTCAGCGGTGTCGTGCTCGCGGTCTTCCTGATGGGTCTGATGATCCCGTGGATGGTGACGTTCGCACCGTTGTACAACCTGATGCAGGACTTCGGCCTGCTCGACAGCCGGATCGGTCTGATCCTCGTGTACGCCACGTACAACCTGCCGTTCAACGTGTTCGTGCTGACCGGCTTCATGAAGACCCTCCCGTACGAGCTGGAAGAGGCAGCGGCGATCGATGGGGCGTCTCCGACCCGTACCTTCTTCTCCGTCATCCTGCCCCTCATGGGGCCCGGGGTGGCGTCCGTGGCCATCATCAGCTTCTTGCAGAACTGGAACGAGTTCTTCTACGCGCTGCTGCTGATCCATACCCCGGAGAAGATGACGCTGCCCCTCGGTCTGTTCCAGCTCGGGCAGGCGGCGAACTACGGCACGAACTGGGTGACGTTGTTCGCCGGGATGATGATGACCGTCGTCCCTGTGCTCCTCGCATTCGCGCTCCTGCAGAAGCAGATCACCAAGGGCCTCACCGTCGGCGCACTGAAGGGATGACCACATGACCATCGCAGTCGTGACAGGTGCTGCCGGTGACATCGGACGTGCGATCGCCCAAGCGATCGTCGACGACGGAGGCTATGTCGTCCTCGCCGACCGTGACGTCGACGCAGCCAGGGGAGTGGCTCGTGCAGTCCCCAGCACCGAGGCGGTTCACCTCGACCTCAGGTCGGCCGACTCCGTTCGCCAGGTCGCAGACGACGTCCTCGCGCGCCTCGGCCCGCCTGACTTCCTCGTCAACAACGCGGCCGTGTGCAGCAACGTGTCGTTCGAGTCCATCGACGAGGCGACCTGGTCAGAGGACCTCGACGTCGTCCTCGGCGGGACGTTCCGCCTCTCCCAGGCGTTCCTGCCGGCGATGCGCGACGCCGGCCGCGGGGCGGTCGTCAACGTGGCGTCCGTGAACGGTCATGCCTACTTCGGCAACGACATGTACAGCGCAGCCAAGGCTGCGCTGCTGAATCTCACACGATCGCTGGCCGTGCAGTACGGGCCGCACAGCATCCGGATCAACTCGGTCTCACCGGGGACCATCGCGAACGCGGCGTGGAACGCGAGGCTGGTCGCAGCTCCTGACGCGCTCGCACGCGCAGCCCGCTGGTACCCGCTCGGGCGGGTCGGCACCCCGCAGGACGTGGCTGATGCGGTGGCCTTCCTGCTGTCCGACCGCGCCCGCTGGATCACGGGCGTCGACCTTCCCGTCGATGGTGGACTCCTCGCCGGCAACAGGCCCCTCGCTGACGACATCGGTGCAGCAACCGTGCCGCAGCATGACGGGGGCGCCGAAGCCGCCACGGCCGACGCTGCTGACTGACGATCAGAGTGTCACGGGGTGACGATCGCGAACGCCGGGTCGGCCTCGTCCGTCAGTCCGACGATCCTGGAGATCACTGACGCGTCCCCGTCCATCGTGATGTCGTCGGTGCCCGAACCGGCCAACAGGCCCAGCAGCTGCGCCTTGGTCAGCGTCACCACGAGGTCTGCCGGATCAGACCGGTGCGTCGGGTAGTGGACCAGGACGCCGTTGGACAGCTCCATCCGGTACGTCTCGTCGACGTCGGTGAAGTGCCAACGGATCGATGCCGACGCGTCCCAGGCTCGTGGCCCGTTGATCCGGATGGCGATGCTGTCGAAGACCTGCGTGATCGTGAGTGCAGTGGCCATGCCCGCCGCGCTGACGTTGGCGGGGAAGATCTTGCCGCCGAGCTCGCTCGCGCCCGCGAGGTAGTTGTTCCTCCACGTCGCGCACTCGGATCCGTAGCCGAGTCGGGTCAGTGCGTCGGCGAGGACTTCCGTCGCGGCGGCGTGACCGGGTTCGGCGAAGACCGCGTGGCTCGCGAGCTCGGCGGCAAAGCGCAGGTCCCCTTCCTCGGCGAACTCCTTCGCTCGCGCGACGGTGGCGTCGATACCGCCGATCGACTTGACATAGCGAGCAGCAGCGGCCTCCGGCGGGTGCTGCCACAGGTGTGCAGGGTTGCCGTCGTACCAGCCGAGGTAGCGCTGGTAGATCGCCTTGACGTTGTGGCTCACCGAGCCGTAGTAGCCGTGGGTGTGCCACGCCGCATCGAGGGCGGGCGGCATCGCGAAGTCCTCCGCTATCTCGCTGCCGACGAGTCCCTGGTTGAGCTGCCGCAGCGTCTGGTCGTGCAGGTACGCGTACGTGTCGCGCTGCTCGGTGAGGAACTGGATCAGGTTGTCGGTGCCCCAGGTCGGCCAGTGGTGCGAGGCGAATCCGACGTCGCTGTCGTGGGCGTACAGCTCGATCGCCTCGGCGATGTAGCGAGACCAGCCGCGGGCGTCGCGAACCTCGGCGCCGCGAAGCGTCAGGAGGTTGTGCAGGTTGTGCGTGGCGTTCTCGGCCAGGCACAGCGCCCGGTGGTCGGGGAAGAAGAAGTTCATCTCCGACGGGGCCTCGGTGCCGGGCGTGACCTGGAAGACGATGCGTACGCCGTCCAGCGTCTCTTCCTGCCCGGTGTGGGTGATGTCGAGCGTGGGCGCGATCAGCCCCACGGTTCCCGTCGAGGTCGCCGATCCGAGACCTGCACCGAGTGTCCCGGTCGCGCCGAACTGAAGGCCCATCCCCGTGTGGTACATCCCGCGTCGGAGCATCGCGCCACCGGCGTAGACGTTCTCCGAGACCGCGTGCTCGAGGAAGTGCTCGGGCGCGACGATCGGCACGGTCGTGTCGGCATCGACCACGCCGAGCACGCCGCCGAAGTGGTCGATGTGGGAGTGGGTGTAGATGACGGCGGTGACCGGGCGGTCGCCGCGGTGCTCGCGATACAGCGCGAGGCCGGCCGACGCGCACTCGGCGGAGACGAGCGGGTCGATCACGATGACGCCGGTGCCGCCTTCGACGAGCGTCATGTTCGACAAGTCGTATCCGCGGATCTGGTAGATGCCGCCGGTGACTTCGAACAGACCGTGGATGGCGGTCAGCTGCGCCTGACGCCACAGACTCGGGTTCACGGTGTCGGGACAGTCGCCGCTGGTCGCCTCGCCGAAGCCTGCGGCGTCGTAGATCACGCGACCGTCGTCGGCCAGGACCTGAGCGGGTTCCAGCACGGCGACGAGGCCGCGGCTGGCGTTGTCGAAGTCGGTGCGATCCGCGAAGTCTGCGGGCATGTGTGCTCCTCGGGTGATGGGTGACTCACGCTACCTCGCACGGGCCCCTTCGGCGTGCGACCGAACGCTGGTGCCGGCTATCCGCGAAGGTAGGCCAGAACCGCCGACACACGGCGATCCGAGGAGGAGTCGAGGCGCAGCTTGGCGAAGATGTTGCCGACGTGCTTGCGCACCGCCCCTTCGCTCACCACCAGCACCTCGGCGATCGACCCGTTCGTACGACCCTCGGCCATCAGCGCCAGCACCTCCCTCTCGCGCTCGGTCAGCGAGGCGAGCGGGCCGTCGGCGCGGCGCCTGCCGAGCAGCTGCCTGACCACCTGCGGGTCGATGACCGTCTCACCGGCGGCCACCCGGTCGAGGCTGTCGAGGAACTCACGGACGTGCCCGACCCGGTCCTTGAGCAGGTAGCCGATGCCGCCGCCCGCAGCGGAGTCGAGCAGCTCGGAGACGTACGCCTCGGCGACGTACGCCGAGAGCACCATGATCGCGATGCCGGGGTGCTCGCCTCGGATCCGCGCTGCCGCCCGCAGCCCTTCGTCGGTGTGCGTCGGTGGCATCCGGATGTCGGTGACGACGGCGTCCGGTCGCTCCTTCGCGACGTACGCGAGCAAGGCATCCGCGTCGCCCACCGCAGCCACCACCTCGTGGCCCGCACGCTCGAGGATGCCGACCAGGCCCTCGCGCAGGAGCGCCGCGTCCTCGGCGAGCACGATCCTCAGCCGGCGCACGGGCACTCCATCCGCACCTCGGTCGGCCCGCCCGACGGGCTGCTCACCGTCAGTTCGCCACCCAGGGCATCGAGGCGGATCGCGAGTCCGCGCAGCCCGCTGCCTGCACCGTCCAGACGTGCTCCGCCGACTCCGTCGTCGATGACGGTCAGCACCACGCGGTCCGCCTGGCGCCAGGCGTGCACCTCGGTCCGCCGCGCGCGGGCGTGCCGGGCGACGTTGGTGAGTGCCTCGCTGACGACGAAGTACGCCGCAGCCTCGACCGGAACCTGCAGCCGCTCCTCGAGACGGATGTCGACGTCGACCGGGACGGTCGAGCGGTCGGCGATCTCGTGCACCGCGGCCGCGAGCCCGTGGTCGGCGAGCACCCGCGGGTGGATGCCTCGCACGGTGCCGCGCAGGTCGTCGAGCGCCTGCTCAGCCTGGCGGTGCGCTCGGCGGACCAGGGTCAGGCCTGGCCCTTCAGGGACATCGAGCTCTGCGTGCCCGAGGGTCATCGTCAGCGCGACCAGCTGCTGCTGCACCCCGTCGTGGAGATCGCGCTCGATCCGGCGGCGCTCGGTCTCGAACGCGTCGACCAGGTCGACACGCGACCGTCTCAGGTCGACGACCGCTCGGGCCAGCTCAGCCTGGCGGGGGTCGAGCAGCAGTCTGGCAAGCGCGGCCTGGGCCACGGCTGCCAGTCCGACCAGGTACGCCGCCGCGACCAGCAGCACCAGGCCGACCGCACAGGCCGCCCATGCCTCTGCGCCGGGATCGACCTGCCAGCCCATGACCTCCATCCGGCCGACGGTCGCCAGCCACGGAGCCAGCAGCATCACGACCGGGAAGCTCACCGCCAGCACGAGGAGCAGCGCATCGAGCGGCCAGAGCACGACGGCGACCAGGAACGCGTACCCGACCTCCGGCCAGGACACCGCGAGGCGACGGCCTGCGCGGAGCCGGTCGGCCAGCGTCATCCCCGATGGTGCGGCGTGCTGGACGAGCCGCAGCCTCGCGCGCTCCACCACGCCCAGGAGGCCGGCCAGCACCGGAACCGTGGCCAGCACCACGATCCCGACCACGACGACCAGCGTCACCGCACCGACGAACAGAGTGAGGCCGAGCACGACCAGCGCGACCACGCCGACCGGCACGGTCGTCAGCAGGTAGGCGAGGGCACCCCACGGCCACCGGGAGCCCAGGTAGCGCCAGGGCTGTGCGCGTAGGGCGGCCCAGGCGTCCGGCGTACCGCTCATGTCTCGACCCTAGGGCGCAGAGGAGCCCGAGCGGGGTAGCGCACGCGCTACCCCTGGTGTCGCGTACGGGACAGAGATCGGCGGCCTGTCGGCGGATTCGATGGAGAGATGACCACCCACCTCACGACCGACATCGCCGTCGGACTCGATGGCGTCACCCGCACGTACCGGTCCCGCGCGGGCGACGTGCACGCTCTGCGCGGCGTCACGCATGCCTTCACCCGCGGCAGCTTCACCGCGATCATGGGGCCGTCCGGATCCGGCAAGTCCACGCTGCTCCAGGTAGCCGCCGGCCTCGACCGACCCACCCGCGGCGAGGTCGTCGTCGGCGGACAGCCGCTCGGTGCGATGAGCCAGACCGGGCTGACGAAGCTTCGGCGGACGGCGATGGGGTTCGTGTTCCAGTCCTACAACCTGCTCGACGCGCTGACCGCAGCGGAGAACGTCGCGCTGCCGGCGCGCCTGGCCGGTCGGCGCGTCCGGCGTGCTGCGATCGTCGACGCGCTGCGCCAGGTCGGTCTCGAGGGCACGGCGCGGCGGCGACCGCCCGAGCTGTCCGGCGGCCAGCAACAGCGGGTCGCGATCGCTCGCGCGCTGCACCTGCGGCCGGAGGTGCTGTTCGCCGACGAGCCGACGGGGGCGCTCGACCGGAGCTCCGGTCGGCAGGTGCTCGAGCTGATGCGCGCGGTCGCCGACGAGCAGCGACAGACGGTCGTGATGGTGACGCACGACCCCCTCTCCGCGTCGTACGCGCACAGCACGCTTTTCCTGGAGGACGGCCTGGTGGTCGGGCGGTTGGACCGTGCCGACGCGACCCAGATCGCCGCGGCGATGAGCGGCCTGGAGCGATGATGATGCTTCGTCTCAGCCGCCAGACGGTGCGGCGCTCCTGGCCGCCGTACGCCGGAGCCTTCGTCGCCCTCGCCTGCGGGACGGTCCTGGTCGGGACCGCCGTGAATCTCGCTGCCGCCGTCGACGCCGCTGTCGGCGCGTCGGACCTCGGCGCCGACCAGCGCACCCAGCTCACCGACCTGTCCTCCCTCGTCGGCGTGATGTCGGGGATCTCGGTTTTCATGGCCGTGTTCGTCGTGGGCAGCACCTTCGGCTTCGTGGTCGCCTCCCGCCGCCGTGAGCTCGGGATGCTCCGGCTGATCGGCGCGACACCGTGGCAGGTTCGCCGGATGGTCCTCGGCGAGTCCGCGCTCGTCGCGGTGCTGGCCGGGGCAGCCGGCTGTCTGCTGTCCACACCGGCCACGACGGTGTTCGTCTGGGTACTCCGCACGCGCGGACTACTCGACGTCACCCTGGAGCCACCCCCGCCGTGGCTGCCGTGGGCGGTGGCAGGGCCGATCGCCATCGCGGTCGCGCTGCTCGGCAGCTGGCGCTCGTCCGCGCGGGCAGCGCGGGTCGCGCCGGCGGCTGCCCTGCGTGAGGCCGGCGTCGAGCGCCGCCGGCCGAGCGTCGTGGCCATCACGGTCGGGTCCGTCTGCCTCGGCGCGCCGATCGTGTTGATGGCGGCTGCCGACCACTTCACCCCGCTCTTCACCGTGGTCATCTCGATCCTGGTGCCCGAGGTCATGGTGATCGGCCTGGTCTGCTTCGGCGGGGTGCTGTTCCCGTGGCTCGCCGGGTTGCTGGGGTGGCCGTTCGTCGATCGCGACGTCACCGCGCGGCTGGCGCGCGAGCAGGTGCGCACCGCCGTACGCATGCCGGCCGCGCTCGCGGCGCCGATCCTCGCGATCTCGGCGATCGCCGGTTCTCTGATCGTCGCACTGAGCTTCACTGCCGACTGGACGACGGCCCTGGACCGCGAGCAGCTGCGTACGCCGTTCGTGGTCGAGACCGGAGACGACCCGGTGGTGGCAGAGCGGCTCGTCGGGGCGCAGGGCGTGGTCGTCGCCGACCCGCGTTCCACCGTCTCGGCCCGGCTCCGGCCCGACGGCGAGCGAGATCTGGTCGACGTGATCGACCTCCCGGCGGCGACCCAGGCTCGTGGACTGACCGCGGTGGACGGCAGCCTTGCCCGGCTCGGCGCCGACGACATCGTCGTGACCGAGACGTACGCGTTCGACCTCGGCGCGGACGTCGGCGACCCGATCGAGGTGCGGATCGGCGGCCAGCGGATCCGCGCGACGGTCGCCGCGGTCGTACGTGATGCTCCGGACCTGTACGGCGAGGTGCTGGTACCTCGTGCGATGGTCGCCGATCTTCCGCCCAGCGTCCCGGACGTCGTGTTCGTCGACCCCGGCTCCGCGGACCTGGATTCAATGCTCGCCGGCACCGCCGGGAGGGTACTCACGGCCGACGCGTGGATCGACGCGGTCGATCAGCAGACCCGCGCCGGCAACAGCCTCGGGCTGTGGGTGTTCCTCGGCCCGGCCGGGCTGTACGCCGCCATCGCCATCGTCAACGCGGTGCTGATCGGCGCCTCGCAGCGGCGTGCCCAGGTACGGACCGCGATGCTCCTCGGTGCGACCGATCGACAGCTGCGCCGCACCGCGCTGTGGGAGGCCGGCTTGGTCGGCAGTGCCGCGCTCGTCGTCGGGGGAGTGGTGACCGGCTTCGTGGGTTGGCTGATCCGGCAGGCTGTGACCCGCGACGTCGCCGCGGTCGGCATGACGATCCCGTGGCTACCACTGCTCGCCGTCCTCGGCACCTGCCTCGGGTTGACGCTGGTCGCCGCGCTGGTCGGCTCGCGCCGGATCACCCGATCGGGCTGACGCTCAGCACTCGAACACCGACCAGCAGATGTCGTTGCGCAGCCGCTGGTCGTCGAGAACGAGGTCGTGGACGGCTTCCGGCAGCTGGTCCCGCTGCCACCGGCACTCGAGTCGCCCGGCCGTGTCGCTATCCCCCTCGGGTGCGGCCGCCCGGACCGCCTTGATGGCGTAGGCGGCGGCACCCAGCTCGTGCGCGGCGACGTGCGCGACGACCGCGGCCTGGCCGGCGGCGTACGCGGCGTGTCGAGGAGCCCCCCGCAGCTCCCTCGCTGCACCCATGGCGTGGCCTCCGGCTGCGCGTGCCTCCATCATCCTCGCCTCGCCACGTACCCAGGCTCGAGCCTGCTCGATCGCCTGACGCGGTCGTGGATCGTCGGGCCGGGCCGTCTCGAAGAAGTCCAGGACGTGCTCGGCGCAGGTGGCAGCCCACAGCGCGAGGAGGTGGTGATCAGAGTCGGTGAGCGTCCCGCCCCGGCGGATCGTGACGAAGCGAGGATCGCGGACCTTCGGAAGGATCACCGGTCTGCGCCTCCGGCGTCGGGGCTGCCGTTCAGGCGTCGGACTGCTGGGCCTGCTTGGCGGCTGCCTTGATGTCGTCGGCCTCGACCGTATCGATAGCGGACTCGACGATGGCGTCGGCACGCTCGAGCGCCTTGCGGATCTTCACGGCGCCGGGGTCGGAGACGAGCGCCAGAAGACCGGAGTGACCGGGCGGGATGGCGTTCTCGAGCTGTTGCTCGAGCTCGCTGTGGTGGTGCCGCTGACGCAGCTTGCCGACCAAGGCTCCCGCGGTGCCGGCCACGGCGGCGCTGCCGAGGATCGACGGCGGGAAGATCACGCCCAGCGCGATACCACCGACCACGCCCCACTTGAGTCCGGACTTCGTGCTGTGGTCGGTCGCCTTCTGGACCTCGAGCTCGCCGTCGGCGGAGCGGCTCACCACGACCACGCCCTCGATCTCGACACTGCGCCCGTCTTCCACGGACTTGAGGGTCTCGTACGCCTCCCACGCCATGCTGGTGTCGCTGAAGTCGGCAACGAGAAGGGTGTAAGCGCCATCGGAGACGGTCGCCGCGCTCATCTCCACGTCCGGGTTGTTCGTGTCGTCTGACATGCCAGGGCTCCCTTGATCGAGGTGGGGATTCCACTCTCCGGCGGCCCGCCGTCGACGGCATCACCCGACGCGGGTGATGCCGTCGATGCGCCGGGTGAGATTCGCGCGTCCCGAGGAGCGGTGCGGTGCTAGCGTCCGTCCACCGCCGCCTGTGAAGGGACCACCGTGACCAGCTCCGTACCGCTCGACCTCGCCGCGTCGCCGCGCGACAACCTGTACGCGTTCGGCAAGACGTGGGGGACCTTCGGCGAAGACCCGCTGATCTCGACGTTCCACGGTGCGATGTACGCCTCGGTGGGGACCTCGAGGCAGCAGCCGCTGTTCGGGTACGCCGGCACCGGCATCACCAAGGTCCGCTTCGTCGGCGAGGGCTCGACCGAACGCCTCCAGATGCGCGGCAAGGAGACCGGCTTCTTCTACGACCTGCGCACCGGCGACGTGATCGAGAGCTGGGACAACCCGTTCACCGGCGAGACGGTCGAGGTCTATCCGTTCCTCAACGACAAGATCGGCGGCGAGCTCACCCTCGAGATGCCGAAGCTGTTCGTCGGCGACGCCGAGGAGCACGGCGTCCCCATGAACGAGAACGTCGACGCGTCCGACGACGGGTCGCTGCCGTTCATCCTGCCGTGGGCCGTGTACGGCGACGAGGTGCTGCTCGAGTGGGACTACGCCCACGAGTACCCCAACCCGGTCACGCCGTCGGGCTGGCCCAAGTCCTCGACGGGCGACACGATCAACCCCTCGGAGCACTTCGTCATCTACACCTCGAAGCGAGAGCTCGAGGACCGCGACCTCGCCTCCGCTCACTTCCGCGCCGGATTCTCGCGCGTCTCGCCGTTCTGGCCGTGGATGCGGATGGGCGGCTCGGGTCTCGAGAGCGGCGTGATGACCGGAAGGCTGCACAGCCGGAAGACGATCCGCGGGCTCGACGACGTGCCGCCCAAGATCCGTGCCTACACCGAGAAGAACCACCCCGACTACTTCGAGGCGCCGAAGGGCTGGGACGTGTCCGGGCCGATCCTGTCGTCGTGGGAGGCGTACGCCCGCGACACGCCACGCGAGGCGTGACGACCGGCGGATGGTCGTTGGACGGCGCGGGGCGTACGGGGGATCGTGGTGCGGGTGGATGATCTGACGCCCGTCCCAGCAGAGCCCGCGGACGCGACCGCCGTACGCGCGCTGGTGCGCCGCGCGTACGCGCCGTACGTCCCGCGCATGGGTCAGGAACCCGTACCCATGAACGCCGACTACGAGCGCGCCATCGAGGACGGGGACGTCTACCTCGTACGCGAAGGCGGCGAGCTGGTCGCCCTCGTCGTGACCCGCGAGGAAGGCGACCACCTCCTTGTCGAGAACATCGCGGTCGCACCTGGATGGCAGGGACGGGGGATCGGCACAGGGATCTTGGCGTGGGCCGAGGCGACGGCGACGAGCCTCAGGTACGACGAGGTGCGCCTCTACACGCACGAGACGATGGTCGAGAACATCGCGTTCTATCGCCGGCACGGTTTCGAGATCACGCGCGTCGCCGCGGAGGACGAGTTCCGGCGAGTGCACCTGCGGAAGGTGTGCACCACCCGCTGACGGGGCACTTCCTGGGTTGCCGACCCGGGCGCACGGGGCGTCCAGGTTCCGAAGTGAAGGAGACGCGCGTGAACAGATCCACCCGTTTGTTCGTGGCGCTCGGCGCCGCGATCCTGGCGCTCGGACTGGTGAGCCCGGTCGCCACCGCGACCGCTGCGGCCAGCCCATCCGCACCCACGGCTCAACGCGACCTGGTCGAGATCCCGGCGAAGGCCGCGGTCCGACAGGCGGTCGCCCCCAGCGAGTGCACAGGCACCCTGCTCGACGACTACGTCGACGGGCTGCTCGCCGACATGACGAACGAACAGCTCACCTTCCTGTTCGCCCACCTCGACACCCTGCTGGACGTTCCGACGTACGACGCGCTCTTCTTCGGCACGACCGGTGATCCGGACTATGCGCTCGAGTCGCAGGCGCACCAGCTGCAGAACACGTTCCGCGACCTCCGAAGGTTCTGGGACATCGAGTCCGCCGACATCCAGCTGATGGCCATGCACGGCGACGTGCTGCTCGACGCCGACCGCATCGCGGCCACCCTGACCGCCATGGTGGCGGCCGGCGAGATCGCCCCGATGACTCCCGCTCAGATCGCGCTCGAGGCCCAGACGGTCGCCGACTTCATGGAGAGGCAGGGAGACTTCTACGACAACCCGCTGTGGACGCTGAACGCCTTCGCGTTCAGCGGCGAGGACGAGACCGATCCCGTGCTCGCGGCGCTGCCCGACAAGCTGGTGTTCGGCGACGGCATCCTCGCGGCGTACGACGCCATCGGCCTGGGCGACGTCGGTCCGCGGGTGATCATGGCGCACGAGTTCGCCCACCACGTCCAGTTCGAGCTCGGCGTCTTCGACACCGGTCCCACGGATCCTGCCGAAGCCACGCGTCGTACGGAGCTGATGGCCGATGCGATGGCGGCCTACTACGGCGTCCACAAGAAGGGTCTGGCGCTCAACCAGAAGCGGGTCACCGACGCGTTGCTGAGCTTCTACACCGTGGGGGACTGCCAGTTCGCGAGCCCCGGCCACCACGGGACACCGCTGCAGCGCGAGCGCGCCGCCGCGTGGGGAGCCGAGCTCGCTGCCGCTGCGCAGCCGCGAAGCTCTGTGCTGTCGGCCGCGTCCTTCATCGAGCTGTTCGAGGCTGCGCTGCCGCGCATCATCTCCGGGAGCTAGCGGGAGGAGGAACGGCGCCGCCCGCGGTCCTTCGGGCCGGGGGCGGTTGCGCGCCTTCATCGTCCGCTTATTACGAACGCGCTGCGTACGGAAGCCTGGCGATGGCCCTCGCGTCACATCGCGGACCATGAAAGCATTCCGGCGAGCCGCCTCGGGATGCCCTGTCCAGAGGGCGTATATTACGTACGCGAGGCAGCCGCAATCGTGCCCACAAGGCACGCGCGAGCCAGGACAGGGGATGGACTGATGTCAACCAGCACAGACGCCGTGAAGCGCCGAGCGGGGCGCAAGCGTGACCCGAGGGTCGAGCCGCTGGTCCTCAACGCGACGCTCGAGGTCTACGCTCTCAACGGGTGGCGTGGGCTCACCTTCGACGCGGTCGCCCGGTCTGCCGGGATCGGCAAGCCCGCCATCTATCGGCGGTGGGAGAGCCGTGAGCTCCTGCTCGTCAGCGCCTTCAACCGCACCAACTTCCCGACGGCGCGAGACATGGGCGGTCTCGAGGCGGACGTCCGTGACTATCTCGCCCAGTGGCTCGACTGGTACTCCGCCCCGTTCCTTCCCCAGGCTGGCAGCAGGATCCTGGTCGACTGCACCAACAACCCTGAGCTCGACCGGCTCTACCGCGAGGTCGTGATCGGTCCGCGCGGTCGTGCAGCGCGGCAGGTCACGCGGCGCGCGATCGCCCGGGGTGAGCTTGCCGGGGACGTCTCCGCGGCAATCCTGCCCGACCTCATCCTGGGCGGGATGTTCTTCCACTGGGCGTTCTCCACCGACCGTGACGACCCCGGTTTCGCCGAGAAGTTCGAGAGAGAGTCCACCGCACTCGTGGACGTCATCCTCAGGGGTCTGCACAGCGCGTCCGAGTCCTAGGAGAGCCGATGGCACCGCACGTCGTTCCAGGTCGTGAGCTGCCGACTCACGTCACGATCTACGAGGTGGGTCCTCGCGACGGTCTTCAGAACGAGGACGTTGCACTCACCGCGGAGATCAAGGTCGAGTTCATCCGTCGCCTGTTGGCGGCCGGACTGCCGATCGTCGAAGCGACGAGCTTCGTACACCCGCGGTGGGTGCCGCAGCTGGCCGACGCCGCCGAGGTGATGGCCCAGCTGTCGGCCGAGGCAGAGGTGCTGCCCGTGCTGGTGCCGAACGAGCGCGGGCTCGAGCGGGCGGTCGAGCTCGGAGTGAGGCACATCGCGGTGTTCGGGTCTGCGACGGAGACGTTCGCACGGCGGAACCTCAACCGAAGTCTCGACGAGCAGTTCGCCATGTTCGAACCGGTCGTCACCGCAGCCGCCGACCGGGGCATCTCGGTGCGGGCCTACGTGTCGATGTGCTTCGGCGACCCGTGGGAGGGTGGGGTACCGGTTGAGCAGGTCGTGGCCGTCGGTCGAAGGCTCGTCGACCTCGGTGCATCGCAGCTGAGCCTCGGGGACACGATCGGTGTGGGCACGCCCGGGCAGGTCACCGCGCTGCTCGACGCCTTCAACGCCCAGGGTCTCCCCGACAGCGCGCTGGCGATGCACTTCCACGACACGTACGGCCAGGCCCTGGCCAACGCCTACGCCGCGCTCCAGCACGGCATCACGACGTTCGACGCGAGCGCCGGCGGCCTCGGAGGTTGCCCGTACGCGGAGAGCGCCACGGGCAACCTGGCGACCGAGGACCTCGTGTGGATGCTGCACGGCCTCGGCATCGAGACCGGGGTCGACCTCGACGCGCTGGTCGGGACCTCGCGGTGGATGGCCGGTCAGCTGGGCCGACCGGCACCCAGCCGCGTGGTGGCTGCCCTGACGAAGTGAGGCGCCTTCATCACTTCTCGGCGCCGGCGGAGAGCTGACCCACGAGGTGGCGTCGCTGGATCTTCCCGGAGGGGGTGCGGGGGATCTCCTCGACGAAGTACACGTCGCGAAGCTGCTTGTACGGCGCAAGACGGTCCGCCATCCAGGTGATGATCTCCTCGGCGCTCGTGTCGACGCCGTCGGCGACGACCACGGCTGCAGCCGGCCTCTCGCCGCGACGCTCGTCGGGGACGCCGAACACCGCACAGTCGGCGACCAGGGGAGACGACACGAGGACGCGCTCGACCTCGACGGGGGAGACCTGGGTGCCGGACACCCGGATGATGTCCTTGACGCGGTCGGTCACGACGACCCAGCCCTCGGGTTCGACGTGGCCGATGTCGCCGGTGCGGTACCACCCGCCGTCCAGGAACGGGGAGTCTCCCTCGGGCAGATAGCCCTCCATCCGCGCCGGACTGCGCACCACGATCTCGCCGGTGCTCCCACGCGGGAGGAACTCGTGGCTCACGACGTCGATCGTCTCGACGTCGACCGCTGACGGAGGAAGACCCACGGAGTCCAGGCGCCCGTGCGGCAGCGAGGAGACGGGGTTGACCGCGACGATCGGAACCTCGGTCGTGCCGTACGCCGGAAGCCAGCTGACCCCGATCCGATCACTGACCTGCTGGGCGATGTCGCGGTTGACCGGAGTGGCGGACCAGTTGAGGTAGCGCAGCGACGACAGGTCGAACTCTTCGAGATCGGGCATGGCAGCGAGTGCTGCCGCGATCGGGGCGACGGTCATGCCGATCGTGATTCGATCCTGCTGGAAGCTCTCGACCATGCTTCGGGGTGTGAACCTCGGGAACAGCCGGATCGTCGCTTCGCCGATGAACGTGGCGCCGATGTTGACGATTCCGAGGATGTGAGCCAGGGGAGTCAGAGCCTGAAGCCGGTCCTCGCGGGTGATGTCGAGAGACTCGCGCCACTGGCGGGTCGCGACGACGAGGCTGTGATGCGTGTGGCGGACGGCCTTCGGCATGCCGGTGGTCCCAGAGCTGAACGGGAGTGCCAGCTCCATGTCGCCCGGATCGAGCCCGCGAACCCCGGCGGGCACGGCCGGAGCAACCTCGGACAGCAGGTCCGCGATCTCGGACCATCCGTCGATGGCGTCGCCGGGACCCGCGACCACGGCGAGCTCTGGGCGGGCTACCTCGTCGAAGATCGGCGCGACCGTGCGGCTCGCGACGATCGCTCGCGGACCGGTGAGCTCGAAGGCGTGTCGGATCTCGGCGGCGCGCCACGCACTCGGAAGCATGACGGCGGAGGCCCGCAGGCGGCACAGGGCGAAGAAGACGAAGACCCATTCAGGTTGGTTGCCCAGGCAGAGCGCAACCCGGTCTCCTGGCCGCACTCCGCGGGCGTACAGGGTCGCCGCCAACGTGTCCGCGGCGCTCTGGATCTCCGCATACGTGATCTTCCAGTCGCCGGCGAGCAGGCCGACACGGTCCGGTGACCGGTCGGCCGTGTCGTCGAGGATGTCCGAGTAGTCGAAGGTCATGACCCACCGCCTGTGCTGAGTGCTTTCCCGCAGGCTATTGCGTACGGAGTGCGGACACAATAGTCGGACCGCGCCTCGCGGGTCAGCCGGAGTTCCTTCTCAAACGGCTTGACAGTGATGTGGGCCACACCTATGTTGACACCGACGTCGAAATTAATAACGGGCGGTCGAACCCCAGGAGAGGTCATGAAATCAATGCACGTGACGCGAGCGAAGGTCGTGCTGACCTCGCTCGCCCTCGCCGCAGCAGTCGCAGCATGCGGCGGTGGCGGCGGCGACTCCGCGGAAGGAGACGCCGACGGCCCCTACAAGTGGGGCATCAACGCCGAGCTGTCCGGACCGGTCTCCTTCTACGGCGAGTCGCTCCAGGCGGGCGTGAAGGCCTACGTCGACCAGGCGAACGCCGACGGCGGAGTCGACGGCCACGAGATCGAGGTCACGGCGCTCGACAACGCCGGCGACTCGTCCCGCTCGGCGACGAACGCGACCCAGCTCGCAACCTCCGACCAGGTCAACGCGATGTTCGGGTTCGTCCTCAGCGCCAACTGCTCGGCCGCCACGCCGGTCGTCGAGCGCTACAAGGTTCCGCTCGCGTGCCTCTCGGTCGCCGAGCCGAACGACTACGTCTACAACCTCGGACCCAACAGCACGCGCATGGCTGGGGCACTCCTCGGGGCGTCGAAGGAGGTCAGCGGCAAGGAGAATCCCAAGGCAGCCCTCGTCCACCTCAACACCCTGACGGTCCTGGCACTCGCCGACGCCGTGAAGGAGAAGGCGGGCGACGCCGGGGTCGACCTCGTGACCTCCCAGGAGCTCGACCTCGCCGCGACCGACGTCTCGCCGCAGGTGGCCAAGGTCGTCGCCGCCAAGCCCGACGTCGTCATCGTCAGCAACTTCGGCCCCGGATTCCTCGCAGTCCTGAAGGCGGTCCGCGCGGCCGGACTCGACGTGCCCGTGGTCTGGGCGGACGGCACCGGCAACCTCACGTCGCTGGAGGAGTCGACCGACGAGAACGTGTACGCCATGAGCGCCTACGAGCTCGTCGACCCTGACAACGCGACTGGGGCGGCCGCTGACTACATCGAGGCGATCTCCCCGACCCTCGACGAGGTCAACGCCGTGACGCTGAACGCCGGGTACACGGCGATGGGCTACATCACGGCGAATGCCTACGGACAGGGGCTCGCGAAGTGCGGTTACCCGTGCTCGGGTGAGGACCTCGGCAAGGTCCTCGACACGGAGGAGTTTGACCTCGAGGGGCTGGTGTCCGGCTTCTCCTACGAGGACGGCCACTACCCGTACCCGGACTGGTACCTGTACAAGGTCGTCGGACCGTCGTACGAGAAGGTCGGCACGTACGAAGCTGACTGATCCGCCGCAAGAAGTCGGGTGCGTCCGATCCCTCATCGGACGCACCCGGCTCTTGCGTGTGCCGGCCGGCGGTGCAGAGCGTGACCGTGGGCTATTGCGGACGGAGTGCGTACGGAATAACCTGCGGGCAGGTCGCGTCGTTGCGGCCGTCACATGATCAGGAGGCTGCGGTGACGACTGAGGCGGTGTCCAGCGAGGCCGGTCCGGCGAGGCTCGACGAGTTTCGTGGGCAGGTCCTCGAGTTCCTGGCGGACAACCTGCCAGACGGCTTTCGAGGCGTGGGCGCGCTGGCAGGCGACGTACGAGAAGCGTTCCTCGGTCCTTGGCGTGATGCCCTCGTACGCACGGGCTACATCGCACCGGAGTGGCCCGTCGAGTACGGCGGTGCCGGCCTGACGCAGCAGCAGCGGATCGTCCTCGACGAGGAGTCCGCCCGCGCCGGCGCGCCGCTGTGGGCCCTGCCGACCGACCCCATCGGCTTCGGACTGCTGGGATCGATCGTGCTCCTGTGGGGAACTCCTGAGCAGAAGCAGCACTTCCTCCCGGCACTCGTGTCTGGCGAGCACCGTTGGGCACAAGGCTTCTCCGAGCCGGAGGCCGGCAGCGACCTGTTCAACCTGAGGACGAGGGCCGTGCTCGACGGTGACGAGTGGGTCGTCGACGGGCACAAGATCTGGCAGACCCAGGGCCACAAGGCCAACTGGATCTTCCTTCTCGCGCGCACCGATCCTGCAGCGAGAAACCGAGACGCGCTGTCGTTCCTCCTGGTCCCGCTGGACCAGCCCGGCGTCGTCGTCACACCGATCCGCTCGATGACCGGCGAGGAGGAGTTCGCGGAGGTTCGCCTCGAGGGCGCCCGGACTTCCGCCGCGAATATCCTCGGCGCGCCGGGGCAAGGAGCGCAGGTGGCGCTGAGTCTGCTCGGGTTCGAGCGGTCGGCCTTCGGGGCTGCTCACGTCCACTACGGCAGCGAGCTCGACCGACTCGTCGTTCTGACCCGCGAGCAGGGGCTCGAGGACGATCCTGGAATCCGCCAACGGCTCGCCGATGCCCGGATCAAGATCGAGGTGATGAAGGCGATGTCGTTTCAGGCCCGCAAACGCGCCGCCGCAGGGTCCTCGCCTGGCCCGGAGTCATCGGTTTTCAAGCTCTACCAGACCACGTTCGACCTGACGCTGACGGAGCTGGCGATGGACCTCCTGGGGATGGGTGCGACGATCACGACCGGCCAGCCTTCGGCAACCGTCCTCGGTCCTGATCCGGTTGGCACCCCCAACTCGTCGGCGGCGTGGCAGTCGGCGTACCTGAGGTCGCGAGCGGCAGTCATCTACGGCGGCTCGAGTCAGATCCAGCGCAACACCATCGGCGAGCAGGTGCTCGGCTTGCCCCGCGAGCCCCGTCCGACGGGGGGTCGGGCATGAGCTGGCCTGCAGATGCCGAGCTCGTCGAGGACCAGGACCACGCCGATTTCCGGAGCAGCGTGCGCTCCTTCCTCGCGCAGCATGCTCCGACTCGTCGCGTCCGCCAGTTGTGCGACGACGCCGGCCGCGTCGAGCGGAGTGCACTGTGGCGGCAGCTGTGCACCGAGCTCGGTGTCGCCGGTCTGTGCGTGCCCGAAGAGTTCGGCGGCCAGGGCGCCCCAGCGTCGTACCAGGTGGTTCTCCTCGAGGAGCTCGGTCGCACGCTGGCACCGGTCCCGATGTTCGCCAGCACCGTCCTCGCCACGACCGCCCTGCTCGAGTCTGGCGACGCCGAGGCGTGCAAGCGCTGGTTGCCCGCGATGGTGCGTGGCGAACGCGTGGCCACCATGGCAGCCGGGGAGCGCCCCCACGACTGGGACCTTCGTTCGGTGACGACGACGGCGACCTGCCTCGGCGGGCGCTGGCGCGTCACCGGCTCGAAGCCGTGGGTGGTCGACGGCGACAATGCCACGCTCGCCCTCGTGCTCGCCGACTCCGCAGACGGCTCGGTGCTTCTCGCCGTCGATCTCGACGACGAGGCGGTGCGGCGTGAGGTCAGCGCCACGCTCGACCCCACGCGTCCCGCGGTCACCATCCACGTCGACGACGTCGTGGCCGATCTCGTCGGTGGCGTGGGTGAGGGCCGCCGCATCGTCGACGCGACGATGCGGCGCGCTGCGGTAGCCCTGGCCGCGGAGCAGCTCGGGGTCGCCACGCGTGCCCTCGAGATGGCCGTGGAGCAGGCGAAGACGCGCGTTCAGTTCGGCCGCGCGATCGGATCGTTCCAGTCGCTCAAGCACCTGCTCGCCGACTGCTACGTCGAGGTCGAGGGGCTGCGAGCCTCCGTGCGACACGCCGCCCAGGCTCTCGACGACGGGGACCCGGCGCAGGCCACGCTGCTCGCCCATCTCTGCAAGGCGGTCGGCTCGGACGTCGCACTCGACGTGGCGGGGGCCAGCATCCAGGTTCACGGAGGCATCGGCTTCACGTGGGAGCACGATGCTCATCTTTACTTCAAGCGGGCAACCGTGAGCCGTCAGTGGCTCGGGACGCCCGCGTACCACCGCGACAAGGTCGCCGCCTTGATGCTCGGCGCGACCGCGTGAACAGGGAGGAATGCCCCATGGAACCCGTTGACATCGGCTTCAGACCCACGATCGGTGACGCCGTTCGTCGGGCCGCCGCGGAGTTCGGCGATGCCGACTACATCGTCACGCTCGAGGACCGGTTGACGTACGCCGAAGCCGAGGCGGCGTCAGCGGGGCTGGCCCGTCGGATGCTCGCGCGCGGAGTCGGCAAGGGCACGCGCGTCGGTCTGTTCTATCCCAACGGGACCGACTGGGTCGTGGCGTGGCTCGCTGCGTCGCGGATCGGCGCCGTGGTCCTTCCGTTCAGCACGCTCTACGCCCCCGGGGAGCTGCGGAAGGTGCTGAGGTTGGGTGACGTCGACGTGCTCCTCGCGCCGGCGAAGGTGCTCAAGGTCGACGTCCCAGCCTTTCTCGAGGAGGCGTTGCCGGGACTCGCCGCGCAGACAGGTCCGCAGCTGCGGTTGACCGGAGCGCCGTACCTGCGACGCATCTGGCTCGACGGCGAGGTCGATCGTCCGTGGGCGGTGCCGTTCGCGCTGCGCGACGAGCCGACCGCCGACGACGTCGACGCGGAGCTCCTCGCGGCGGCTGAGGCCGAGGTCGCCCCGTCCGATGCCGCGATCATCATCCACACCTCTGGCACCACCGCCGATCCCAAGGGGGTGGTTCACACGCACGCGACCTTGATGCGGCAGTCGGCGATCATCCCACCGATCATGCAGCAGGCAGCGCCCGACGGTCTCGCGCCGAAGTACTTCTGCGCCATGCCGTTCTTCTGGATCGGAGGGATCCTCGGCGTGACGGGCACTCTCCACGCGCCGGTGACCCTGCTGGTGATGGCTCGGCTCGAACCCGGCGGCGCGCTCGAGCTGATCGAGCGGGAGCGGGGAACGTCGATCGCGGGCTGGCCGACCTTCACTCAACGAATGCGGCTGCACCCGGACTTCGCGACGCGCGACCTCTCGTCCGCGCCGACGCTGCTCGAGGGGCCGGCAGACCTGGCGCTGATGGGGACGACGGACAACATTCCTCGGCACCGGAGCATGACCGAGACCGGAGGCAGCTTTCTCACCACGGATGTCTTGGTGGTCGACGAGCACGGCAAGGAGGTGCCGGCCGGTGAGGAGGGCGAGCTGCTCGTCCGTGGACCCGGCATCATGCTCGGCTACAACAAGCGCGAGGCCTGGGAGGCCTTCGACGCCGACGGCTGGCTGCATACCGGCGATCGGGTGTTCGTCCGCGAGGACGACCCGTCGGTCTACTTCGCAGGCCGGTTCACGGAACTGATCAAGACCTCGGGCGCCAACGTGTCGCCGAAGGAGGTCGAAGCGGCCGTCGACGAGCACCCCGAGGTCAACCACTGCTTCGTCGTCGGTGTGGGCGACCCCGACCTGGGACAGGAGGTCGTCGCGGCCGTGGTGCCGCGCGATCCCGAGACCTTCGACGCCGAGGTCGTCACGGCGTACCTCCGTTCGGAGCTGTCGCCGTACAAGATCCCCAAGCGCTGGATCGTCGTCGACGAGGTGCCGCTGCTTCCCACGACCAAGCCGGACAAGCGTGAGCTGCTGCGCCGGATCGAGTCGGGGGAGATCGGCTGAGGGCGCAGCGCGGCGGCGCCGACGGCGCGGGCTATTGCGTACGAAATGCGATCTGGATGTGTTCAGATCGCATTTCGTCGTTCCGCAGAACCTTTGTCAGCCGTGGGCAGGATGGAGCAAGTCTATTGCGTTTGGATAGCGTACGTATTACGGTCATCACACCGCGGACGTCGTAGTCCCGACACGAGTGCTAGGTGCCTAACGAATGACATCGCAGAGTCCCCCGACCGGCCTCCGAACGGAGGGGCTGACCTTCCGTGTGGGAGGAGCGAAGATCGTCGAAGACGTCTCGCTCGCAGTCCCGGCCGGCGAGTTCTTGGGCATCATCGGCCCGAACGGAGCAGGCAAGACGACCCTCCTGAACCTGCTCAGCGGAACCGTCCGCAGCACCAGCGGTCGCATCCTCCTCGGCGACACCGACATCACTCGTCTGGCCCCGCACAGGCGCGCCCGTCTCGGGTTGTCGCGGACGTTCCAGACCTCATACCTGCTGCTCGGGCTCAGTGCGCTCGAGAACGTGCGCCTCATGGCGCAGTCCCGCAACGTCAAGGGTGTTGGGCTGCTCCGGCTCCTGACTCCGAAGGACGCCACGACCGCCGAAGCACGCGAGGCGCTCGACCGCGTCGGACTCGGCGCCGCCGCGGGCCGCCCGGCCGGATCGCTGTCGCACGGTGACCGCCGCAAGCTCGAGCTCGCCATCGTCGTCGCCGCCCGGGCGCCGTACGTGCTCCTCGACGAGCCGATGGCCGGCGTCAACAGCGAGGACGTCGAGGGCCTCACCGAGCTGATCCGAGAGCTGCACCGCGAATCCGGCGCGACGTTCCTGATGGTCGAGCACCACCTCGAAGTCGTTCTCGGCCTCGCCGAGCGCGTCGCCGTCATGCACAAGGGCGAGCTCCTCGCCGTCGACGCGCCGGACACCGTCACGTCCGACGAGCGGGTCCAGACCGCGTACGTGGGAGAGCTGCTGTGATCGACACCTTGCTCCGGCTCGAGGACGTGCACGCCTCCATCGGCGTCTCGCACATCCTCCAAGGAGTGTCCTTCGACGTCCCCACCGGCGACGTCACGGTCATCATCGGCCGCAACGGCGTCGGCAAGACGACGACGCTTCGCGCCGTGCTCGGCCTCGTCGAGCGGAGCGGCGCCATCCACTACCGCGGTGAGCGCATCGACACGCTCGAGACGTCGCGAATCGCCCGTCAGGGCATCGCCTACGTCCCCGAGGACAGGGATGTGTTCGGCGACCTCACGGTGTCGGAGAACCTCGCGCTCGCCGAGCGGAAGGGCAGCGACCACCACTACGACCTGGTCTACGAGCTGTTCCCGGAGCTCGAGACCCGTGGCCGTCAGCTCGCGGGGACGCTCTCGGGCGGTCAGCAGCAGATGGTCTCGCTGGCCCGAGGGCTCCTGAACGACAACCCGCTCATGCTGATCGACGAGCCCACGAAGGGTCTGGCGCCCAAGGTCGTCGCCGAGGTCGTCGGCGCGCTCGAGCGGGTCAAGGGCCGCTCCACTGTGCTGATGGTCGAGCAGAACATCGCGGCGGCCCGCCGGCTCGCCGACCACGTCGTGATCATGGCGCAGGGACGTGTGGTCGCCCAGCACTCGCCCGAGGTGCTTGAGGACGACGCCACGATCCGCGAGGCGCTCGGCGTCGGCGGCACCAAGGGAGGCCGCTGATGGAAACCCTCCTCGTCCTGGCGTTCACCGGCCTGAGCGTCGGATCGCTGTACTTCCTGCTCGCGTCGGGTCTGAGCCTCGTCTTCGGGCTGATGAACGTCTTGAGCCTCGCGCACGCTGCGTTCCTGACGGTCTGTGCCTACGCCAGCTGGCTCGTGCTCAAGCAGGCAGCCGGCGACGAGCCCACGATGTGGCGGCTGTTGCTCGCGATCCTGGTCGCGACCGTCGTCGGCGGTCTGCTCGCCTTCGTCACGGAGGTGACACTCCTTCGTCCGCTCTACACCCGTGACCACTTCGACGCGGTGCTCGTCACCCTCGGGCTCGGCTTCGTGCTCACGGCGCTGCTCGGCGGGATCTGGGGACACCAGGAGCGGGTCATCCCGCTGCCGAAGTCCTTGACGTCGACCACGAACATCCTCGGCGCGAACATCACGAACGACCGCATCCTGATCGTGGGCGTGGCTGTGCTGATCTTCGTTGCGGTCATGCTGTTCCTGAAGCGGACCCGGCACGGCCTGATCGTCCGTGCAGGTGTCGACAACCGCGACATGGTGCGGGCGCTCGGCATCGATGTACGCCACTCATTCACCTTGGTGTTCGTGCTCGGCGGCCTGCTCGCCGGAGTCGGAGGCGCACTCAGCGGGATCTATCTGCGGGCCATCACCCCTGGTACGGGCGAGGCGTTCCTGATCTTCGCGTTCATCGTGCTCATCATCGGCGGGCTCGGCTCGGTCCCGGGCGCTTTCGTGGCCGCGTTGGGCATCGGCTTGATCCAGCAGTACTCGAACTACTACATCAGCGGCGGGGCCGGCGACGTGATCGCCGTTCTTCTGATGGCACTCACGGTTCTGATCCGACCGCAAGGTCTCTTCGGGCGAGAGGGGCGTGCGGTATGAGGGCGAGACGAGCGCGCGGTATGAGTCTCAAGCGGATCACCCCCTGGGCTGTCGTCGGCACGCTCCTCGTCGTGCTCGCCTGCATCCCCTTCATGAGCTTCACCACCGGCGGATTCCTGCCGTACGAGATCAACAGCCCCGGCAGCCTGCAGGTCCTGGCGCTCGTGCTCGTCACCGCAGCGCTCGCGGTGTCCTTCGACCTCGTGTTCGGCTACACCGGCCTCATCTCGTTCGGCCACGCCCTGTTCTTCACCCTCGGTGGCTACGGCTTCGTGATGGTCCTCGTCCACACCGATCTCGGGTTCGGCCCGGCCGTCCTGATCGGGTTGGGCGCCGCCACCCTCGGCGGGCTGCTCGTCAACTCCGTGGCGCTGCGGGTGGCAGCCCTGTCGTTCGCGATGGTCACGCTGGCCTTCGCCGAGGTCGTCGCGATCGGCATCGGCCGCAACTACTGGGGGACCGGAGGCGAGGAAGGCCTCGCCATCCCCTACGAGAAGATGCCCGAGCAGCTCATCGGCGTGCTCAACACCAAGAACATCTACTGGCTCGCCCTCGCGACACTGGTCGTCGTGATCGCCGTCGCTCTGTGGGCCACCTCCACGCGCCTGGGCAAGATGTGGCAGGCGATCCGCGAGAACGACCTGCGGGTCAACGTGATGGGCATCAACACCTATCTCTACAAGCTGATCGGCACGACGCTCAGCGCCCTCCTCGCCGGCATCTGCGGTATCGCCTACGTCATCGTGCTCGGCTCCGCCGTACCTCACATGTCAGGCCTGATGTTCTCGCTCAGCCTGATCGTGATGGTCGTGATCGGTGGTCGAGGTTGCATCTGGGGCGCAGCGCTGGGCGCGACGATCTACGTGCTTCTCGAGCAGCGGCTGCCGGTTCTCGCGTCCTCCGAAGGCGTGAAAGGCCTCCCCGAGGTCGTACGGATCCCGCTGTCCGAGCCGCAGCTGCTGCTGGGGGTCGCCTTCATCGCTCTCATCTACTTCTTGCCTGGCGGCATCGCCGGCATGTTCACCAAGCTCCGTACGCGGAGCGTGTCTCGATGAACCAGGAAGGTCCCATGGGCTACCGATACATCCAGTACTCGACCGAGGACGAGGGAACGATCGCCACGATCACCCTCGACCGGCCGCGTCAACGCAATGCGCAGCACCGGGGTCTGCTCGTCGAGCTCGGCGACGCTTTCGACCGGGCGGAGCAGGACGACACCGTGCGTGTCGTGATCCTCCGCGGTGCCGGCACCGCATTCTCCTCGGGGCACGACATGGGCAGCAAGGACATGCTCGCGGAGATGACGCCAGGACCCGACCTCCACCCGTCGTTCGAGATTCGCGGCGGCACCAAGGGGACGGTCGAGCGGACGTGGATGCAGGAGTGGCACTACTTCTTCCACAACACCCGCCGCTGGCGTGACCTTCGCAAGATCACGATCGCGTCGGTGCAGGGACCGGTCTACTCGGCTGGGCTGATGCTGATGTGGGCGTGCGACCTCATCGTCGCCGACGAGACGGCCGTGTTCGCCGACGTCGTCGGCACGCGGCTCGGGATGTGCGGTGTCGAGTACTTCGGGCACCCGTGGGAGTTCGGTCCCCGTCGAGCCAAGGAGCTGCTGCTCACCGGCGACTCGCTGTCGGTCGAAGAGGCCCATCGCCTCGGCATGGTCAGCAAGGTGTTCGCCGAGGGAGCCCTCGAGGGAAGCACTCTCGAGCTGGCCCGCAAGATCGCGAAGGTCGACAGCGCTGCCGCGCTCATGATCAAGGAGTCGGTCAACCAGACGCAGGACAACCAGGGCTTCTACAACTCCCTGCAGTCCGCGTTCACCCTTCACCAGCTCAACCACGCTCGGTGGGCCGTGGAGACCAACGGCGAGCTGCTCGTACGGCCTCCCGAGGCCGACGAATCCGCCACCTGGAACCGAGCCATCGACCGTACGAAGGCCTCCCCGAACGACGCCACAGGCGACGTGCGGGCGACCCCCACCACCTAGGAAGGCACAAGAAATGTTCACTCAGAAGCGCACGGGGCGCCTGCTGGTCACGGCCGCAGCAGCGTGCCTGGCACTGACCGCCTGCGGCGGCTCAGGATCGGACGACGACTCTGCTGGCGGCGACACCGTCAAGGTCGGGATCATCGTCTCCGAGACGGGCATCTTTGCGACCCAGGCCAAGGACTTCCAGAACGGCTTCAACGCCGCACTCGACCACCTGACCGACGGGACGATGGCCGTCGACGGTCACAAGATCGAGATCATGGTGGGCGACGACACGGGCGATGCGGCCGTCGGGTCGGCGAAGGCGAAGGAGTTCCTCGGCCAGGGCGCGACCATCCTCGCCGGCACCACCGACTCCGCCGTCGCTGTCGGTGTCGCCGAGCAGGCGGTCCAGAACAACGCCATGTTCATCGGCGGCACGGCCGGCACGACGGCGTTCGTCGGGATGGACAAGAAGGTCTTCGGCACCGCCGGATCGTCCCCCGCCGGTCAGATGATCATCCCCGAGATCATGGGCGGCAACGTCGACGGCAAGACGCTCGTCACCATCGACCAGGACTATGCCTTCGGGCAGACGATGGCCGCGGCGATGAAGGCACAGCTGGAGCCGATGGGCGTGAACGTCGCCTCGTACCTGCTGCCCGTCAGCACCACGGACTTCACGCCCACGATGCTGAAGGTCGAGAAGGACGCACCGGACTACATCACGACGACATGGGCCGGCAAGGGCTTCAACCAGCTGCTCGGCTCGCTCGACAGCCAGGGACTGCTGGAGAACGCCGAGTTCTTCAAGCCCCTGCTGCTCAAGGAGGGCTGGGCACCAGTCGGCGAGGCGCTCGGTGACAGCGTCGCGAGCTCCACGTTCTACCTCTCGTACTTCGCGGGAGCCACGGACAACGAGGCCGACAAGGCGCTCCAGGTCTACTCCGAGGCCAACGACCACGCCATCGAGTACGACGACGCCGTCGGCTGGCACGCCGGTGCGATGGTCGTCCAGGCGATCAAGGAGGGCGGCACGGACACCGAGGCCATGGCCGAGGCGCTCCAGGGCTACTCGTTCGAAGGACCTGCAGGGACCGTGACGATCCGCGCCGAGGACAACCAGGTCACCGTGCCGCAGTTCACCGTGCGGCTCGTCAAGCAGGGTGACGAGTGGGTCGCCGAGCCGATCGAGGCGTTCACGGCGGAGCAGCTCGAGCCGCCGGTGGTCAACCCGCTGAAGTAGGCAGGCCGCACGCGACGAGGGGTGCAGTGGTCCGGATCTCGGACCACTGCAACCCCTCGTGTGTCTTGGCGGGCCGCTTCAGCCGGGAAGGGTCACGACGACGGTCCCGGGACCGACGGTGACGGTGTCCTCGACGAGCGTGCGCATCTCGATCTCGACGATGCCGGTGGCGCCGTCACGGTGCTTGCCGATCACCCTCCCCTCGACCCGGGCAACGGAACCGACCAGGGTGAACCGGCGCATCCGGAAGTCACGCAGGGCACGGATGGTCCCTGCCGAGCCGATCCAGTCGCGTACGACGCGTTCCCACATGCCTTGCAGGAGGATCGCGCTCGCGTACATCGAGGGCGCCCCGGTCGCCCGGGCGTACTCGTCGTTGTGGTGGATCGCGGTGTAGTCCCGCGTCGCCCCGGCGGCGAGCACCAGCCTGTGGACGGGTAGCGGGTACGAGGCGCCGGGCAGGACGTCGCCGACGGCCACCTCGTCGTACGTCCGTTGGTCCGCCTCACACACGCTCTGCCTCCTCCGGCTCCGGGTGCGGGTCGTAGAGATAGATCTCGCCGGTCATCCGGCAGACGCGTTCACCGGACTCCGCCACCACGTCCCGCTCGAACCGCACGAACGCTCCGCGACCGACCCGAGTCTCCTTCGGTGTGCACGCGAGGAGCCGGCGTGGTCCCGCTGCGACGCGATCACCGATGTGGAGTGGCCGGTCGAACTCGAGCGAGATGCCGCTCCCGAACATGCTGCTGGTCGGCGGTGCGCCGGGAACGACGTCGTCGCCGATCGGGCTCCAGCTCGGCTGGGCGTCCCGGTCGGCCTCGTCGGGATAGAGCTCCCCGCCGCCAGGCGTCCACGCCCGGGGAAGCAGGAAGGTCCACACCGAGGTGTACGGGGCGACGATGTCTGGATGGCCGTGCTGTCGCGCGGTGTCGGGGTCGGTGTGCAGAGCCGAGTCGAGCTCGAGCGGTTCGACGAAGCGCCGGACCGCGCCACGCTCCACCGTCTCAGGTCCGAAGCGGAGCTCGTCGTCGTCGAGCAGCTGACCGACCTTGTCCATCAGCGGCTGCCAGGCGCGCTTCCAGTCGTCGTCCATCGGCTCAGTACGACTTCGGCAGGCCGAGGACGTGCTCGCTCATGTAGTTGAGGACCATCTCCTGGCTGACGGGTGCGATCCGCATGAGCCGCGACTCGCGGAAGTAGCGCTCGACGTGGTACTCCCGGGCGTACCCGAACCCGCCGTGGGTCTGAAGCGCGGCGTCGGCGGCCTGGAACCCGGCGTCGGCGCACAGGAACTTCGCGGTGTTGGCCTCGCGTCCGCAGGGCTCGCCCCGGTCGTACTTCTCCGCCGCGATCCGCGCCATCGCCTCGGCCGCATCGAGGCGCATGGTGGCCTCCGCGAGCGGGAAGGCGATGCCCTGGTTCTGGCCGATCGGCCGATCGAAGACGATGCGTTCCTTGGAGTACGCGACCGCCTTGCGAAGGGCGGCACGACCGATGCCGAGGGCCTCGTTCGCGAGCAGGATGCGCTCAGGGTTGATGCCGTCGAGGAGATAGCGGAAACCCTTGCCCTCTTCGCCGATCAGCGCAGAGCCGGGTACGCGCAGGTCGTCGATGAACAGCTCGTACGACGAGACCGCGTTGCGTCCCATCTTCGGGATGGCGCGCATCTCAACCTTGTCGCTGTCCAGGTCGACGACGAACATCGAGAGCCCGTCGGTCGGGCGGCCGCCCTCCGGAGCGGGGCTCGTCCGCACCAGCATGACGGCCTTCTCGGACTGCGCCGCCTTGGTGATCCAGACCTTGCGTCCGTTGATGACGTAGTCGGTCCCGTCCTTGCGTGCCTGGGTGCGGATCCGGCTGGTGTCCGACCCGGCATCAGGCTCGGTGATCGCGAAGCAGACGTGCAGGCTCCCGTCCGCGGCGCGGGGGAGAAGCTCCTGGCACAGTGCGTCACCACCGTGCTTCGCGACCAGGTTGAGCCCGAAGATCGTGAGGTGGAAGGGGCTGCAGCCGTTCATGCCGGCGCCGGAGGCAGCGATCTCGTACAGCAGAGCGGCCGCGGAGGAGATTCCCATCCCCGCCCCGCCGTACTGGGTCGGGATCGCGATGCCGAGCCAGCCGGCGTCGGCGAACGCGTTGTAGAACTCCCAGGGGAACTCGCTCGCCTCGTCGAGCTTGGCCCAGTAGCCGTCGTCGAAGCGGCCGGCCAGGTCGCGGACGGCGGAGCGGATCTCCGCCTCGCTCGGCAGGTCGTCTCCCGGCTCGACGGCGCTCACACGAGCCACCGCCCGCCGTCGACATAGAGGACCTGGCCGGTCACGAAGCTGGAAGGCTCGCTGGCGAAGAAGAGCACCGCGTTGGCGATGTCCTCGGGCTGGCCGACCCGGCGCAGCGGCATGCGGGCGGCGTACTCGGCGAGGCGTTCTTCGAGGGGCACGCCCACGCGCTCGGCGACGGCTCGCGTCATCTCGGTGTCGATGTAGCCGGGGGCGACGCAGTTGGACGTGATGCCCATCGGCCCGAGCTCGAGGGCGACCGTCTTGGTGAAGCCCTGCAACCCCATCTTGGCGGCGGAGTAGTTCGCCTGGCCGCGGTTGCCCAGCGCGGCCGTGGACGAGAGGTTGATGATGCGCCCGTACTTCTGCTCGACCATCGAGCGCTGCGCGGCTCGGGTCATGGCGAAGGTTCCCCGCAGGTGCACCTGCATGACGGTGTCCCAGTCCTCGTCGGTCATCTTGAAGAGGAGGTTGTCGCGGGTGATTCCGGCGTTGTTCACCAGGATGTGCACGGAACCGAAGGCGTCGACGACGCGAGCAACCGCGCCCTCGACCTGGTCGCTGTCGCCGACGTCGGCTCCGAGGCCGATGGCGTCACCGCCGGCTGCACGGATCTCGTCGACGACAGGAGTCGTACGCTCCTCGTCGAGGTCGAGCACGGCGACGCGCGCTCCCTCGGCCGCGAGGTCCTTCGCGATCCGTGCGCCGAGTCCGCGCGCTGCTCCGGTGACGACGGCGACCCGGTCCTGGAATCTCGTCATGACGTCCTCTCGCATTAATTTTGATGTCGGAGTCGAAAATAGGCGCGAGCGACCCTCGGGTCAAGAAGGGCGAGGAGTCTGCTCGAGCAAGGCGGACTTCTGGACCTTGCCGGTCGCGTTGAGGGGCAGCTCATCGATGATGCGGACCTGGCGGGGAACCTTGTAGTTCGCCATGTTGTTTCGCGACCACGCGATCACGTCTGCCTCGTCGACGGGTTCGGAGGCGACGACGAATGCCATCCCGACCTCACCCATCCGCTCGTCCGGGATGCCCACGACGGCCACGTTGGTGATGGACGGGTGTCGCATGAGTATCGACTCGATCTCCGCGGGATAGGCGTTGAAACCGCCGACGATGAACATCTCCTTCGTGCGACCGACGATCGTCAGGTATCCGTCCTTGTCGAAGCGACCCAGGTCGCCGGTCCGCAGCCAACCGTCGTCAGAGAGTACGGCCGCCGTGGTCTCGGGATCATCGAGGTAGGCACTCATCACCGAGGGGCCGCGCAGGAGGATCTGGCCGACCTTGCCAGCGGGCACCGGTGCGTCGAACTCGTCGGCGACACGGATCTCGAAGCCGGGACGGGCCTTGCCGACAGTGGTGGCGATCTTCTCCGGGGTGTCGTCGCGCGAGGTGCTCGCGGCGGTGCCTGCCTCCGTGAGTCCGTAGCCGGAGACCACGTAGTCGAACGGCAGCTCGGCATAGATCCGCCGGATGAGCTCGACCGGGATGTCGGCCGCGCCGGTCACCGCGACCCGGAGGGTCGACAGGTCGAACGCCGAGCGTTCTGGGTGCTCGAGAATCGACCCGTACAGCGTCGGTGCTCCGGGGAATACCGTGATCTGCTCACGCTCGACGGCCCGAAGCGATGCCGCCACGTCGAACACCGGGACGGGCAGCATGCACGCGCCGACCGAGGTGCTGGCGAGGATGCCGGCCTTGAGCCCGAACATGTGGAAGTACGGGTTGACCATGAGATAGCGGTCGTCCTCGCTCAACCCGGTCATCACAGCCCAGTCCTGGGCGACCGCGAGCGTCTGGGACTGAGTGGCGATGACGCCCTTGGGTGTCCCGGTCGTCCCCGACGTGAAGAGCATGTCCGCTGGGTCGTCCGGTCCGATCAGCGTGCGGCGGCGATCGACCTCGTCGAAGTCGGCGTCGGTCGCCCTGTCGAGAAAGTCCGCCCATGACACCGACGGCGCAGTTGCCGGGCCGCGTGCGGCGACGATGGTCCGCAGGTCCGGGAGGTCCTCCTCCGTGGACTCGAGCATCTCGACGTAGTCGGTGCCGAGGAAGTCGGTCACGGCGATGAGGACTCCGACGCGGCCACGACGCAGGAGCTCGGATGCCTCGAGACCCTTGAAGCGGGTGTTGATCGGGATCAGCGTCGCGCCCGCCTGGTGGATCCCGAGCACGGCGATGATCCACTCGGCGGAGTTGAACGCCCAGATCGACACCCGGTCTCCACGCTCGACGCCGTCGGCGACAAGGGCCGCGGCGAAGCGCCGCGACTCCTCGAAGAGGTCGGTGTAGGACATCGTGCGGTCACCGTCGACCACGGCGACCCGATCGGCGTGCGCGTGTGCTGAGGCGCGCAGCATCTCGGCGATGCTCGGCCATCCGCCTTCGGGTTCAGACATTCGGGATCTCCTCGCTCGAGATATTTGACTTCGACGTCAATATAGACTTACATGAGGGTCCTTCGGAAGGTGTGACGCCGAATCAGCGACACGCCGGTAGGAAATCGACGGAGGTGCATGTGGACGTACGGCTCTCGCCTGAGCAGGTCGCCCTCAAAGAGACTGCTCGCAAGCTTGCTCAGACGCTGTGCCCGGGCAACGTCAGCGACCTCGATGACACGGAGCGCGCAGCCAAGCTCGATGCTGCGGTGACGTCGTCGGGCTGGCGTCAGCTGCGACTTCCCGACGATGAGCCAGGCACGCCCCTGGCGTCGGGCGTCGAAGCCGCGATCGTGGCCGAAGAGCTCGCCCGCGCGCTGGCTGACACCTCCTATCTCGGACCGTTGCTCGCCGGCGACCTCGCGCGTCGCGCTGGCCTTGAGGACGTCGATGCCACCACCTTCGCACTCACCTCCGACCTTGCTCATCTGGCTCGCGTCCCCACGAGCGACGCCGCCGAGACTGTCGCCGTCGACGCCGGCGGCAGTGCGAGCGCGCTCGTCCTCGAGCCGAGCAGGAACGGGTACGAGCTGCGTACGGTCGAGCTACGGCCGAGCGTGATCCGCACCGACCTCACCCGCCCCCTCGCCGGCGTCGCGACCGCCCCCGTGCCCGTCGAGGGCGCGGCCGAGCTGAGTGAGGACGACGTGACGGCGTGGACCGCGCTGGCGCTCGCGATGCTCTCGGCCGATCTCGTCGGCGTCATGCGCGGAGCGGTCGAGCTGGCGCGTGACTACGCGCTGGTGCGCGAGCAGTACGGCACCACGATCGGTTCGTTCCAGGCCGTACAGCACCTGATCGCTGAAGCGCACGTCGCGGCTGAAGGGTCGTACAGTCTTGCGCTGCACGCAGCCTGGGCCGCCGACGTGCTCACTCCACGCGAGGCGCTGCTCGCGGCGCGGCATGCCAAGGCATTCAGTAGCCGCGCTGCCCTGACGGTGTGCGAGACCGCGATCCAGGTGCACGGTGGGATCGGCAACACATGGGAGTGCATGGCGCACGTGTACCTGCGCCGCGGCCTGCACTCCAGCGACATCCTGGGTGGAGCCGGCGCAAGCCTGGCGTTCGTGCTCGCCCAGCACGGACTCAAGGGTGGTGACGATGGACTACGGTGACTCGCCCGCAGAGGCGCAGTTCCGATCGGGGCTGCGCGCGTGGCTGGCTGAGAACAACCCTGGGCTGCCGGCCTCATCGACGTCTGACGAGTACTGGGCCGGCCAGGCTCCCTGGCACCGCGCGTTGTACGACGCCGGATACTTCGGCATCTCGTGGCCGGAGTCGGTCGGCGGACGGGGCCTGCCCTCGGTCTACGACGTCATCCTCGACGAGGAGCTCGCGGCCGCCGGGGCGCCGCCGCGGCCGAGCGTCGGCTACCTCGTACAGGGCATCTTGCGCCACGCAGGCGATGACGTCCGCCAACGCTTCCTTCCGGGGATCGTGAGCGGGCGCGAGCGGTGGTGCCAAGGCTTTAGCGAACCCGATGCCGGCTCTGACCTCGCTGTCCTGCGCACGCGCGCCGACCGTGACGGCGACGACTACGTGATCAACGGGCACAAGGTCTGGACGAGCTACTCGGATCAGGCCGACTGGTGTCTCGTCCTGGCGCGTACGGACCAGGACGCCCCGAAGCACAAGGGAATCTCCGCCTTTGCCGTCCGCATGGACCAGCCCGGCGTCCAGCAGCGGCCGCTGCGGATGATCAACGGGATCACGCGTGAGTTCGGCGAAGTGACCTTCGACGGAGCCCGCGCCCGCGCGGTCGACATGGTCGGCGAGCCGGGGGAGGGGTGGCGCCTGGCGATGACCGTCGTCAGCCACGAGCGCGAGCCCGGCGAGCTGGGTTTCGTGTCGCGCTACGCGAAGGCTGTCAAGGAGCTTGCGCAGCTCGCGCGCGAAGACCGAGCGGCGTACACCGAGGAAGATCTCCACACCCTCGGCTGGGCACTCGTCGGCACCGAGATGCTCCGGCTCCACGTCCGCCGTCGTCTCTCCGACCGGCTCGACGGGATCACCCACGGCCCCGAGGGGTCGGTCGACAAGGTCCTCATGACCCAGGTCGAGCAGCAGGTCGCCCACGCCGCGCTCAAGGCCAGCCGCGTGCATCCCGACCACGAGGAAGACACGTGGATGAAGATGTACCTCTACAGCCGTGCGCAGAGCGTCATGGGCGGCACTGCCCAGATCCAACGCAACCTGATCGCGACCCGGATCCTCGGCCTGCCGCCCTCGTAGCCCCGCCCCGTCCCCGTTTTGTGCAATCCCGACAGGTTTCCTCGGTGCGATTCCTGCCACAAGTGCACAAAACGGGGACGCGGCAGTCCGCTAGAGCGGGAGGTCCATCGGCACCCGCCGCGCGTCGAGGGCGGTCTGCCCGATCTCCTGGGTGATGGCGGTGCGCGAGCCGAGCAGTCGGTCGAGCAGCAGAGTACGGCGGAAGTAGTGGTGGAACCGGTGCTCGGACGTGAAGCCGATCCCCGCGAGGACCTGCTGAGCGTGCTTCGCTGCCGTACGAGCGGCGTCTCCAGCGAGTGCCTTCGCCATCGCGGCGTGCGCCGACGGCAGGGTGCCCGCGCTGCCGCCATCTGGGCCGTCACCGATCATGACGTCGCAGCACGCCGCCGCCGCAGCCGAGGCACCTTCGAGGGCGATGAAGGAGTCGACGAGCCGGTGGCGAACGGCCTGAAAGGACCCGATCGTACGGCCGAACTGCACCCGGGACGTGGCGTGCTCGATCGCGAGCTCGAGCATGCCGCGTCCGACTCCGACGAGCTCGCATGCGACGCTGACCTGCCCGAACGCCAGGGCACGTGCCCAGTCCACACTGGGCCCGTCCTCGAGATCCCCGGTCGCGACCTCGGCCGTGACGCTGAACAGACGCGCATCGGCGTCGACACCCAGGATCGGCTCGACCGTGAGCAGCTCGGTCGGGACACGCACGACGCGACAGCCGGTCGGGTCCCCGACGGCGACGGCAACGCGCGTGGCAGCGAGGATGCGCGCGGTCGCGACGCCGGCGACCGTCACACCCTCGTCTGACGCCGTCGTCGGAGGCTGCTGGCTCCCGAGGCGAGGGAGGAGGACAGCGTCCGGCGCTGCGTCGAGGCCCAGCGCGCCTGCGACGACGTCATCGATCGCGCCCGAGGTGGCGCATGCGCGGCCCTGAGCCCCCAGCACGATGCTGATCGCCGGCCCACCCCAGGCAGCCAGCGCATCGCGCCAGCCGATCGCCTCGAGCCCGTCGTCGGGCAGGGTGTCCGTACGGTCGAAGACCTTGCGGACAGTCTCGGCGAACTGCTCGCGCTCGCTCTGCTCCATCACGACTCCTCTCCGAGGCCCAGCACGCGCCGGGCAAGAACGTTGCGCTGGATCTCGGACGTACCCCCGTAGATCGTCGCCGCGCGCGAGTAGAGGAACTCCGAGCGCCAGCGGCGACTCGCCGGGTCCTCGCCGGCGACGACCCGATCGGCGAGACCGTCAGCCACCAGGTCGTAGACGGCCTGTTCGGTCAGTCCGAGGAGGAGCTTGTCGACGGAAGTCTCGGCACCGAGCCGATCACCGGCGCTGATCCTGTACTGCGTACCGCGCGAGACGGCGCGCAGGGCGAACAGCTTCATCGCCACCTCACCCACAGAGCGAGGGTCGAGCGCGTCAGGCTCGGCGTCGCCCAGCAGGTCTACGAAACGCCGGTGTACGAAGGCGCCGCGGTGCCACAAGGCAGTGCTCCGCTCGTACGGCAGCAGGTCCATCGCGACCGCCCAGCCGCCTCCGACCTCACCGAGGCGGCGGGCGTCGGGGACCAGGACGTCCTCGAAGAAGACCTCGCAGAACTCGTCGACGCCGTGCTGCGTCTCGATCGGCCGTACGGTGATCCCGGGCGTGTCCATGTCGACGAACAGCGCCGTGATGCCGCGGTGCGCCGACTCACGGGTGCCCGTACGAGTCAGGAGCACGCAGCGATCGGACAGCTGGGCGTGACTCGTCCACACCTTCTGGCCGTTGACCAACCAGCCGTCGTCGGTCTGGACTGCCTTGCACGACAGGGCAGCGAGATTGCTGCCGGTGCCCGGCTCCGAGAATCCCTGGCACCAGTGCTCCGCCCCGCTGAGCAGGAGCGGGACGACCTCGGCTGCAAGGCCCGGCGAGGCGAAGTCGATCATCGTCGGCGCGAGCACCTCCGTCATGGACCAGCCGCCGGGCTGCACGAATCCCTCCGCGGTCAGCCGCTCGCCGAGCAGCGCCCGATAGATCGGGGCGCCACCCAGACCGCCCACCCGCTCCGGCCAGCCGTAGCGACCGAAGTCGGCGTCGTACGCGAGCTTCTTGACGATCGCGAGGTGCGCGAGCTGGCCGGCCAACGTGCCTTCCCCGGCCTCGACCGGTGTCAGCTGTGCACGGTTCGTCTCGATCCAGGCGTCGAGGTCGGTACGGAACGTCAGCAGGTCCACGGTCGGGCGCCGCTCAGCTCGCGGAGCTGGTCGGTGCCGGCCGCAGCGGGTCGTGCGCCTTCCCGGAGTTCTGCGAGCCGTCGCGGCGCAGGAACGTCATCGCACGGGTCTGCAGCCGCCAACCGTCTGTCGTCCGGGTGTAGGTGTCGGTGTAGTAGCCGATCCGCATCGCGTGGTCGGTCTGCGCGACGAACGACAGCGTCTGTACGCCGGTGGCGGTGTCGCCGTCGATCTCGAGGAGAGGGATGCCCGTGGTGTAGTGGCCGCGCGGCGCTGCGTCCATGAGAAGGGGGAAGTCCGTCGTGTCGTAGATGTCTCCGAAGGCGCTGTACGTTCCGCCGGGGGCGAAGACGCCGACGACACCCTCGACATCGTGCTGGGTCATGCGGACTGCGTAGCGGGCCAGCAGCTGCTGGATCTCGATGACGTCCGCGATGGTGTTGCTGTCCATGCTCACCTCTGTGCTCGGGGTTGGTCAGATTCCTAGCGACTTCGCGATGATCGTGCGCATGACCTCACTGGTGCCGCCGTAGATGCGGGTGACGCGCGCGTCGGCGTACAACCGCGAGATCGGGTACTCGGCCATGTAGCCGTAGCCGCCGAACAGCTGGAGGCACCGATCGATCGCGCGACCCTGCACCTCCGTCGCGAAGAGCTTGATCTTCGCTGCGTCGACCGGCGACAGGCGCCCCTCGTCCAGCTCGGCGACGCCGTGGTCGACCATCAGCTGAGCGGCGTCGAGCTCAGTCGTCACCGACGCCAGCTCGAAACGGGTGTTCTGGAACTCGGCGATGCGCTTGCCGAAGGCCCTCCGGTCCTGGACGTAGGCCTTGGCGAGCTCGACCGCGGCCTTCGCGTTGGCCACAGCCGTCACGGCGATGCCGAGCCGCTCCTTGGGAAGGTTGTTGCCCAGGTGCTCGAACGCGCGGCCTTCCTCACCGAGGAGGTTCGTGACCGGGACGCGTACGCCGTCGAAGAAGAGCTCAGCGGTGTCCTGGACGTGCATGCCCAGCTTCTTCATCGGGCCGCTGCGGGTGAATCCGTCCATGCCGGACTCGACGACGAGGAGCGAGAGGCCCTGGCGAGGGTTCTCCTCGTCGGAGGTGCGTGCGACCACGATCGTGAGATCGGCCAGCATGCCGCCGGTGATGAAGGTTTTCGCCCCGTCGAGGACATACGCGTCGCCGTCGCGGCGGGCGCGCGTGCGGATCGCCGACAGGTCGGATCCGGCGCCGGGCTCGGTCATCGCCACGGCGGTCAGGAGATGCCCCGCGGCGAGGCCGGGGAACCACCTCTGCCGCTGCTCGTCGTTCGCGTACGCCAGGAAGTACGGCAGGACGACGTCGAGGTGGCACCGCAACGGGCCGGTGGCGACGAGTGCCGCCGAGACTTCCTCGCTCAGCACCGCGCCGAAGCGATAGCTCGCCTCGCCGGCGCCGCCGTACTGCTCCGGGATCGTGAGTCCCATCACCCCGAGCTCGCCGAGCCGCTCGAAGAACGAGCGAGGAACGAGGCCCTCGTCCTCCCAGTCGGCGTAGACGGGCACGACCTCGTCCTGGAGGAACTTGCGCACCATCAGGCGGAAGTCCTCGTGCTCCTGGTCGTAGAGCGTTCTGCGCATGCGTGTGATGTCCTTCCCGGCGTCCGTCAGCCGACTCGTTCGAGCACGATCGCCATTCCCTGGCCCATGCCGACGCAGAGCGTCACGAGCGCGAGCTCCGCGTCGTTCTCATGGAGGATCTGCATCGCCTGACCGATCAGGCGCGCGCCGGTCATGCCGAACGGGTGGCCGAGCGCGATGGCTCCGCCGTTGACGTTCACCTTGTCCTCGTCGAGTCCGAGTGCACGTTGCGACGCCACCACCTGCGCGGCGAACGCCTCGTTGATCTCGATGACGTCGAGGTCGTCTGTCGTCAGGCCGCACCGGGCCAGCACCCGCTCGGTGGCGTCAACCGGACCGAGACCCATGATCTCGGGGGAGAGGCCCGATGCGGCGGTGCCGATGACGCGCGCCTGGACCGGCGCGTCGAGGGTGGCGGCGATCGTGTCGCTCACCACGACGAGTGCCGCAGCGCCGTCGTTGAGCGGACAGCTGTTGCCGGCGGTGACGGTGCCGTCCGGGCGGAAGACCGGCTTCAGCTGCGACAGGCCGTCGAGCGTGGTGCCGGGCCGCGGAGAGTCGTCATGCTCCATCCACGTGCCGTCGGCGAGCTTGACGGGGGCGATCAGTCGGGAGTGGGAGCCGGCTGCCTCGGCTGCGGCGTACCGTTGCTGCGATCGCAGGGCGAAGGCGTCCTGGTCGGCGCGGCTGATGCCGCACAGCTCGGCGACGTTCTCGGCGGTCTGTCCCATCGGGATGTAGTAGTCGGGCAGATCGCCCTCCTCGCGCGGGTCTCCCCACGTGCCGCCGCCACCGGTCGCCCGGAGCGAGGTCCGGTCCTGCGCGGCGGCGAAGTCCGGGTGCTCGGTGCCCGCCGGTGCAGGTCGGTAGCGCGAGACGCTCTCGGCCCCGACCGAGAGGAACGCCTCGCCCTCCCCGGCGCGGATCGCGTGGAACGCCATGCGCGTGGTCTGGATCGACGAGGCGCAGGCGCGGTTGACCGTGACCGCGGGCAGATCGTCACGCCCCAGGAGGACCGCGACCCGTCGTCCGAGGTTCTGCGACTGCTCGCCGGTGTGGTTGGAGGCTCCGATATAGAGGTCCTCGATCGCCTCGGGGGCGAGCCCGGGCACCTTGTCGAGCGCCGCCTGGACGACTGTGGCCGCAAGGTCGTCGGCGCGGGCATCGACCAACGAGCCCTTGTGAGCGCGCCCGATGGGCGTACGGGCGGATGCGACGATGACGGCGTCTGGCACGTTCATCTCCTTCGAGTGGTGGGCGCGGGGATCTCTGTCACAACGATCTACAATATTGACGTCGAAGTCAATAACGCCGGTCGCCGGAGATCACGACCGGCCCGCGGCGTGTCTACCGACTGGAGCGGCTGATCAGGCGCCCGAGGTTGGCCTGGAACTCGGGCTCGTCGAACGACCGGGTCTCGGCGCCGAGCACGGCGGCGAGATCGCCGTCGAGCCGGTCGCGCAACGGCTTGTCGAGCGCTCGCAAGGTTTCGCGTACGGACTGGGGCGGCATCGCCGCGACGCGACGGGCCAGCTCGAGCGCCTGCTTGAGCGCCTCGCCCGACGGTGCGACCCGGTTGGCCAGACCGACGCGGAGGGCCTCTTCGGCCGACATGCGCCCGCCGAGCAGGATCCACTCCTTTGCGCGCTGCAGGCCCATGTGCTGTGGCCACGTCATGACCGACCCGTCGCCCGCGACGAGCCCGAGCGAGACGTGAGGATCAGCGAAGAACGCGTCCTCCGCCATGACGACCAGGTCGGCGAACCCGGCCACGCTGGCGCCGAGGCCCACCGCGGGGCCGTTGACGGCGGCGATCAGGGGGAGGGGGAACTCGACGATCGCACGCACGATCGCCGCGGCCTCAGCCATCACTTCGTCCCGCAGCTGGGGGTCCTTCACCATCCGGTCGAGCAGCCCGAAGTCGCCGCCGGCCGAGAACGCTTGCCCGGCGCCGGTCAGGACGACGGCGCGGAGACCGTCGATCGCAGCGACGTCGTCCCAGATCGTCGCGAGCCGCGCGTGCAGGTCGGGGTTCGACGAGTTGAGCGAGTCGGGCCGGTTGAGAGTGACGACGGCGATCGTGTCGTCCACCTCGACGGTGATGACGTCCTGGGGCATGGCGCGCCTTTCGGTGGGAGACTCACAGTCTGCGCCAAAACCTTAGTCGACGTCAATATTGCTTCTGACGACGAATGCGCCAGCGCGGGGTCAGGTCTCGTCGGAGCTGATGCCGAGCGCGTTGCACCACAGGAGCGTCAGCTGCTCGACCGCCTCATTGATCTCGAAGTCGCCCCCGCGGATGAACATCTCCTCGGCGAACCGCGCGACCATGCTGCCGAGGGCCGTGGCGGCGTACCGGACGTCGACGCGCGCGTCGGCCAGCCCCTTCTTCTGCAGCTTGGCGATCGAGGACTCCATCCGGGACGCGAGGTGGTCGTCGCGGCGCTTGCGCACGGCCTGGACCTCGGCGTCGTAGCGGCTGACCTCCTCGATCACCCGCATGATCTTCGCTTCCTTCTTGTAGGCGCGAAGGTAGGAGCGGTTGGCGGCCCGGATCCGTTCGACGGCCGGCGGCTGCTCGCCCTCGAGGGTCAGGTCGTCCATCCCGACCAGGCGAACCTCGACCTGCTCGGCGATCTCGCGGAAGAGCGTCTCTTTGGAGTCGAAGTAGTGGTAGAAGGAACCGTGCGAGACTCCAGCCTCAGCAGAGATGTCGCTGATCCTGGCCTGAAGGAATCCGTCGCGCTCGAACACCGTCTTGCCGGCTTCGAAGAGGCGCACGCGGGTGCGGCGGCCTTTCGCGGATCGCGGTGTGCTGTCGACCATTTTTGGTCCTCCTTCTGATTGCGACGTCAGAGTACACAGCGGGTCACCCCGTCGCAGCGCGGCCGGGCTTCATCGAAGCCACGATCTCGATCGCACGCTCGACCAGTCGGGCGGTCGTCCCGTCGTCGAGCACGCGGTCGTGGTACGAGCCGGCGAGCACCCTCGACCCGTCGGCCGGGACGAAGACGAACTGCGAGCGGACGCTCAGGATCTCGCCGTCGTCGGCGATCGTCGGCGATCCGCCGAGGTGGATCCCGGGCGGCGACGCGGCGGCGAACGCTGCCAGCGCCTCACGCCCCTCGACCCGCTTGCCTGCGAACGTGAGTACCCCGTCAGGGATGAAGATGTCCGCCCAACCATCGGCGTCTCGAGAGTCCACGCGTACGGCGTAGTCCGCCATCAGCGTGCTCACCCGCGCGTATCGTGCTCCGTCTGTGTCTTCCACTGCTTGCTCCTCGTTCGTACGACTCATCACGTGGTTGCACCGCCAGGGTGTTGAAGCCGCTCGGCGACGATCCGGCGTACGCCTCCACCGGCGAGGGCTCCGCGTCGGACCTTCCCGGTGGCGGTGCGGGGCAGGGGCGACTCCCACACCACGACCTCCTCCGGAAGCTTGCCCTTGGCGAGCCCTGCGGCGCGCAGCTGCTCGGTGATCGACCCGAGCGAGACCGTCGTCCCGGCCTGGGGGAGGACGGCAAGGGCGAGGTGCTCGCCCGTCTCGGGATCCGGCACGGCGTACGCGGTTGCCTCCTCGATCCCGCGAAGCAGCCGGGCCGCCGCGTCGATCTCGGGCAGGGAGATCTTCATCCCCTTGCGGACCACGACCTCCTTGAGCCGTCCGGTGATCACCAGCCGGTCACGGTCGACCTCGTCGCGCTCGAGCCGCCCCAGGTCACCGGTCCGGAACCACCCGTCGGTCGTGAAGGCGTCGGTGTTGTCGTTCGCGTCGGCGTACCCCAGGAACAGCATCGGACCACGGAGGAGCACCTCGCCGGAGGGGGCGATCGCGACTTCGGAGCCGGGCCCCGGCGCGCCGTCGTTCGCGAGTCGTGCATCACCCGTGTCGGAGGGAAGGGAGAAGGTCGCGACGGGAGCCTCGGACGAGCCGTACACGCGGCTCACGACGATTCCCCACCGGTCCGTCGCGAGCTCCAGCAGGTCGCGCGGGATCATCGCGCCCCCGAGTGCGACGGCTCGGATCGGCAGGCGCTCGAGCTCGCGCCGCCGGGCCTCTCGGAAGAGCTCCTCCGCGATGATCGGCGCGCCCCCGAGCGTCGTGCACCCGTGGCCGAGCACCCGCCGCAGAGACGGTTCAGGATCGAAGCGGTCTTCGAGGACGAGGCTGCCGCCGGTGTCGATGGCGAGGTGGACGTGCATGATCCCGGTGATGCTCGCGACCGGGCTGCTGAGGAAGGCCGAGTCAGCCGCAGTGAATGACAAGGCCGTCGCCATGTTGCGTGCCCCCGCGCCGATCGACCTCAGGCTGTGGAGCACCGCCTTCGGACGACTGGTGGTGCCGGACGTGAAGAACACCGACGCTCGCATCGACGGATCCGGCTCCACCCACCTACGGTCCGGGTCGCCGACCGCGCCCAGATGGTCGAGGTCGAGCACCGCTGCCCCCAACTGGTCGAGATCGAGACTCGTGACGAGATCCCGGGTCGACACGACGAGATCGGCACCGAGCGCTTCGAGCGCGTGTCGAACGTCGGCGATCCCACACCTGCGGTCCAGGAGCACGGCGGTGGCGCCGGTCCGGAGAACAGCGAGGTAGGCGGTGACAGCGGCAGCCGAGACCGGGGCCACGATGAGGACGGCACGTCCCGGCCTCGCGCCCGAGCGCCGCAGCCGGCCGACGGCGACCGCCACGGCGTGCTCGAGCTCGCCGTACGTCCACGAACGGGCGTCGTCGACGAGCGCGATCCGTGACGGCTCCGCGGCCGCCCAGCGCTCGAGACCGTCACGCAACCGGTCGATCGAGATGTCCGCGGCGGGACCTGGTGCCGACAGGCCGAGCTCGGCGAGGATCGTGTCAGTGTGTTGACCGAGACCGGGGACGGCCGCGAGCGGCTGCTCCCACGTGGTCGACTCGAACGGCGCGCGCAGGCTGGAGACCGGGCCCACTGGGGAGTCGACCTGCGCCCACCGGTCTCGCGCGACGATCTCCGGGTGACGTGCCGCCTCGGGAACGCTGCGCAGGACGGCGCTGCCGATCCCGGCCCGGTCCGCACGCGCGCAGATCTCCTCGGCGTCGTGCTCGACGGTCCACCGGCGGATCTCGGCGTTGATCGCGTCGGTGTGGCGCCAGCGCTGGTCGTTCGTCGCGTACTCGGGATCCTCGGCCAGGTCGTCGCGCTCGATCAGGTCCCGCGTGAGGCGCTGCCACTCTCCGTCGTTCGTGGTGCCGAGCACGACCGAGCGGCCGTCTCGCGTCGGGTACGAGCCGTACGGGGCGACCGTGGGTGAGCTCATCCCGTGCGGCGGCCGCTCCTGACCCGTGTACAGCGCGTGCAGCAGGGAGAAGCCAAGGAAGTCCGCGGAGACGTCGAACATGTTGATGTGCAGTGCGGCCCCGCGGCCGTGCTCGTGCCGTGCCTGGAGGGCGGCGAGCACGGACACCGCTGTCATCAGTCCGCTTCCCACGTCCGCCGAAGGGATCGCCGGCCGCGCCGGTCGCCCGGGCCAGCCCGTCGAGGCGCACGAGCCGGACTCGGCCTGGACCAGCAGGTCGTACGCCCGCCGGTGGGCGTGGGGTCCGTCGTGGCCGTAGCCCGAGATGTCGACCGCGACCTGGTGCGGGCGAGCCGCGACGAGACTCTCGGCGTCGAGTCCGAGACGAGCAGCCGCGCCCGGCGCGAGGTTCTGGACCACGACGTCGGCCCGGTCGAGCAGCGCCTCGAGCGTCGGACGAGCCGCGGGGTCCTTGACGTCGAGCGCGATCGACTCCTTGTTGCGGTTGAGCCACACGAAATGGGTCGCAAGTCCGCCGGCGTCCTCGTCGAACCAGCGTGTGAAGTCACCGGTGCCGGGTCGTTCCACCTTGATCACCCGCGCGCCGAGGTCGGCGAGGACACGGGTGGCGTACGGCGCCGACACCGCCTGCTCGAAGGCGACGACGGTGATGCCGCTCAAAGGGGCGGTCAGGGGGCCCACGTGTTCCTCCAGGCTGTTGCGCTGCATAGGACGCAACTATAACTTTGACGTCGATGTCGAAATCTAGTCCTTCGAGCAAGGAGTTGCCGTGGAGATCGTCGCCACCGGGACCGACGACGTGACAGCGTCATTGGATGACGGTGTCCTGGTCGTCACCCTCGACCGCCCCGAGGTGCGCAACGCCCTCTCGCTCCCGCTGCTCGAAGGACTGGCCGCGGCGCTGGACGTCGCCTCCGGGTCGGCCGAGGTTCGAGCACTGGTGCTGACCGGTGCCCGTGGCGCTTTCTGCGCGGGTGGCGACGTCGGCCTGATGGCGGCTGGGCGGAGCATCTTCGGTGCGGCCGACGATCCAGACGGCCGCGCGACCGCCCAGGCAGATCTCCAACGCCGCACCGTGGTGAGGCTGCGCGAGCTCGCGAAGCCGACGATCGCGATGATCCCGGGGCCGGCGGTGGGCGCGGGTCTGGCATTGGCGCTCGCCTGCGACGTCCGCTACGCCGCGAGCTCCGCGGTGCTGATGACCGGGTTCGGGCGCGTGGGCCTCGCGGGAGACTTCGGCTGCAGCTGGCTGCTGCACGACCTCGTGGGTCGAGCGGTCGCGCGGGAGCTGCTCTACTCCTCCGCGGCCGTCCCCGCCGACGTCGCGCTCGCGCGCGGACTCGTGAACGGAGTCCATCCCGACGACGAGCTCGTGGAGCAGACGATGCGAGTCGCACGACGGTTCGCGCGGGTGCCGGCTCCGGCGGTTGCGGTGATGGCGGCGACCTCCGACCTCGTACCAGCCCTCTCGTTCGCCGAGGCGTGCGACCGTGACGCCGAGGAGCACGTACGACTCACCGCCACGCCCGAGCACCGAGCACTCGTGCAAGCCCTGGTGGCTCGCCGATGACCGCACGTCGGGTCGCGCTGGTGACCGGAGCGGCACGCGGACAAGGGCTGGCCGTGGTGCGGACGCTGCTGGACGACGGATACGCCGTGGTCGCCTGCGACGTGCTCGCGGACGAGCTTGTGAGTACGGTCGAGCCGCTGCCCCGCGACGCGGTGCTCGCGCAGCGGCTCGATGTGACCTCGGCCGACGAGTGGCAGGAAGCGATCGCCGCCGTCCGTGAGCGGTTCGGCCGTCTGGACGGCCTCGTGAGCAACGCCGGGATCCTGCACCGCTCACCGCTGCTCGAGGAGGATCCCGCCGACTTCGAGCGTGCATGGCGGGTCAACACCCTCGGTCTCCTGCTCGCCCTCCAGACGTGCGTCCCTTTGCTGCGTGAAGGCACGGCGCCGGCGGTCGTCGTCACCGCGAGCAACGCCGCGATGCGTCCCTTCGCCGAGCACGCCGGCTACGGGGCGTCGAAGTGGGGAGCCCGCGGCTTGGCGCAGAGCGCTGCGGTCGAGCTTGCCGAGCTCGGGATCCGCGTCAACACCCTGCTCCCGGGAGCGATCGCGACACCGATGCTTCCCGAGGCGAGCATCCCCAGGATCTCGTCGTGGGTGCCTCTCGGGCGACCGGGTCGCACCGACGAGATCGCGTCCGTCGTCTCCTTCCTGCTCTCCGAGCAGGCTTCCTATCTCACCGGCGCCGAGATCCTCGTCGACGGTGGCCAGCTGCTGAGGACCCACCTATGACGATGCGCATCTCGATCCACTCCTCGACCACCAACCACGGCAGCGTCGCGCAGGTCGTGGACGAGGTCTCGAGGGTCGGTCGGACAGGACTTGCGGGCTACTGGGCGCCGATGCTGAACGGCCTCGACACCCTCACCGCGCTCGCGGTGGCGGCGAGCCGGGTCGAGGACGTCGAGATCGCGACGGCCGTCGCTCCGATTCCCCTCCGCACGCCGTATGCGCTCGCGCAGCAAGCGCTGACCGTGCAGGAAGTGTCCGGAGGTCGCTTGACCCTCGGGCTCGGGACGTCGCACAAAGATCTGGCCGAACGCCTGTTCGCGGCCGAGTGGGGCTCGCCGATGGCCACGATGCGCTCGTATCTCGCCGAGCTGCGCAGTCTGCTCGGTGGCGAGCAGCCCGAGCGGCTGCAGCCGAGGGCGCCTGCGCCGCAGGTCGTGCTCGGCGCGGTCAACCCGGTCATGGCGGGGTTCGCTGCCGAGCAGGCGGACGGCGTGGTCACGTGGGCCTCCGGACTGCGCACTGTCGAGCAGGTCATCGTGGCGGCGGCCGCCGGCCGTACGGAGCCGTTCCGGATCGTGACCGCGCTCCCGCTGTGCGTGACCGACGACGTCGACGCGGCCCGCGCGGCGATCCACCGCAAGCTCGGCGCGAACGACGCGCTGCCGTCGTACCAGCGAGTGCTGGAGCGCGAAGGTGCCGACGGTGTCGCGGCCCTGTCCCTCGTCGGCGATGAGGCGACCGTCGCCGGCCAGCTGCACCGGTTCGCCGACGCGGGCGTCACCGAGTTTGCGGCCCACGTCGTGGCGCGAGGGGACGACGACGAACGCACCTGGCGGTTCCTCGGTGGTCTCGCAGCGCAAGGACGTTGACGGGATGTGACCTGCTCCATAAACTGACGTCGATGTCAAAGTCGTTTTCTGATCCGCGTCACCTTCGTACGACCGAGGTAGGGAGATTCGCAACGTGGGCGTGTTCGCACAAGCCGTCTGGGGCTCGATAGTCACAGGCTCGCTCTACGGGCTGGTCGGAGTGGGGTTCGTCCTCCTCTTCCGGGCGTCGAAGGTCCTGAGCTTCTGCCAGGGCGGGTTCATGCTCCTCGGCGCCTTCCTCTTCTACGACCTGGTGAAGAACGAACAGCTGCCGTTCCTCGTCGCGACGGCGATCACGGTGACGCTCGTGGCGATGTTCAGTGCGTTCGTCTACATCGTGGTCTTCGCGAAGGTAGCCGCGCGAGAGCCCTTCGCCACCTCGGTCGCCACGATCGGCCTGGCGGGGGTGCTCCAGGCCGTGGTGGCGGTGCGCTACGGCACCAGCCCGCTCGCCCTGCCCGACGTCGTGGGCGACCGTTCGTTCCAGGTCGCCGGCGCCACCATCACGGTCGCCGACCTCGTCTCGGTCGGCATCACGCTGCTCGTCGTCGCCGCGATCCTGCTGATCCTCGCCAAGACACAGCTCGGTCTTCAGATGAACGCCGTCGCCGACAACCCGGGCCTGTCGGTCCACCTGGGCGTGAGCGCGGCGCGGATCGCGACCATCGCGTGGGGCCTGGCAGGACTGACGGCGGCCTTCGCGGGCATCGCCTTCGCGCTGCGGTCGTCGGTGGACCCGGTCGGAGTCGCCAACATCGGCTTCTTCGCCTTCCCCGCGATCATCCTCGGTGGCCTCGACTCGGTGCCGGGAGCGCTCTTCGGAGGGCTCGTCCTCGGCGCGCTGCAGAACGCGGTGGCGGCCACGCTCGGCACGGACTGGGTGGACCTGGTCGCCTTCTCCGTGATGCTCGCCTTCCTGATGGTTCGTCCGACCGGCCTGTTCGGCAAGGCCGAGGTCGTGAGGTTGTGATGGACATGTCCCCCGCGCAGGTTCCCGAGATCGCCGACGCCCCTGTCGACGCGCGATCGTCCTCCGACGCGCCAGACCCGTCCCCCCAGTCGGGCGGGACCGGTGGTCGCACCGGCCGGCTGAAGGACGCGCTCACCCGTCCGGGCGCTCCTACCCATCTCGCGGTGACCCTCCTGCTCGTTGCAGCAGCGCTGTGGGCGGCTGGGGCTGGCCCCTACATCAACCTGATCGCCCAGTCGTGCGCGATCTTCGCGATCGCGTCGATCGGTCAGTCGATCCTGGTCGGCGGCGCGGGCCAGATCGCGCTGAGCGGCGGCGCCTTCATGGCGATCGGTGCGTTCACCGCCGGCATCATGGTCAGCTGGGGGGTGGAGAGCTTCCCGGTCGTCCTGCTGGGGTGCACGCTCGTCGGCTGGACGGTAGGGGTCGTGTCCGGACTGCCCGGCCTGCGCTTCAAGGGCCTCTACCTGCTGCTGTCCAGCCTGGCGCTGCAGTTCATCGTGACGTCGCTGACCCGGCAGTACCAGGCGGAGTACCACCCGGCCGGGCTCGTGCTGCCCCCGCTGGAGATCGGCTCGTGGGACCTGTCGTACGGGACGAACCTCTACTGGACGCTGATCGTCATCCTCCTCGTCATCTACGCCGCCACCGCCCTCGTCGAGCGCACGGGCATCGGGCTCGCGTGGCGCGCGCTGAAGGAGAGCGAGGTCGCGGCCGCGATGAGCGGCGTCGACGTCGTCCGCTGGAAGCTGTACGCGTTCGCGGCGAGCGGTGCCGTCACGGCGATCGCGGGTTGCCTGTTCGCGTACTGGGTCGGTCGCGCGGACTACGAGTCGTACACGCTCACGCTGACCATCACCCTTGTCACGATGATCTTCATCGGCGGTGTCAGCTCCCGGTTGGGCGCGATCATCGGCGCCGTCGTCATCTCGGTCCTGCCGTACTTCCTCCAGAACCAGGTGTCGGTCTGGATGCAGAACGCCGGGATCAACTTCGACTGGTACCTGAGCAACGTCAACACCGTCAACGCAGGACTGTTCTCCCTGCTGTTCCTGCTGGTGATCCTGTTCGAGCCCGACGGCATCGAAGGCATCCTGCGCAAGCTGGAGTCGAGGATCAGGGCGCTCGTCAGTCTCGTCGGCAAGAAGAAGGCGGCCGCTCGATGAACGCGATCCTCTCCGTACGAGACCTCACCGTCTCCTACCGCGGCGTGCCCGCCGTGACCGGCTACGCGGTCGATCTCGAGCCGGGCACCCTCACGATGATGCTCGGACGCAACGGCGCCGGGAAGACCTCCACGCTCCGCGGGATCGTCGGGTTCCTCCCGGGCGAGACCGGCCGGTCCAACGGGCGGATCGAGCTGCTCGGCAAGCCCGTACGACGACCGCACCCGCTCACGCTCTCGCGCGCCGGCCTCGAGCTGATCGCCGAGCGGAACAAGGTGTTCACTGGGATGACGGTCGACGAGCAGCTGCGCCTCGTCGCTCCGACCAAGGCGCTCAAGAACCAGGTCCTGGAGTACTTCCCTCGGCTGGCGGACCGGCTCATGGTCAGGGCCGGGCTGCTGAGCGGCGGTGAGCGACAGATGCTCGCGACGGCGCTCGCCCTGCTGCGTACCCCGAAGGTCCTCCTTGTCGACGAGCTCTCGCTCGGACTGGCGCCCGGTGTCGTGCGCGAGCTCATGCAGTACCTGCGGCGGCTCGCCGACGATCAGGGGCTCGCCATCCTCGCGGCGGACCAGTCGGTGTCGGAGTCGCTCGCGGTGGCCGATCGCGTCCAGGTGATGGACGACGGCCTGGTCGTCGCCGAAGGCGCCATCGACGAGCTCGATGTCGAGGGAGTCCTCGACACCTACCTGGGTCGGGAGAAGGTGTGACCGTGCTGCTGGCACTCGAGAGCGTGGACGTCGAGCTCGGAGGAGTCTCGATCCTGCGTGACATCAACTTCGAGGTGGAACGAGGACAGACGTTCGGCATCGTCGGTCCGAACGGCGCAGGGAAGACGACGATCCTCAACGTCGTCAGCGGCGTCGTCCCGACCGTGCGTGGCGAGGTGCTCTTCAAGGGCGAGAGGCTGACCGGCACCTCTCCCCACAAGGTCCGCAATCACGGCATCGGTCGCAGCCTGCAGTCGACCCAGTACTTCACCCACCTGACCGTCCTCAACCTCGTCTCGCTGGGGCAGCTCAAGAACTCGGTCTGGGGGGCGCTGCGGTTCTCCGACCACCGACGCACCCAGTTCGAGGCGGCGAGCCGCAGCCGCGCGATGGAGGTGCTCGAGCTTCTCGACCTCACCTCGTACGCCCACCGGCCGCTCGGCGAGCTGTCTAGCGCGGTGCAGAAGCTGGCCGACATGGCCCGCGCTCTCGCGGTCGGCAACGAGCTCATCCTGCTCGACGAGCCGACTTCAGGCGTGAGCGCGAGCGAGCGAGGGGCGATCGCCGAGGCGCTTGCCGAGATGCGCCGGCTCGGCCGGACGATCGTCCTGATCGACCACGACCCCGGCTTCGTCGTCAGCAACTGCGACCAGCTGATGGCGATGAACTTCGGCGAGGTCCTGCGTGTCGGTGAGCCCGGCGCGGTGATGTCGAGCGCCGAGGTGAAGCGGTCGTACCTCGGGCAGTCCGCAGAGTGACCGGTCAGCACAGCCAGTTCCCACACCACGGAGGTACGAGATGACGTCCACGCGCACGCGACGCATCAGGCCAGTCGTCGCTGTCGGCACTCTCGCGCTCGCGGCCTCCGCGTGCGGGGGAGACGGCGGGGCGAGCGGATCGTCCGGCGACGGGACCTACACGTGGGGCATCAACGCCGAGCTCTCCGGGGTCACCGCCTACTACGGCGAGGGCATGGAGGTCGGGATCCAGGCGTACCTCGACGAGGTCAACGCCGACGGCGGGATCAACGGCCACAAGATCGAGCTCGTCACGCTCGACAACGCCGCCGACGCCTCGCGCACTGCGACGAACACCACGCAGCTCGCCACCGCGGACGAGGTCAATGCGATCTTCGGCTTCGTCCTGAGCGCCAACTGCTCGGCGGGGACACCGGTCGCCGAACGGTACGAGGTGCCGCTGGCGTGCATGTCGCTGGCAGAGGCGAACGACTACGCGTTCAGCCTGGGTGCCGACAACACCAAGGCCGGCAGCGCCATGCTGGCGGCGGCGTCGGAGGTCGCCGGGGTCGACTCACCCCGCGCTGCGCTGGTCAACATCAACACGCTGACCTCGGTGGGCTTCGGCGACCAGGTCGAGGAGAAGGCAGCCGACGCCGGCATCGAGATCGTGACCCGCCAGGAGATCGACCTCGCGGCGAGCGACTCCTCCGCGCAGGTCGCCAAGATCGTCGCGGCGAAGCCGGACGTCGTCATGATGAGCAACACCGGACCCGGCTTCCTGAGCGTGCTGAAGGGGGTTCGAAGCGCTGGGATCGACGCTCCCTTCATCTGGGTCGACGGCACGGGCAACCTGCCGTCGCTGGCGGAGTCGACCGACAAGAACGTGTACGCGCTGACGGTCAACGAGGTCGTCGACCCGGCCACCGCCGAGGGCGCCGCCTCCGAGTTCCTTGACGCGGTCGAGGGCGAGATGCCGTCGGACAACGTGCTCGAGCTCAACGGTGCCTACACCGTTCCGGCGTACATGACGGCTCGTCTCTTCGGTGCGGCCCTCGAGGAGTGCGGCTACCCGTGCAGCGGCAAGCAGCTCAAGGAACAGCTCGAGCAGACGACGATCGAGCTCCCGGGCCTCGCGGACGAGTTCGGATACGACGGCGACGACCACTACCCGTACGCCAAGTGGCACCTCTACCGGATCACCGGTCAGGACGTCACGTACGTCGAGTCCTTCGAGTCGGATTGAGGCGTGAGATGTCCAGCATGAAGGTTGCCGTCGGGATCGACCCGCGGACGGACATCGGATCCATCCGCGACCTCGCCGTCGGCTACGAGCGCGCAGGCGTCGACGTGATCTCCGTCCCCGAGTCGTACGGCTTCGACGCCGTGAGCATCCTCGGGCTCCTCGCCGGCATCACCGAGCGGGTCGAGCTGATGTCGGGCATCGTGCCGATCTACTCCCGGACTCCCGCGCTGCTCGCCATGACCGCTGCCGGCCTCGACCAGGTGTCCGACGGGCGGTTCACGCTGGGTCTCGGAGCGAGCGGACCACAGGTCGTGGAGGGGTGGCACGGGCTTCCGTACGACGCGCCGCTAGGCCGCACGCGGGAGATCATCGAGATCCTGCGCACCGTGTGGCGCCGCGAGCACCTCGACCACCAAGGACGTCGGTACGAGATTCCCCTCCCGAAGGAGCGCGGCACCGGCGCCGGGAAGCCGTTGAAGATGCTGCACCGTCCGTTGCGCGCGGAGATTCCCGTCCTCATCGCGGCGCTCGGTCAGAAGAACGTCGAGCTCGCAGCCGAGGTCGCCGAGGGGTGGATCCCGTTCCTCTACATCCCGGAGAAGGCTGATCGCGTGTGGGGGAGCGCGATGGATGCCGGTCTGGCGAAGCGGGACACGAGCCTCGGACCGTTCCAGATCGTGTCCGGAGGCCCGATGGCGGTCGGCGACGACGTGGAGCACCTACGTGAGCTCGATCGAGCGCACCTGACCTTCTACGTCGGCGCGATGGGCCCCCGCGAGGCCAACTTCTACAACCGGGTCGTGCGCCAGTACGGGTGGGAGGCCGAGGCAGAGAAGGTACAGGACCTCTATCTCGACGGGCACGTCGCCGAGGCGACGGCGGCCCTCCCCACCCAGCTGCTCGAGGGAACATCGCTGATCGGTGACGAGTCGTACCTCCGTGACCGCCTCCAGGCGTACAGGACCAGTGGCGTCACGGTGGTCCAGGTGACGCCCGTCGGTCCCGACCCGATGGGTGACCTCCATCGGTTCGCCGAGATCGTGCACTCCCTGTGAGCACCACGACGATGCGGGAGGTCGTCGTCTGCGAGCCCGTGCGGACCGCGGTCGGCGCGTACGGGGGAGCCTTCCGATCGGCGAGTGCGGTCGACCTCGGCGTGAGCGCGTTGCAGGGACTGCTGTCCCGTACCGGTCTCGACCCTGCGGTGATCGACGACGTGATCCTCGGCCACTGCTATCCGACCGCGGACGCGCCGGCGATCGGCCGGGTCGTCGCGCTGGACGCGGGGCTCCCGGTCACGGTCGGGGGGCAGCAGCTCGATCGTCGTTGCGGCTCGGGTCTGCAGGCGGTGCTCACCGCGATCCTGCAGGTGGGTACCGGCGTGAGCGAGGTCGTCGTCGCCGGCGGCGTGGAGTCGATGAGCAACGTCGCGTTCTTCTCGACGGACATGAGGTGGGGTGGTGCACGTTCCGGGGTCCAGATCCATGACGCCTTGGCGAGAGGGCGGGTGACCGCGGGGGGACGGCTTCATCCGGTGCCGGGAGGGATGATCGAGACCGCGGAGAACCTGCGTCGCGAGTACGCGATCGCGCGCGAGGAGCAGGACGCGCTCGCCGTCGAGTCGCACCGTCGTGCGGTGGCCGCGCAGAGGAGTGGCGTGTTCGCCGAGGAGATCGTCGGGACCACCGTGTCCGAGCGCCGCGCGGAGGTCGTCGTCGACCAGGACGAGCATCCGCGTGCCGATGCCAGCCTCGAGACGTTGGCATCGCTGAAGCCGATCCTGCGAGCGTCGGACCCCGCCGCCACAGTGACGGCGGGCAACGCCAGCGGTCAGAACGATGCCGCGGCACTCGTTCTCGTCACCTCGCGAGAACGTGCCGACCAGCTCGGGTTGAAGCCGTGGATCCGGCTCGTGTCGTCAGCCGTTGCCGGGGTGGAACCGAGCCGGATGGGCATCGGTCCGGTCCCGGCGACCGCGCGTGCGCTCGACCGGGCCGGGCTGACGCTTTCCGACATCGACGTGATCGAGCTGAACGAGGCATTCGCCGCGCAGGCCCTCGCCGTGATGCGGGAGTGGCGCTTCACCGACGACGACCTGGCGCGTACGAACGTCCACGGATCCGGCATCTCGCTCGGCCACCCGGTCGGGGCGACCGGCGCGAGGATGCTCGGAACGATGGCGCGTGAGCTCGACCGGCGCGAGCAGCGGTACGGGCTCACGACGATGTGCATCGGCGGCGGTCAGGGCCTCGCGGCGGTGTGGGAACGCGTCCGGGCGTAGGCGCGACAGCCGTCCCGGCTCACCAGTTGCCGGCCAGTGTGATGCAGTACGGATGCCCGCCGGGGTCGATCAGCACCCGCCACGTCTCGCCGGGTTGCTCGTCCGGGACCCTGGCCCCGAGGTCCACCATGGCCTTCTCGGCGGTCGCGAGATCGTCGACGGCAAGGTCGAGATGGAACTGCTTCGAGCCGTGCTCGTTGGGCCACGCCGGCGCTTCGTAGTCGGGGATCGAGCCGAAGCCGAGCGCGTGGGAGGGTCCGGTGAGCATGGCGTACTCGTCTTGGGAGTGCGCCACCTCCCAGCCCAGCACCTCGGACCAGAATGCTGCCGACGCCGGGGCGTCCGCGCAGTCCAGAGTGATCATCTTCAACTCGGCCAAGCTCATGCTTCTCCGCTCCGCGACGAGACCTCTCGTCGCTGATGGTGTCGTGGACAGAGCGCCAGCATCGCCGGATCGGGGTCGCGCCGGCTTGAAGAAACGCGACACGGTGGCGACGCCTGTGATCCGGCTAGACCGCAGAGGTGGTCTTCGGAAAGGCCACAGACGCGGCCACGGCGCCGGCTGCGGCGATCACGGCCAGCGTCGCGAATGCGGCGCGCAGTCCCTCGATCTGTGGCGGGCTGTCCGCCCCGGTCGTACCAGCCACGGTTGCAGCCACGGCCGTGACGATGACGACGCCGAGGGTCGAGCCGATCATGAAGGAGGTCTCCTCCAGCCCGGAGGCGGCACCGGCATCGTCGGGGTCGATGTCGCTGACGGCTCCGATCTGTCCAGCGACGAATGCTGCACCCATGCCGACGCCGAACACCAGCAGGCCGCCGATGAGCAGGGGCACGCCGGCGTCGTCGGCAGGGAGAGCGGTGAACGACGCGCAGGCGATCGCCAGCATGGCGAGACCGACGGGCGCGACGCTTCGGAGGCCGTGTCGTGTCACCATCCGCTGACCGTAGGCGACGGCCAGCACCGAGCTGAGTGTCATCGCCGCGAGGATCAGGCCGAATGCGAGCGAGGTCAGTCCGAGGACCTGCTGGGCGTACACGGTCGTCAGCGTCAAGAGGCCGTCGACGCAGATGCCGCTGGCGACGACCACGATGTTGCCGACGACGAGTGCGCGTGACTGGAAGAGCCGGGCCGGAAGGATCGGGTCGGTGCTACGGCGTTCGACGACCACGACGGCTGCGGCGATCGCTGCCGAGAAGGTCAGCGGGAGCCAGACCCGCGGTGCCCATCCCGAGACGGGGACGGCGAGGAGCCCGAGCACCAGCAGCATCAGCGCGGCCGACACCAGCGCGCCACCCACCAAATCGAGGCGGCGGTGCCCGAGCTTCTTGGACTCCGGGAGCCAGCGGGGAGTGAGAAGGACGACCAGCAGGCACACGGGGATGTTGATGAGGAAGATCCACGACCAGCCGAGGCGGTCGGTGACGAGTCCTCCGAGCAGCAACCCGGCGGTCGCGCCGATCCCTCCGAGGCCGCCCCACACTCCGAGCGCCCGGTTGCGGCGGGGCCCCTCGGGGTAGAGGGCCAGCAGCAGCGCCAAGGCTGCTGGTGTGAGAGCGGCGGCGCCGATCGCCTGGACGGCACGGGCCGCGATCAGGACGGCGCCGGAGGTGGCGAGGCCGCACCCCAGCGATCCCAGGCCGAAGACCGCGACGGCGGCGAGGAACACCCGTCGGCGGCCGAGGATGTCGGCCATGCGGCCGAAGGGAAGCAGGAAGCCGGCCACGACCACCCCGTAGACGGCGACGACCCAGGCGAGCGCCGTCGGCGTCATCGCGAGATCCGCGCCGATCAAGGGCAGGGCCGTGAAGATGCTTGTCGAGTCGAGCACGACCATGAAGAAGGCGGCGCACAGCAACCCCAGCGCGGGTGCAGCCCCGACAGGGGTGGCCGGCCTCATCGGGAGCCGGCGCCCAGTGGCAGGGGAAAGCAGTCGATGATCTGGTCGAGCAGGTCTCGTCTGCCGGCGACAGCGATCATGCCGCTCTCGAGCGCGGCATCGAGCGTCGCCTCGGTGTAGACGACGGACGCGAGGACCTTCGGATCACCGCCGATCTCCACGTCGACGTCAGGGTCGTCGCTGCGGAGGACGGCGAGGGTGCCGTCATCGACGGTTCCCGCGAACCGCTCGTCGCCGAGCCGGACGGCGAACCGCGCCGTGACTCCCCGGGCGCGAGCGGGGGAGAAGTTCGTCCTCAGCGACAGGATGAACGACGACGCGCTGAACGACAGCGTCGACGGGCCTTCGCTCGTCGCAGCTCCCCACCGCCCGAGGGCAAGGATCGCGGGCTCAAGCTCGCGACCCCACGGTGTCAGCTCGTACACGGTGACGGCCGTCGGCGGTGGCAGCTTGCGTTTGGTGAGGACTCCTGTCTGTTCGAGCTCGCCAAGACGCGTGCCGAGGATGTTGGTGCTCACACCGGGCAGCGCCACGGCGAGGTCGGTGTATCGCTTCGGACCGAGGAGGAGCTCGCGGACGACGAGGAGCGCCCAGCGTTCTCCGACCACGTCGAGCGCTCGCGCCACGCCGCAGGCATCGGAGTAGGTACGCATCCAGGGACGTTATCAGATTTGCAAGCAGTTGCTTGCAGTTTGCAAGTTCCGCTTGCCACCCTGCTGCGCCACCGGCAGGATCGACGGGTGACCAAGTACCTGATCTCCTTCCCGAGCGAGGCAATGGTCCTCACAGACGAGGAGCTCCCGATCGTCGCCGCCGAGTCCCATGCCGTCATCGAGGAAGCCAAAGCCGCCGGCGTATACGTGTTCGGAGGCGGGATCGACGAGTCGGTCGATCCGGTGCTCGTCTCGGCCGACGGCTCGCTGGGCTCAGAGCCCTATCCCGGAACGAACATCCGGGGCGGGTTCACCGTCCTGGAGCTTCCGGACCGCGAAGCCGCGGAGGAGTGGGCCCGCAAGATCGCGACCGCGTGCCGTTGCGCGCAGGAGCTCCGGGAGTTCATGTACGACCCCGAGAGCTAGCCGCGCTGCTACTCCGGGCTACGGGTCGACAGGTTCCAGATCGCTGCCGCGAGGCTTCCCCAGATGACGACGATCGCCACGATCATCATCACGATCGCTGGTCCGCTCATCTCAGCGCACCTCCCCGGACGGTTGGCGAGGCGTTGGTGACTCGGGTACCTGCAGAGTGGTCTCCGGTCGCCACGGGACTCTGGTCGCGACGAACCCGAAGACGATGACGGCCACGACGGTGCCCCAGCCGAAGACGTTGAGCATCCAGCCGGGATAACCGCCGTACGGGGTGTCGACGGTGTCGATGAACTCGCGGACGAGCACGTACGCGAGAGCGATCGGTGCGATGAAGCCGACCAGCACCTTCCACCAGGCGCTGATCGGGATGGAGCTGTACTCGTTGAGATGGTCGGCCATCGACGGCAGCGCGCGTACGACCCAGGCGAGGACGACCATGCTGACGATCGCCACGAAGAGGATCCCGAACTTGTTCATGAAGTTGTCGATGATGTCGAGGACGTAGAGTCCGGAGGTGGTCCCGAGGAACACGAGGCTCACCAGAGCGCAGGGAACCGAGACCGCCACGACTGCGCCGACTCGGGTCATCTCGAACTTGTCGCGTACGGCGGAGATCACGACCTCGAGCACGCTGACGAGCGAGGTGAAGCCGGCAATCACGAGGGACGCGAAGAACAGCACGCCGATGAACGCCCCGAATGACGCCTCGCTGATGATCGTCGGGAACGCGATGAACGCCAGCCCGATGCCGCTGCTTGCGACCTCGTCGACGGCTACGCCGTTGGCCTGCGCCATGAACCCCAGCGCTGCGAAGACCCCGATGCCGGCCAGCAGCTCGAAGCCGGAGTTGGCGAAGCCGACGACCAAGCCCGAGCCAGGCATGTCGGTGTCGCGCTTCACATAGGAGGAGTACGTGATCATGATCCCGAAGCCGATCGACAGCGAGAAGAAGATCTGACCGTATGCCGCGGCCCACACCCCGGGTTTGGTCAACGCTTCCCAGTCCGGCGTGAAGAGCGTGTCGAGTCCGTCCATGGCGCCGTCGAGGAAGAGGGATCGTGCGACGAGGGCGACGAACGCGATCACGAGGATCGGGATGAAGATCAACGACAGCATGCCGATGCCCTTCTGGACACCGAGGACGAGCACCGCGATCAGCGCTGCCCACACGACGGCGAGGGGGATCATGACTCCCCACACCGGGTCGAGAGTGACTCCGGGCTCGCTGACCTCGAGGAACTCCCCGAAGAAGTAGCCCTCCGGATCGTCACCCCAGGACTCGTTGAACGAGAAGAACGTGTAGCGCAATGCCCATGCGAGGACGGCCGCGTAGTAGACGCCGATCATGAAGCAGATGCCTACCTGCCACCAGCCCAGGCCCTCGGTCCGGCGCGACTGTCGCGCGAACGACAGCGGTGCCGATCCGCGGTTGCGATGCCCGAGCGCGTAGTCGAGGAAGAGGAACGGGATGCCCGCGGTCAGCAGCGCCACCAGGTAGGGGATGACGAACGCGCCGCCACCGTTCTCGTACGCCACGTACGGAAAGCGCCAGATGTTGCCCAACCCGACGGCGGAGCCGATCGCAGCCAGGATGAAGACCCGGCGAGAGTTGAACATGCCCCGCTTCTGCTCATCGGCGGTGACGTCGGCGTGGGCCACGGTTCCTCCCTGGTACGGGGTGTCTCCTGCGGCCGAGACTAGGGCGGATCGACGTGGAATGCATGGCGAAGCTCGTTGCCAGGGATGCCGGCGGCCTATCCGGTCTCCTCAGGGCAACTGATCGTTGTCTCCGCCAGCTGTGTCGAGCGTCAGCACGGGGATCTCTCGCTGCGTCCACCGGCGGTAGGAGCTGAACCCGGGGAAGACTTCCTCGCCCCGTCGGTAGCACTGTTCTCGCTCGTCCCCCTGAAGCTCACGGGCGACCACCTCGCGGGCGGTGCCGCCGAGGACGATCGTCGCCGCAGGGTGAGCTCGCAGGTTGTAGTACCAGGAGGGGTGGTGCGGTCGGCCGAAGTTCGACGCGATGAGGATCGTGCGGTCGCCGTCTGGCAGTGGCAGCACTGGCACGGTCCGCGGAAGTCCCGTCCTCGCGCCGGTCGTCGTGAGCATCGCGATCTCGAGCCCGGCGAGCCACCCCGACGCCGTGGTCCGCCCCGAAGAGAGCCGGTAGACCAGCTCGTCCAAGGGTTGTTGGATGACGCCGTACAGCGTGGCCATCGGTCGCGTCGCCGCTTGGCGTCGGATGATCCGCCGCGCAAGTCGGGCCTGCCGATAGCTCTGCTGCATCTCGTGAACGTATCAAATGCTACGAGTAGTAGCAATAGATACGAGCAGTTTCATCTACTATGTCCGCGTGACCCCGAAGCAAGAAGGACGACTGGGAGCGGAGCGACGCTCTCGAGGGCCCAGCAGGCTGGTGCGTGCCGCAGTGGTCGAGGCGACCATCGCCGAGCTGTCCGACGGCGGCTACGCCGCGGTGAGCCTGGAGAGGGTCGCGCGGCGCGCGGGTGTCGCCAAGACGACCCTCTATCGCCGATGGGGGACCAAGGAGGGGCTGGTGCTCGAGGCCATGCTCGAACGCGCGGGCACGCGCGTGTCGGTCCCGGACACCGGATCCTTGCGAGCCGATCTGCTGGAGTTCGCCGAGACCGTGGCGACCAACGCCGCCACCCCGGAGGTGTCGGCCATGGCCAGAGCGGTCGTGGCAGGAGCGCCGCACGACAGCACCTTGGCGGCCGCGGCCCGCGACTTCTGGGCCCAGCGGCTCGCACTCGACGCGGTCATCGTCAGCCGGGGAGTGGACCGCGGCGAGGCCGCCGCCGACACCGATCCGCAGCGGGTCATCGAGTCAGTGATCGGCCCGATCCACCTGCGGCTCCTGCTCACCGGCGAACCGGTAGACGGCGACTTCCTCGAGGGCGTCGTGGACACGGTGATCGACGGCATCGCCTCCGAGACATAGCGACTGGTCAGTCGGTTCCCCGAAGGAGGGCGCCTCTGAGCGCTTCGGCGTCGGCGTCCAGGAGCAGTCGGTCGCGGGCCTTCCAGTCAGCCTGGATCACGAAGCCATCCCCTGCGAAGCGGGGGATGACGTGCAAGTGGAAATGGAGCACCTCCTGGAACGCGACCGTGCCATCGGCGACGAAGAGGTTGATCCCGTCGCAGCGCAAGCCCGAGCGCCGCACGGCTCGTGCCATCTGGTGGCCGACCGACCACACGTGAACGCTCGTCTCTCCGTCGAGGTCCTCCAGGCCTACTGCATGTCTGCGGGGCACGACGAGAAGGTGTCCGGGTGTCGCTGGGTTGATGTCCATGAACACCACGGTGATGTCGTCTTCATAGACCATGCTGGCTTCCGCCCGCTGCGCCACGATGGCGCAGAAGATGCACCCGTCCCGCACGGCCTCCGGCGCCTGAGTCATGGCGCGATCGTTTCAGGCGAGTCGGATGCGTGCCACGTATTACTGCGCTCGACCGATGATCTGCCCGACGCGGATAGCATGGTGGACAGCTCGAGTGCCGCAGGCAGGGGTCTCTATGCAAGCCGTCATCCAGGACAGGTACGGCAGCGCGGACGTCGTACGGTGGGGCGAGCTCCCCGACCCCGTGCCGGCCGATGACGAGATTCTTCTCCGCGTCCGAGCAGTCTCGCTGAACGGCTCGGACCGGGAGAACCTGGCGGGCCGACCCGCGTACGCGCGGTGGACCAACGGGCTGCGCCGTCCGCGGAACCCCGTGCCCGGCTCCGACGTCGCCGGCGTGGTCGCGGCCGTCGGTCGTCGGGTCACGGAGTACGCCTGGGGTGACCAGCTGTACGGCGAGCTCGCCGGGTATCGCGGCGGGATGGCGGAGCTCGTTGCCACGCGGCCCAAGCTGTTGGCCCGCAAGCCCGACGGACTCTCGTTCGTCGAAGCGGCGGCGATCCCGCAGGCTGGAGGCATCGCGCGGAGGGCAACGGCCGGTGTCCGACCCGGAGACGCCGTGCTGGTCAACGGCGCCGGTGGTGCCGGTGGAGTCTTCGTTGTCGGTCTTGCGAAGCACGCCGGTGCCGAGGTGACCGCGGTCGACCGAGGCGACAAGGCCGACTTCCTGAACGAGATCGGGGCGGACCACACCATCGACTTCGCCAAGGACGACTGGGCCGACGAGCGCGGGCGCTACGACCTGATCGTGGATCTCGTCGCTGAACGCTCGCCGTTCCGTGTGCACCACGCTCTGCGTCCTGGCGGGCGGTACGCGATGCTCGGCGGGAGAGCCAGGATCTTGCTGGGTACGGCGTCCCTCGGCCCTTTGGTCGGGAGGGTCCATGGCAAGCGGGTCGGCGTGCTGGTGGTGCCGCAGTCGCGGGCGGAGCTTGAATCAGTCAGTGCCCTGATCCGCCAGGGCGCCTTCACGCCGCGGATCGACAGCGTGTATCCACTGCACGACGCGAAGGCAGCCTTGGCCCGGCTCGCCGCGGGCGACAGCCGCGGCAAGATCGTGCTCGAGGTGCCCGAGGGCTGATGATCAGGACCGGTCGTCAAGTTGCGCCTCAGCGCGGCTCGCCCATGCGGTGGCTATCGGTCAGCTCGGAGGCCGGACTCGATGGCGAACACCACGAGCTGTGCCCGGTCGCGCGCATGGAGCTTGACCATCGCGCGGCTGACGTGAGTGCGCACCGTTTCGGGGCTGACCACGAGCGCGTCGGCAATCTCCTGGTTAGAGCGGCCGGTTGCGACCCATCCGAGGATCTCGCGCTCCCTCTCGGTGAGGTCCTCCAGCCGCGGGTGCGGGCGGGCCGTGGCGGACGAGCCGCTGAATCGCTCGATCACGGTGCGCGTCACCGACGGGGCGAGCAGCGACCCGCCCGCGGCCACGACGCGGATGCCGTCGAGCAGCGCCGTCGGCTCTGCGTCTTTGAGCAAGAAGCCACTGGCCCCGTGTCGTAACGCCTCGAAGACGTACTCGTCGAGCTCGAAGGTCGTCAGCATCACGATCCGTACGCCGTCCAGCGCGGCGTCACCGTTCACCTCGGCGAGCAGCGCGAGCCCGTCCAGCACGGGCATCCGGATGTCGCACAGCACCACGTCGGGGGTCGTCCGGCGGATCAGTGCGAGCCCCTCGCGTCCGTCCGCTGCCTCGCCGACCAGCTCGAGCCCGTCCTCGGTGGCGATCAGCGTCGCGAGCCCCATCCGGACGAGCGGCTGGTCGTCGACAAGCCCGACCCTGATCACGGTTCCTCCGGCAGCGAGGCATGGACGCGGAATCCTGCACCCTCGGCGGGACCCACCACGAGCGTGCCACCGACTTCACGGACCCGTGCGCGCATGCCTGTGATGCCCATGCCCTCATCCTGGCCGGAGGTCGGGCCACCGCGTCCGTCGTCGCTCACCGTCACGTCGAGCACGGGGTCGCTGCGCGTGAGGGCGACCACCGCCCGGGTCGCGCCCGCGTGCCGGAGGACGTTCGTCAAGGCCTCCTGCACGACCGCGTAGACGACCTCACCGAGGCGGTCGTCGGCGTCGCCCACGTCGCCTGTTCGTACGACGTCCAGCCCGCCGGCGCGTACCCGGTCGAGCAGCGCGTCGAGATCGTCGAGTCCCCGTGCAGGGCGGCGTACGGCATCGGCGCCCGACATCCGCCCGAGCTCGGCACGCAGCGCGTCGAGCGACTCGCGGCTCGTCACGCGGATCGCCTCGACGCTCTCGCGTGCCTTCGCCGGATCGCGATCGAGAACGTGCAGTGCGACGCCGGCCTGCATCGCGATCACGGCGAGGCCATGGCCGACACCGTCGTGCAGGTCCTGCGCCATCCGCAGCTGCTCCTCGGTCGCCGCGCGGGCGCTACGGTCGGCGCGCGAGGACTGCAGCTGGCTCACGGCGGTGGCGACGGCACCGGCCGCGGCGACCACGGCGAGCAACCCGATGGCCTGCCACACCTCCTGCGTCCGCGGTCCGTCGGTGGCCAGCATCCGGATCACGAGCGAGGCGGCTGCGACGAGGGCGGCACCGACAGCCCACGGCACCCACCGGTACGAGGTGGCGCGCATCGCGAGCACGAATGTCACGGTCGGGAGCGCCAGGAAGATCGGTCCGTCCGCGAAGCCTGCCCCGAAGTAGACGGCGGTGCAGAGTCCGCTGGCTGCGAGCGCGACCTCCGCCCGCCACGGGAGGATGGCGGGAAGGACGGCGAGCACGGCGGTGAGGCTGGCACCGATGACCTCGCCGTGGCCGGAACCCACCTCCCGGTTGGACGCGACGGTGCCGAGCAGCACGACGATCACCACGGTCCACGGCCACCAGCCGGGAGCGTGGACCACGTCGATTCGCCGGTCGCTCACGGGCCGAGGATAGACCGCGCCGAGCCCTGCGGCGTACGACCACGCGAGGCTCCGCCGTACGCAGATCCGCGTACGGAGGAGCCGCGACACGACGGACGCTTTGCGGCGCCGCGGCGACGACCGTGGGGACATGGACGATCTGGTGGTACTGACAGACGGGCTGACCAAGAGGTACGGCGACCGACTCGCCGTGGACTCGGTCAGCATGACCGTACGGCGGGGCGAGGTCTACGGATTCCTCGGCCCGAACGGGGCCGGCAAGACGACGACCCTGCGGATGATGCTCGGACTGATCCTGCCCACGGCCGGTACGGCGAGCGTCTTGGGACGGCCTGCCGGTCGCCCCGACACAATCGCTCGGGTGGGGGCACTCGTAGAGGGGCCCGGGTTCTTCCCGTACCTGTCCGGGCGCGACAACCTGCGGACGATGGCCCGCTACCGCGGCCTGGGCGACGACGCGGTCGCTGCCGCACTGGCCCGCGTCGACCTCGCGGACCGTGCGGACGACAAGTTCAAGGCGTACTCACTCGGTATGAAGCAGCGGCTCGGTGTGGCCTCCGCGCTCATGGGCGACCCGGAGCTGATCGTGCTCGACGAGCCGACGAACGGGCTCGACCCCGCAGGCATGGCCGACATGCGTGCCCTCGTGGTGTCGCTCGCGCGCGGCGGGCAGACCGTGCTGCTCTCGAGCCACCTGCTAGCCGAGGTCCAGGAGATCTGCGACCGCGTCGGTGTCATCAACGGAGGTCGGCTGCTGCGCGAGGCTCGGGTCGACGAGCTGCGCGGCGACGCCACACTCCGGGTGCACGCGACCCCGGAGGACGCGGCGATCGCGGTCGCGATGCGGGTCGCGGGGGAGGACGCCGTACGCCGTACGCCGCGCGGGCTCGAGGTCGGGCTGCCGGCGTCGGCCGCGCCTGCACTCGTACGGGATCTGGTGGCGGCCGGTGTCGACGTCCACGAGGTGTCCCCGGCTGAGCGCACCCTCGAAGAGGTCTTCTTCGAGATGACCACCACAACGGCGACGACGGCAGTGCAGACGGAAGAGAGGGTGTCATGACCACCGTGATCGACAGTACGACGCGCAGCACGCGGGCGGAGCTGCTCCGCCTCCGCAAGTGGCCGGCCGTGTGGGTGACGTTGACCGTGTGGGTCGCGCTGGCCCTGGTGTTCGGCTACCTGTTCCCCTACCTGTCCTACCGGACAGGCGACCTCAGCTTCGCCGGCGACGGCGACACCCGGACACAGCTGCTCGTCGAGATGCTGCCGGCTGCGCTCCCGACGGTGCTCGTCCAGGGGCTGCCGATGTTCGGCGGTGCGCTGGCACTGGTGCTCGGGGCGATCGTGGCCGGCAACGGCTACGGCTGGGGCACATGGAAGACGGTCTTCACCCAGGGTCCGTCCCGCCCCGTTGCGGTGGGCGGCTCGCTCGTGGCTCTCACGGTTGCCGTCGTCGGCATCCTTGCGTTGACCCTGGTGCTGTTCACCGGCGTCTCGCTGCTCGTCGCTGGGGTGGAGTCGCAGACCGTTACGTGGCCATCGGTCGGCTCGCTGCTCGAGTCGTTCGCCGGCGGCTTCCTCGTGCTCGAGATGTGGGTGTTGCTCGGCTACGCCCTCGGGACCGTAGCGCGCGGTCCGGCCCTTGCGGTCGGCCTCGGACTGGTCTGGGCCCTGGTCATCGAGAACCTCCTCCGCGGGGTCGGCGCGCTGCTCGGACCCGTCGAGGCGGTGACCGAGGTCCTCCCGGGGACGGCGGGCGGCTCGCTCGTCGGCGCGCTCATCGACGTCTCGGCCAACCCGAACGAGACTCCCGGGATTCTCGACGTGCTCTCGGGCGGGCAGGCGCTGGTGACGGTGACGGCGTACTGCGTCGGGCTCGTGGTCCTGGTGCTCGTCCTCGTACGACGCCGCGACGTCGCCTGAGTCGCCTGCCGCACGTCGATCGCCACGACGGGAGATCCGACCCATCGTATGGATCGGATCTCCCGTCGATGGTCGGTCCTCGTGTCGACGCGGAACACGCTCTCGCTGAGTCGACCACAAGCGCTCGCGGATCCTTGCCCTCAACGGCAGGAGGGTCGTGGAGAGACGCCGTACCGCACGAGGTCGCCTCAGATCAGACCAGCGACTCCGCCGTCCGATCGCCGCTGCGGCGCGCGCTCGGCCGCCGGTGTGCCACGACCCAGATCCCGAAGACCAGCAGCCACAGCAGGTAGACGGCAGCGGTGAAGTACAGCGCCGCGGTGATGGCGCAGACACCGGCGAGCACGGTGAACACCCGCATCCAGCCGGGCATCTCTGCCTTCGCCGCCAGCAGCAGCGCGATGGTGCCGACGAAGAGCGCCGGTGCCGGCCCCGCGAAGAGGTGGCCGATGGTGCCGATCGTGTACGCAACCGACAGCGGGATCTCTTGTGCCTGTGCGCCACCTTCGGCCATCGCGACCTGGAACCCGCCGAGCACGCACAGACCGGACACCGCGGTCGCCACGCCGGCGACGGACAGGCCCCACACCCACCCGCCGACTCGGTCGACCCTGTCGCGGACAGCCCATCCGAAGACGATCAACCCCATCGAGGTGAGGGCGCCGACGGTGTACAGGGCGAAGTCGAGGTTGCGGTGCCGCCCTTCGACGAAGGCTTGAACCTCGGACTCGTGAAAGTTGCCGCCCATCGTGCCTGCGAAGCTCCAGACGATGATGCCGGCAAGGAAGACGAGCAGACCGAGGCCCGCAGTGCGTGGAATGGTGTTCATGGTTCCTCCCCAGAGTGGTGAGCCGTGGTCGCCGGCTCCGATCCGACGGACCGGTTTCGACGCTAGGGAGCCGTGGACGCCCATGTCGTCGTCAGCGGGAGCGAGATCTGCCGACCGCGAGGAGGAGAACGTAATCCTCCGGAAGGAGGACGCGCCGCGACAGCTCTGGACGTAACGTCGGAGTGTGACCCGCAAGCAGTGGGCCTTCGACATCGCTCTGGCGATCGCCGTCGGCATGCAGGGGCAGGCAGAGGCATGGTGGGGCTACGGCGAGACCCACCGGCAGGGTCCGCTCTGGGCACAGTCGGCGCTGTACGCCGTGCTGGCGCTGCTCCTCGTCATGCGTCGCTGGCGCCCGCTGACGTGTCTGGTGGCGATGACGGCGGCCTGCGTCGTCGAGCATGCGATGTACGGGTCGCCCGAAGGATTCGCGGTTGCACTGGCGCCCTTGATCGCGACGTACACGTGCGCGCGGTGGCTCGAGTGGAGGCGCTCCTGGATCGCGTTGGCGCTCGCGCCTGTGGGATGGCTCGCGTGGTCGGCGTTCGATCCGATGAACGACTCCCTCGCAGACTGGTACGGCAGCAGCGTGTGGATGTCACCGTTCGTCATCGCTTGGCTGCTCGGCGCGCTCGTCCGCAGCGTCCGGCTCAACGCTGACCAGCGCCGGCTCGCCCGTGAGCAGCGTGAGGCCCATGCGGTCGCGGTGGAGCGGACACGGATCGCCCGCGAGCTGCACGACGTGATCGGGCACAGCGTGAGCGTCATGACGGTCCAGGCCTCTGCCGTACGCCGCCGGCTGGCCCCCGATCAGGCGGTCGAGCGACGTGCCCTCGAAACCGTCGAGTCGGTTGGGCGTGAAGCCCTCGCAGAGATGCGCCGCATGGTCGGCGTGCTGCGCGAGGACGGGAGACCAGGCGACCGCGAGCCACCTCCCGGCACCGATCAGCTCGACAGGCTCCTCGAGAAGTTCCGTGCCGCCGGGTTGCCGGTCGAGCTCACCATCTCCGGCACGCCACGGTCACTGGCGCCGGGGCTCGACCTGACGGCGTACCGGCTTGTCCAGGAGGGGCTCACCAATGCGTTGCGCCACGCCCGCAACCCGCGAGCAGCGCAGGTGAGGATGGACTACGGCGAGACCACGCTGCGGCTGTGCGTCAGCGACGACGGAGAACCAGCGACGGTGGCGCATGCCGCCGTGGCTGAAGCGGGCAGCGGTCTGCTGGGCATGCGGGAGCGCGTAGCGGTGTACGGCGGCGAGCTCGTCGCCCGGCCGCTGCCCGACGGCGGCTTCGAGCTGCTTGCGACCCTGCCGTTGGAGCCGGCGTGACGACGGCCGAGGACACCGCGACCATCGGCGTGCTCGTCGTCGACGACCAGGCGCTCGTGCGCACCGGCTTCCGCCTCATCCTCGAGATCGAGCCCGACCTCACCGTGGTGGGAGAGGCAGCCGATGGTGACGAGGCGGTCGACCTCGCGGCGTCCGTCAAACCGGACGTCGTGCTGATGGACGTACGGATGCCGGGCACCGATGGCATCACCGCGACCGAGCGCATCGTGGCGGCGAGCGGGGAGGAGGTCCGCGTCGTCATGCTCACGACTTTCGACATGGACGAGTACGTGTTCGACGCGTTGCGTGCAGGTGCGAGCGGATTCCTCCTCAAGGACGTGCAACCTGAGTTCCTCGTCGCCGGCATCAGGGCGGTGCACGGCGGAGATTCCCTGCTGGCGCCTTCGATCACCCGGCGCATGATCGAGACCTACCTGGATCGCCCCGCGGTGATCGACCCCCGTGCTCGCAGCAGCCTCGACGCGCTCACAACCCGTGAGCGCGAGACCCTGCTCCACCTGGCCAAAGGGCTCACGAACTCCGAGATCGCCACCCACATGTTCGTCTCCGAAACCACGGTCAAGACGCACATCGGTCACATCCTGACCAAGCTTGGCCTCCGCGATCGCGTTCAGGCGGTCATCTTCGCCTACGAGACCGGCCTCGCCGGAGAGCGCTGAATCGTCGCTAGCAGGTGTCGCGAATCGTCCCCGCTACTGCTGAGGGCCTGCTGCACGGAGGGTCTTCAGGATCTCGGCATGTCGGAGCAGGAAGGCGCTCTCGTCGAGGCGTTTGCGGCGCAGCCACCCGGAGACTTCGCTGTTGTGCTTGCTCGCGTTGCACGACGTACAAGCTGGGACCACGTTCGGCAGCGTGTAGCGGCCGCCGCGTGAGATCGGCAGGACGCAGTCCTTCTGGAGGGCGGTGGTGGCTGCGCCGCAGTAGGCGCAGCCACCCCACGCGATCACGAGGTCGGTCCACTGCGTTGTGGTGAGGTCGTTGTCGACTCGTTCGAGTCGTCGTTGCCGACGTTTGGCGTACCGCGCACGTGTGGTGGCCGAGGCGTTGCTCGGAAACCTGCGCCGACGGCTCACAAGGTGACGTTACCGCGACGACTCCGGTGATCCGAGCTCTCAGCGCGTCACCAGCTCAGCTTCCGGCATACGTTCGGGTCCTGGTCGCCCTCCCACGAGTCCTGGCGGTGCATCATCGCGTCCCTCGTCTGCGGACCGTAGACGCCGTCGACGTTGATGCGCTCGATCTGCTGGACGCGCCTGAGTGCGGCCTTGGTCTTCGGGCCGAAGTTGCCGTCGACCCCGATGTTGAGCACGGACTCCCCGTAGCCGCGGTAGCACCAGGTGATCGAGTACTGGAGCTGCCAGACCGCGCGGTTGCTGTAGCCCTCCTGGAGATGACAGTGCAGGCTGCCGCCGCTCGTCGCCGGCACGGACAGGATGCTGCCGCTCCTGGTGACGCCGTACCCGTTCGTGGTGCAGGCGGGACTTGCGGCAGCGGGGCCTCCGGACGCCAGCACCAGGCCCGCGGTGAGCCCGGCGGTGGCCAAGACGGTGATGATCTTCTTCTTCATGACGTATCCCCCTGGGTGACGCTGGATGGACACCGTGGTCTTCTCGCCTGCTGTCCGCGGGCCGCCACAGCGAAGGGATCGTGTCACCGAGGAGCGAGCCGTCGACAGGCATTTCGATGAGCATTGAAAGTGCTCGCACGGTGAACCGATGAGTTTGCGAGGCTGTGGAGGTCCTGGTGGGCGTTCTGGTCAGGGGGAATCCAGTGCTGCGCATCCACTTCGGCGAGCTCGACCTCGCCCGTACCCGTTTTGCCGTCGCGCCCGATCCGTTGTGGGAGATCGCGTCGAGCCTGCACCGCTTCCAGACGCGCCGGGGGCGGTGGGCACACGGTCGCTGGCACGCGGACGCAGTGCGCACCCTGCGCGGCACCGCGCTCGGTCGCGCCGTACGCACGCTGCTCCTGCCGCTGTATCCGCGCGCCCAGTACTACCCGGACTTCCTCACACCCGGCGAGGGAGAGGCCGGTCTCGGAGCGGGGCTGGACGCGATCCTCGCCGCACCGAAGGGTCGTGTCACCGAGGAGATCAACCAGATCGAGCCGCACCGCCGCCACGCCTCGCCGCTGCACGCGCTTGCCACGCTGAGGGAGCGACGCGTCCTGGTCGAGACGCTGCGCGCATACCACTCCGCCGTGATCTCGCCGGTCGCCGGTCAGATGCGAGACCACCTGGACAGTGAGCGGGCCTTGCGATCCCGGCATCTGCTGGACGGGGGAGTGGACGGCCTTCTCCGAGGGCTCGGCCCGACGATGCAGTGGCGTCCGCCGGTGCTCAGCGTGGTCGACCATGTCGACGACCGCGACGTCCACCTCGACGGACGTGGACTCCGCCTCGTCCCCTCGTACTTCTGCTGGCAGCAGCCGGTCACCATGGCAGACCCGGCGTTGCCCCAGGTGCTGGTCTACCCGATGCCCCGCACCGCCGCGGACCACGTCGCTGCCTCCTCGGAGGAGGCCGTGGCGGCGCTGATCGGCGGAAGCCGCGCCACCGTGCTCGCAGCCTGCGCGACCGGCGCCACCACCTCCGAGATCGCTCGAAGGGTGGGGGTGTCAGCCGGGACGGTCAGCTATCACACCCGTACGCTGCGCGAGGCCGGGCTGATCAGCAGCCGTCGCCATGCCGACACCGTGCTTCACACGCTGACCCGCCTCGGCGCCGACATGCTGCGCTACACGGGGTGATGCGCCGGGCATTCACCCGCGATGGATGACCCAGACCGCCTCCATCGAGGTCATCATGAAACGGACGGCTATCCGCAGGAGGGCATCATGTGTCGCTGGCTCGCCTACTCCGGCTCACCCGTCCTCATCGAGGAGCTCCTGTACAAGCCTCAGCACTCGCTGATCGTGCAGAGCTTGAGCTCCGAGCTGGGGGCCGAGCCGACGAACGGGGATGGCTTCGGCGTGGGCTGGTACGGCCGCACGGGGACCCCCGGAATCTTCCGCAGTGCTGAACCGGCGTGGAACGACCGCAACCTTCGCGACCTTGCGATGCACATCGAGTCGCCGCTCGTCTTCTCGCACATCCGCGCCTCCATCGGCTCGCCGGTGCAGCAGACGAACTGCCATCCGTTCCGGCACGGACGTTGGCTGTGGATGCACAACGGATACCTCGACGGCTTCGCGGTCATGAAGCGCGACCTCATGATGGCGGTGGACCCGGAGCTGTTCCCTTCGATCGAGGGTTCGACGGACTCGGAGCTGTTCTTCTTCCTCGCGCTGACCTTCGGGCTCACCGAGGACCCGCCGGCCGCGGTAGCCCGCGCCGTCGGCCTGATCGAGGAGACGGCGCAGCGGTACGGAGTGAGTTTTCCGGTGCAGATGACGGTGGCGACCACGGACGGCGAGACCATCTGGGGGTTCCGCTACTCCAGTGAGGGGCGCTCGCGCTCCTTGTTCCACAGCACCGACGTCTCGACACTGCGCCACCAGTACCCCGACAACCCCATGCTGCACGGACTGTCGGACGACACCCGGCTCGTGGTCTCCGAGCCTCTCGGCGACCTGCGCGGCGCGTGGCGTGAGGTCCCGGAGGCGACGTGCGTCATCGTCCACGGCGGCTCGGAGGAGCTGCGTCCCTTCCTACCCGAGCTCGCCGCATGAGCCTGCCGAATACTGTCGACGGCGTCATCTCCCGCCTGCGAGACATCGACTCCGGACTCCCGGCCAAGGACGGGGTCGCGGTGTTCAACCGGATGTACCTCACCGTCACCGAGCGGGTCGCGGCGGTCATCGCCGATCCGGCGTCCGCCGGCACCCGGTTCCGGGACGCTGAGACGATGGCCGCGCTCGACGTCGGCTTCGCCAACCACTGGCTGGCGGCGATCGACGACGCCGCGGCGGGGCGGCGGGTCACACCGGCGTGGCGACCACTGTTCGAGGCACGTGACGCGAGGCGCCTGTCCGTCCAGTACGCCATCGCGGGAATGAACACGCACATCGAGCACGACCTTCCGATCGCCGTGGTCGACACCTGTCGAACGGGTGGCCTCGAGCCTGACGACGTCCACGCCGACTACGAGACGGTCAACGAGATCCTCGCCCAGGTCGAGTCCTCGATCCGGCGGTCGTTCCTGGACGCGTCAGGGCGTGCGGTCGATGATCGAGTCGGCCCGATAGTCCACCTGCTCAGCACCTGGAAGATCGACAAGGCACGTGATCTCGCATGGGTCACCGCCGAGACGATCTGGGCGCTCCGCCGAACGAGGATCCTGCGTGGCCGCTTCCTCGACGGTCTGGGGCACACCGTGGGCATGACGTCGAGGGCGCTGCTGATCCCCGCGGGCTAGTTGGTGATGCTGACGTTGAAGTTGGCCGGGTAGGCCAGCGACGGGTCGTACCCGCGATCTTCCATCTCCCCGTGCACCGTCCGCAGCCGATCCAGCCACGCGAGCATCACGCGGCGTCCTGCTCCGTCGAGTGCCATGTCCTCGACGTGGCTCTCGAGGAGCATGTTGAACGGGCGCCAGGTCACGAACAGGACCGCGAGCGTGTCCAGCGCCCGCACCTGATCCATCTGGTCGGTGCTCTCCGGGACCACGGCGGGCACAGCGAACCCGAACGTCCCGTAGTCCCAGATGACGTTGTTGAGAATGTCGTGCTCGACGGTCGAGAGGTGGATGACCGTCGCGCACACCCGGGCCAGCCATTCACGGGTCATTCCACCGTCGGGTCGGCTGACGGAGTTGGGGAGCAGCGTGTCGAGCGCGTCGGCCCACCGCGCGAGGTCGGGGTCAGCGCGCACGGCGTCGTCGTTGGCGTAGTACAGCGCCACGTACTCGCGAACGTAGCCGAGGTTGACTGCCCACAGCTCGAGGACGTTGTCGCGGTACGGGTAGTCGAACGGCGTCTCGGTGGTTCCGTGGCGTTCGAACTGGGTGTCCGGTGTGAAGCTGTGGAGGTCGAAGTCGCGCAGGTGCCGCGCTGCGAGCGCGGCGACCTCTTTCGCGTCGTGGGAGAACAGGGTGACCGCGAAGCTCTTGGCGCCGGCGAAGTGTGCGTTGCAGTTCTCGAGGTTGCCGATGAGCAGCGTGTGGAAGGTGTGCTGGAGCAGTCGCCTGACCGGGTGGCGGGCGGTCAGCTCGTTGATCGTCGCGATGGCGAAGTCGGTAAGGATGACGTTGTGGATCGAGAGGTTGTGGCGGAAGGTCGTCATGTCCTCGTTCATGGCCGCGAGCAGTGCTCGGCGGGCGGTTCCCTGCTCGAGGCCGTCGCTGCGGATCACCGTACGGGTGCGGAGGCCCGCCGCGGTCGCTGACAGCACGGCCTTGCCGCCGGGCCGGACCAGACCGTCGCGCACCGGCTGGTCGAGGTAGTGCGAGAGGTCCACGACGTACTCGTCCTCAGCGGCCTCACCAGCGGTGACCTCCTGCGCCGTCGCTCGCCGCAGGAACGAGCCGAAGGGACCGCGGACGGCGATCTCGGCGATCACGTCGGCGTCCGGCCCGCGCAGCTCCGGCGGCAGCACCGGGCGCCGTACTCCTGCCTTGTCGAACTCGCGCGGGTATACAGCATCGAGGAATGCCTGCTCGTCGGCCGGGATCGGGGGAGCGTCCGGAGGCGCCAGGTCGACCAGCAGACGGCGCAGTCGCATCTGCACCCGGATCTTGAGCCCGCGCCGTTCGGCATGGTCGGAGGGGATGAAGGTGGCCGCGACCCGGACCCCTGGAAGAGGGATGTCCGGCCACAGCTCGTCATGGGACACGTAGTCGATCCGCGTGTCCACGGGTTGCGCCAGCGGTTCGATGGGGTGATCTTTGAAGCCGGCGCTGAGAAAGCCGGCCAGGATAGTGCGGTACAGGCGGAAACGCTGCCGCGTCAACATGTTCCGAGAGTAGCCGCGCAGCACGATCGTCGGGGATGAGTCGCATCCCTGACGACCCTCGGTCGACGCAGGCGGGCCTGATGAGGAGTTGCCATGGCCACCGACGTACCCGACGAGCTGACGGCAGCCAACGCGGAGACTGGCATCGACCGCGGCGAGCGCCAGGCGACCCTGTTCGCCGAGCACGTCGCGCGGGTCGCGCGTGAGGGCGCGTTCATCGAGCCGCCCGACCTCGGCACTCCACCACCTGGCCCGCAGCCGCCCCCCGACGTCCTCCGCGGTGCCAAGGTCGCGGCCGGGCGGGTGCTCGGCACCGTCGGCTCCGGCATCCTGCACGGTGTCACGAGCCTGCTGGGCCGCCACACGAGCGGGCGGGTCTGGACCAACTGGTACGCATCGGGTGCCCATCTGCCGGGGCCCGTGTCGACGTCGGTCAAGATTCTCAAGCTGGCCCACATGCGCGAGACGTTGTTCGCGAACAACGTCGTGCGGACGTACGCAGCCGGTCAGGCGACCGGGTTCGCCGAGCCGCAGTCGCAGGTGCCCACGTTCGCTCGACGGTGGCGGACGGCCGACGGCAGCTGGAACGACCTGTCCTGCGACGAGGCGGGGAGGATCGACCCGATGGTCGGGGCCGCGTACACGCGGTTCTTCCGCAACGTCGGAGACGACTTGGGCCTTGCCGGCGTGCGCCCGAGCGACAACCCCGCAACCGACCCCGTGAGCGTCCGCGACGTCAGCCGCAAGCTGCTCGCCTCCAAGGGCCCACGGGTCGAGATGCCCTTCCTCAACCTGTGGGGCGGGGCCTGGATCCAGTTCCAGAACCACGACTGGATCAGCCATGGCACCGACCTCGACGGGAAGACCGACACGATCCCGCTGGCCGAGGACGACCCGCTCCGAGAGCACGGCATCGACCACCTCGAGGTCCGCCGGTCGCTCTCAGATCCGACCCGGCGCGACGACGGCCCTGACCGGGACATGCCGGTGACGTTCCTGAACGAGGTGACCCACTGGTGGGACGCGTCCCAGGTCTACGGCAGCGACTGGGAGACCCAGCACTCCCTGCGCGCCCACACCGGCGGCCGGCTGATCGTGAACGACGACGGCTCGCTCCCTCTCGACCCTGAGACGGGCACCGAGCGGTCCGGGTTCGTACGGAACTGGTGGGTCGGGCTTGCGATGCTGCACACGCTCTTCGCTCGCGAGCACAACGCCATCGCCGACAAGCTCGCCCGGTCCTATCCGGACTGGGACGACGAAGCGCTCTTCCAGACCGCTCGGCTCGCCAACGCCGCGCTGATCGCCCGCATCCACACCCTTGAGTGGACGCCTGCCATCCTCCCGAACGAGGCGCTGCTCAGCGGCATGGAGGCGAACTGGTTCGGTCTGGCGACCTCGCTGCTCGGCGGCGAACGCAAGCAGGCGCTCGAGGATGTCCCCATCGCCAGCCGGGAGCTCGGCGGGATCGTCGGCAACGCGCCCGTCGACGCCCCGACGTACGGGCTGTCGGAGGAGTTCGTCAGCATCTACCGTCTGCACTCGCTGCTGCCCGACCGGATCCGCCTCGTCGACGCCGACGGCGACGAGGTGGCGTCAGTCCCGTTCCAGCGCACCCGCCATGCCGCGTCGCCTGCGCTGCTGGCCGAGCACGGGTTCGAGGCGCTGGCACGGACGATGGGCGAGCAGTCGGCGTGTGCGCTCGTCAACAACAACTACCCGGACTCGTTGCGCGCGATCACGGTGCCGGGCGCTCCGGTCGCCGACATCGGTGCCATCGACCTCTACCGCGATCGCGAGCGTGGCGTGCCGTCGTACAACCAGCTGCGCCGTGAGCTCGGCCTGGAGCCCGTGCCCGACTTCGACGCCCTCACCGACGACCGCGACTGCGTGGCCACGCTCCGCGAGGTCTACGGCACCGACGCTGACGGGCACGACAACATCGACGACATGGACCTGCTGGTCGGCACGCTCTCGGAGGGGCACCGTCCCACCGGGTTCGGTTTCGGCGAGACCTTGTTCCAGATCTTCATCCTCAATGCGTCGCTCCGGCTGCTGGGTGACCGGTTCTACACCACCGACTTCCGCGAGGAGGTCTACACGCCCGAGGGGATCGCGTGGGTGGACGGGACCACCATGAAAGACGTCCTGCTGCGTCACTATCCCGACCTCGCGCAGACCGGCCTCGCCAACGTCTCCAACGCCTTCGAACCCTGGGACATCGGCCCGCTCTCGCCCGAACGCCACCCCCTGCGCGCCTGGGAGGGACGCCACGACGACCCGTGGGCCGGCGACGCCCCGGACGTCCGTTGAGCGAGCGTCATCCGCCGGGGACAGGAGGGCACTCCAACACTTCGATCGAGTTCCCAGGGAAGAGCCCGAGGTGCGGGTGGTCGGAGAAGATCCGAACCGCTTCGTCGTGACTCGCCGCCTCGACGAGGGCGTACCCGGTCTTGGGGTCGGTGAAGTCCTCGACGCCGTCAGCGGTCAAACGCTTCTTCCGGTAGAGCGGGGCGCCAGGGTCGACCAGCGCATCCTGATGGGCCTGCGCCCAGGACGCCCATGCGTTCATGAACTCGGACTGCCGCGCAGCATCGAGATCGTCCTTGTCCGAGTCATCCGCAAATCCGTTGTAGATCGCCAGGAACTTGGCCATGCCACCCACCTTAGGAGACTTGTTCGTCGGCCAGGCCCCGATGAGTTTCCGCATCGAAGACGGTCATCACGGCATGACTCAATACCTGCTGTCCGTTCCCCACGACTCCGACGAGGAGCCGACCATGGAGACCATGGACCCGGCCGAGCTCGAGGCGGCCATGGCTGCCACTGGCGCGATCATCGAAGAGCTGACGTCGACCGGCGCGTTCGTCTTCGCGGGCGGGTTGATGCCGCCCTCGAGTGCGATCACGGTCGACAACACCGGCGAGTCGTTGAGCAAGGTCGACGGCCCCTTCGTCGAGGCTCCCGAGTACCTGGGGGGATTCTGGGTCATCGAGGTCGCCGACGAGGAGGCTGCCCTCGGTTGGGCGGCCAGGGCATCGAAGGCCCTCGGTGGCCCGATCGAGGTCCGCGCCTTCCAGGTGCCGCCCAGCGAGTGATATTCATCCACGAACCGGCACCCGCCGCTGGCATCCTGAGGGGATGTCGAACTCGTGGTGGGAAGGCCTGCAGGCGATCGGCCTGTTCCTCTCGCCGTTCGCGGTGGCGTGGCTGGCGTACGTCCTCAGCATCCGCCAGTCGCGCAACGACGAGCTCAAGCGTGTGCAGCTGGAGTACTACAGCGTGCTGGCTCCGCGTCTCAACACGCTCGTCTGCTACGTCACGTTCATGGGGGACTGGCGCGACATCTCACCGCCCGAGGTGGTCGCGCTCAAACGGCAGCTCGATCGGGAGTTCTTCGTGGCAGCCCCGCTGTTCTCGCCCCGGGTGCGACAGAGCTACGACGCCTTCCTCGACGACTGCTACCGGACGTTCGGCGAGTGGGGCACCGACCCTAAGGTCCGAAGCAGCGCCGCCCCGCGTCGCGAAGTCTGGCGCGGCGAGTGGGACTCCTCCTGGGACGCCATGTTTGAGCTCGGTGACGACGTGCAGCTGACCACGGAGATGGTTCGGAAACCGCGTCGATCGCACGACGAGCTGATCGCCGCACTGGTGACCGATCTCAAGGTGGTCCGCTCTCGGCCGAGCTACACGTCAGACCTGGTCGCGCTCGAGAGGTCGTCACAGGGGCACCCTGAGAGGGATTCCGTGCCACCCCGCGCTGCCCGACGGTGACGCCGCTCAGCGCGGCGCGGGCGAGTGTCGTCGGGCTAGGTCCGTTGACGCGCGAGCCGGTTGCGGCGCTCCTCCTCGCGCTTGGAGTAGGCGGCGGCGCGGATCGCTTGGTCCGACTCCAGGCCGCTGCCGAGTCCACCTCCGACGGTCGCCGCGGACGCGACGAACCAGGCCAGTACGAAAAGGTCGCCGTAGCCGAGCGATGCGTTGAGATACCCGCCCATCACCGCGGGGTCGAGGACGAACAGCGCCCAGACCAGATTGACGACGTACAGCGCGACGTAGCAGATGAGCACGCCGACGGTGAGGGTCACCAAGGTCGAGATGTTGTAGAGGCGCGACCTCTCCCGAGCCTCTGAGGAGTCATCGTCCGGGCGGTCCCAGAGGCCGCCGTCGATCACGAGCCAGGCGACGACGAGCGCGACGGACGCGACCGTCGCGACCACGAGGCGCCACCATGACAAGGAGCCGGCCAGGAGCCAGACGGTGGAGTTGACCGTGGCGACGGCTCCGGTTGCCAGCGCCGCGACGAGCGCGGACTTGAGCCCGGGCACGAGCAGCCACGGTCGGTTGGCGAGCACCATCCCCGCGAGCAACCGCCCGCGGCCACCGCGACGGGGGAGCGGGACGCGGTGCTCGTCCTGCGAGGAGGAGTCAGTCATGCCGCCGACGAGCGTGCGTACGGCTTGGCGAGTGCGCGACTGCACACGCAGGCCGCCGAGCGCAGGCAGCGACAGCACGGCTCTCCGTTGTTGCGGGTCAGCTTCGATGAGGAGGTAGCGTCCGTCGTCGTCGCGAAGGGGAAGCTCTGTCAGGCCGACCACGAGGTCCCATTCGTGCTGGTGAGCCTGGTCGCCCAGACGCGCCAACGCGGTGTCGACGTCCTCGGAACCGGTGGTGAACGGCTCGCTGACGACCTCGATGTTCCAGGCGTCGTGATGCTCGCTCTTCGGCGGTTCGATGTCCTTGATCCGATGCGCCATCTCGGTAGGCGAGTCGGGATCAGCAACAAGACCGACGTGGATCGGCTTCATGGTCCGCATGTACCCATCGCGTTCGCGCAGACACGTGAGCCGTTGGTGGGAGCAGCCGTCGCCCGGCCTGGCGTCGGCCGTCCCCTCGCCTTTTCGGCGTGCTCGCACGACCGATGGTTGACTTAGTTGCCGGACGGAACGGATGTAGTGGGGAGGCGGTGAGGCGGTGGCGCAGCACCCAGGGGAGCTTCTCGAACGGCTTACGGGGGCGTTGGCCCGGCGAGATCCCGACCAGTCGCTGAGTGGACGGCTCTGCGAGTCGTACCGTGAACTGGCGGGTGCTGACGGAGCGGCGATCACCGTCGACTACAACAACCCCACCCGCGTGACGGTCTGCACGACGAACTCGCTGGTGAACCGGCTCGAGGACCTCCAGGATGTGCTCGGCGAGGGGCCCGGCCACACCGCATCGGCATCGGGTCGGATCGAGCGGTGCGCTGTCCCCGGAGACCCGGCGTCGAGGTGGCCGGTGTTCGTCGAGTCGGCGCGGGAGATCGTGGGCAGCGCCTTGATCGTGGCGGTCCCGTTACAGCCCGAAACCGTGGTGTTCGGCGTGATCACGCTCTACCAGAGCCCGCCGTCGCCGCTCGCGCTCGATCGTCACGACCTGCAGTTCCTCGCCCACGTGGTCGGCGTGGCACTGCTCTCCGACCAGGATGCCGCGTCCAGCAACCTCACGAGCGGGCCATGGGCGTCGCGTGCACGGATTCACCAGGCGACGGGCATCGTCGTCGCGCAGCTGCAGGTCAGTCCGGGGGATGCTCTGGCCGTCCTCCGAGCCCATGCTTACGGCCAGCAGACGACGTTGGCCGAGATCGCAACAGCGGTCGTCGAGCGGCGCATCACGTTCTCCCTCTGATGATTGGTGGCACGCCCATGAAAGGAACACACTCGTTGAGCGGTATCGCCGGTTCGTCTTCCGCCCTGGTGCAGGACTACGACCTGATGGGAGCGCTGGCGAAGACCGTCGCGGAAGCGACCGAGCACGTCGGGGCGGAGGCTGGCGGGCTCCTCGTCACCAACACAGGCGGTGATCTCGAGCTGCTGTCGGCGACCTCGCACCGCGTGACCGAGCTGGAGACGTATCAGGCGTTCTCAGGCGAAGGGCCGTGCGTCGAGTGCGTGCGTCAGCAAGAGACAGTGCAGGGCGAGCTGAGCCAGGTCGCCGATCGTTGGCCCACCGTCGCCGCAATCATGGAATCTTCCGGCTACACCTACGTCCTGGCAACGCCGCTCCGATGGCGTGGGACGGCATTGGGAGGGCTCAACCTCTTCTGGCGCAGACCGCCCGACGCCGTGGCGGAGGCGGAGACTGCCGCTCAGGCTTACTCCGACATCCTGACGCTGTTCATCATTAACGCGGGTCCCGTGGGCCCCGAGGTCGCACGCCAGCGTGTCGAGGTCGCGCTCGAGGGCCGCGCGGTCATCGAGCAGGCCAAGGGCGTCCTCTCAGAGCTGGAGGGTCTCAGCATGGATGACGCCTACGAGCGGTTGCTCGAGCTCGAGCGAAGCACAGGTGAGCATCTCACCGACGTCGCTCGAGGTGTGGTGAGGAAGGCACAGGAGCGCGCCTAGGAGATACGACCGCGCCGGACGGCGCTTGGTCACGTCGGGGCGGGCAATGGTGCGGCTGGCGTTCGCGCCACGATCGCGGCAGCGGAGATCAGGTCCCAACCGGGAAGGTGCTGGTTGCGCTGCGGGATGTGCTCCCGATGCTCCTCGTACAGGTCGAGCAGCCGACTGACCGCCGCGATGGTCGGCGCGTCGGGGTCGTCGTCGGGGACGCGGCACGCGTGGCGGGCGACGGTGAGCGGCACGCCCGGCTCGTCGCCGCGTTGCATCGGTTCGAGTGCCGCGAGGAGGTTGGTGGAGATCACCTCGAGCAGCGGGCTGGGCGGTTGCGGTTCGGCTGCGGGTGGCGGGCCCAGCTCCAGGGGTTCTGCGCCCTCGACCAGTCTGGCGAACTGTCCGCCGATGACCGCCGTGATCTGTGCGACGTCCAGTCCAGCCTGCCACGCGCACCGGGCGGTGGTGAAGGTGTGGGAGACCGGGGTGCTGTAGGGCAGATCGCTGGCATTGAGGATGCGTCCGGGCGGGATCAGGCGGAACAGGGCGAGGACGTTCGCGGGGTTCCACCACGCGGTGTCGAAGAAGAGGTTGGGTGCTTGCTCGACATGTCCTCGCAGCTGTCCGAGGTCGGTGAGTGCGCAGTGGGCGAGCACCAGGCGGAGCCCGGGCCACCGCGCGCACAGCTCGAGTACCTCGTACGCGATGGAGTCGAGTTCTGGACCCGCATGAACGATGACGGGAAGGTGTCGCTCGTGGGCAGTCTCGTAGAGCCGGTTGAGCCTGATGTCATCGAGGTCGAAGCCATCGCTCGACAGGTGGAGCTTGACTCCTCTGGCCCCTGCAGACAGCCCGTCCTCCAACAGGCCCACCTCGCTGGGGGTGAGTCGTACGAAGGGCGTCAGTCGCCCCCCACTCTGCGCAGCAGCCTCGGCACACCGGAGGTTGGCCTCTCGGTAGCCGCTCGGTTCAGACAGCGGGAAGACCGCGGCACGCGCATCGATGGCCTCGAGTGAGCCGAGCAGCTCGTCCCAGCGTGCCGTGAAGCCGCTCGGATCGTGCTCGCCGACATGGGTATGGGCGTCGAAGACCTCCGCGCCCGGCAGGTGGTCGAGGAGGCAATGCAGCCACGGCTGGATCAGGTGGTCGGCGTACATCGTCGTGCTCAGCCGTCGACGTTCGCCGTACGCTCGACGAGGTCCGCCAGCAGAGCCGGCATTCCCCGCTGCTCGCGCAGGTCTCGTTGGCGGGCGTACTCAGGAGGCGCTGTGAGGATCTCCTCTACGGCGTCGAGTGGTCTGTCGAGACCGTCGGGCGCCAGCTGTGCGCGGGCGTCATCGAGCGCGCGCCAGGCGAGCTCGCGCATGGGCCGTCGTGACCCGTTGGCGTCAATGACCGTCGCTTCGAGTCCACGGCGGCACGATCTGAAGTCGTTGGCGAGCACCGCCTCGTCCGGAAGGTCATGGAGGTCTGGTGCTTCAACGGCATGGCGGGCAAGACCTTGCACCAAGGCGGTCAACCCGGCGATGCGGTCCAGAGACGACTGGGCGTCCATCACCCGCACCTCGATCGTCCCCAGTCTGGGCTGCGGCCGGAGCTCCCAGCACACGTAGCTGTAATCAGGCACCTCGTACGCCCACATCGAGCGTTCGATCGCCTCGACGTACTCATCCCAGCTGCGGAGCGCCGGTGGCATCGTCGTGCGCGGATAGGACCTGAGGATGGCCGGCCGCGAGCAGGCGAGCCCGGAGTCACGAGCGTGCCAGTACGGCGATCCTGCGGCGAGTGCGCGGAAGACGGCAAGGCGGTTGCGCAGTCCACGGAAGACCCGCAGGGCGCTTGCGGTGTCCGGTAGGCCGACATGGACCTGGAAGGCTGCCGTCGGCGTTCGGAGCAGGCCAGCGAACTCGTCGCCGAGCCGGTCGTAGCGAGGCGATGTCGTGAGGTCTGCTGCTCCGAAATCGGCACTCGGGTGGACGCCGACCGCCATTGGGCGAACGCCTTTGACCATCAGCGATCCGCGCAGGCTCTGCAGTGACTTGCGCACTTCCTCGGCATCACTGCACACCTGCGTCTCGAGCTCGACCTCGTCGACGAAGATCTCACTCTTGAACGTGCCTCCGGCAGCGGGTCCGCAGACGGTGGCCATCAACGGCTCCGCAGCCGACCCCAGCATCTGTCCTTCTTGATCGACAAGGAACAACTCGTCCTCGACCCCGACGGTGAACTCACCACCAGGCTGCCAATCGAGGCTAGGGGCGCGCACCTCGTGCGCAATGGCGATGGGTAGATCGCTCGTCACGGCGGGCCTCCGGAGAACAGTGATCGCCTCAAGTCCGGAGGTACCCCGTCGGGCTGCGGCAATGCGCGGGGTCGGGTGGCCGCGCGGGAAGCCCTGGGCGAGGTGTGAAGTAGATCACAGTCGATTGTCGACAGTCGGCAATTAGTCCTACGCTCCACAGGTCGTTGCAGGCCGAAACAATGGAGATGCGAGCGTGGTCAACGTCCTGATCTCGACCTACCTCGAGCCTGAACAGGTCGACCGGATCGCCGCGAGCGACCCGCGGGTGAAGGTGCTCTACGCGCCCGAGCTGCTGCCGGTCCCGCGCTACGCGGCCGACCACACCGGAGCAAGACACGAGCTCGATGGCGAGCAGCAGGCTGCCTGGGAGTCGCTGCTCGCGCAGGCGGACGTCGCGTTCGACTTCGACTGGCAGGCACCCGAGCAGCTCTCAGAGCGGGCACCGCGGTTGCGGTGGATCCAGGCGACGAGCGCCGGCGTCGGGGCGTTCATGCAACGGACCGGCCTGCACGACACCGACGTCGTCGTCACCACGGCGGCCGGCATCCACGCCGTCCCGCTCGCCGAGTTCGCCGTCGCTGGAGCGCTCTACTTCACCAAGGGCATCGACGAGCTGAACCGCCGCAAGGCCGACAAGCACTGGGAGCGGTACACGACGTCTCAGCTTGCCGGTCGTCGGGTCACCGTCGTCGGGCTCGGCGGAATGGGTCGGCACACCGTCAGGCTCTTCGCCGCGCTCGGCACCAAGTTGAGCGCCGTCGGTCGTCCCGGCAGGGAGTACGACCTGCCCGAGGGTGTGGACCTCTTCTCCACCGACGACCTCGACAAGCTGCTCCCCGCGACCGATGTCCTCGTGCTCTGCACGGCCCTCACGCCTGAGACCCAGGGGCTGGTGGACGCGGGTCGCGTCGCCGCGCTTCCGGTCGGCGCGGTCGTGGTCAACATCTCACGGGGGCAGGTCATCGACGAGGACGCGCTCATCGACGCCCTGCGCGCAGGGCGGATCGCGGGTGCCTGCCTCGACGTCTTCGAGCGGGAGCCGTTGCCGGATTCCTCGCCGCTGTGGGACCTGCACAACGTGATCGTCTCGCCGCATTCGGCCTCGACCGTTGCCTCGGAGAACCGTGCGCTCACCGATCTCTTCATCGACAACCTTCAGCGGCACCTTGACGGGCGCCCGCTGCGCAACCTCTACCGCCGCGACCTCGGCTACTGAAGAAGGACCTCATGAGCACCCTCAACGGCACCTGGTACATCGCCCCGACACCATTCGACGAGTCCGGCGCTCTCGACACCGACAGCCTGCGAGAGCTGGTGGCTGCAGCCGCCCGGTGGAAGGCGGACGGCATCACGATCCTCGGCGTCATGGGCGAGGCCCCGGCGCTCTCCGACGACGAACGTCGTGTCGTGCTCGACACGGTGGCCGATGCGGCGCGTGACGTCATCCCGCTCGCGGTCGGCTGCTCCTCGCCGTCAGCCGACCTCACCCGGTCGAGGATCGACGAAGCGACGAGCGCCGGTGCAGCTGCCGTCATGGTCGCGGCGCCGACCCTGTTGAAGGACGTCGACCAGATCGGCGGCTTCTTCTCGCGGGCGACTGCGGGGTGCGCCGTGCCGGTGATCGTCCAGGACGAGCCGGCTGCGACCGGGGTGATGCTGCCGGTCTCGGCGCTGCTCGCCGCACTGGACGCGAGCGCGAGCACCTGCGTCAAGCTCGAAGACCCCCCGACGCCGCCCAAGATCGGCCGGCTGCTCGAGGCACGTCCCGAGCTGACCGTTTTCGGAGGACTGGGTGGAGTGAGCGCGTACAGCGAGCTGCGCCGGGGTGCAGCCGGGACGATGACCGGGTTCGCCTTCCCCGAGATCTTGCGCGCGATCAGGTTGGCGTTCGAGCGCGGCGACATCGAGACGGCGGCGCGTGTGTTCGACCACTACCTGCCCTACATCGCCTTCGAAGGCCAGCCGGTGGTCGGGCTACGCATCCGCAAGGAGGTCCTGCGACGTCGAGGGGTGATCAGCACCGCCACGACGCGCGCTGCCAAGGGACCGCTCGACCAGGCGACCAGCGACGAGCTCGACGACGTTCTCGATCGCGTCGGACTCGTGCCGTCGCCGGAGCCGCTCACGATCGAAGAGCTGGGGGACCGCTGATGGCCCGCCGTGCTCTTGTCGGCGGCGCGACGTCGGGCATCGGCGCCGCGGTCAGCGACGACCTGGCGTCGAGCGGCCACGATCTCGTGCTGTGGTCGCGCGATGTCGCCCGGCTGGAGGCGAAGGCCGACGACCTGCGATCGCGTCACCATGTCACGGTCGACGTCGTCGCGGCCGACGCAGGAAGCGAAGGCGCGGCCGCGGAGGTCGCGGAGGCCGCGCTGGCTGCAGGGGGCGTCGACGTCATAGTCCTCAATGCGGGTGGCCCGCCGCCCTGCCCCGCGGACGCCACGGACGCCGAGGGGTGGCGCGCAGCGCTCCAGCTGCTCGCCATCACACCGATCGACCTGGCGACGCGACTGCTGCCCGGGATGCGCGCGCGCGGTTTCGGGCGCATCGTCGCGGTCCTCTCCTCTGGGGTCCGCGAGCCGATCCCCGAGCTGGCCTACTCCAACGCCGGCCGTTCAGCGCTCGCGAGCTGGATGAAGACCGTCGCACGGACCGTCGCCGAAGACGGCGTCACGGTCAACGGAGTGATCCCTGGGCGGATCGACACGAGCAGGGTCGCCTCCCTCGACCAGTCCGCCGCCGAGCGCACCGGTCTCGGCGTCCAGACCGTGCGGGCGCGCAGCGAGGCGGGGATCCCTGCCGGTCGATACGGACGCCCTGAGGAGTTCGCTGCGGTGGTGGGGTTCCTCGCGTCGGAGTCCGCCTCATACGTGACGGCGAGCATGCTCGCCTGCGACGGCGGCATGATGCGGAGCCTCACGTGAGCACGCCGGCCCTGCGGATGGCCGAGGACGTCGGCCTGCTGCCCCCGTCGGGCATCCGCGCGATCGCGTCGGCCGCCTGGGCCGTCCCCGACGCGATCCACCTCGAGTTCGGTGAACCCGACTTCGACACGCCGACGCACGTCGTGGACGCGGGGGCCCGGGCCGCACGAGACGGCAGGACGCGATACGCCCCCACGCCCGGCATCCCGGAGCTTCGCGACGCCGTGTGCGCCAAGCTGGCACGGGACAACGCGATCACCGAGGCGACTCGCGACCACGTCATCGTGACCCCGGGGGGCGTCGGCGGTCTGACCCTCGCCTACCGGGCGCTCCTCGAGACCGGCAGCGAGGTCCTCGTCCCGGATCCCGGGTGGCCGAACCTCCGGACGATCGCCGACATCGTCAAAGCGGTGCCCGTCCCGTACCGCCTGACTGCGGACCGCGACTACCAGCCGGACGTCGATGCCCTCGACTCGCTGGTGACCGACCGGACGCGGGCGATCGTCGTGAACTCGCCGTCGAACCCGCTCGGTTCGGTCTGGTCGCGCGCCAGCATCGAGGCCGTTGCCGAATGGGCGACGTCGCGTGGCCTGTGGATCATCTCGGACGAGTGCTACGACCAGCTCTGGCTCGACGAGCCGTCGACGAGCATCAGCGCCGTCGCGCCCGATGCTGCCGTCGTGACCGTCTTCTCGCTGTCGAAGACGTACGCGATGACCGGGTGGAGGATCGGCTACGCGTACGCCGATCCAGCCGTCATCACCCGCATGGCGAAGGTCCAGGAGACGACGACCTCGTCGGTGAGCACGCCGACGCAGCATGCGGCGATCGCCGCGCTCACCGGCGACCAGGCTGGCGTGGCGGCGATGCGGTCGACCTATCGGTCGCGTCGCGATGCCGCTGTGCAGCGGGCGACGGAGCTCGGACTCGACGTCCTGAGGCCGTCCGGTGCGTTCTACCTGTGGGTGCGGCTTCCTGTCGGCGCGGGTGACGCGACCACCTTCGCGCTCAACCTCCTGGAGAGGACCGGCGTGGCAGTCGCTCCCGGACCGGCCTTCGGCGCAGGCGGAGAAGGCCATGTCCGCGTGTCCCTCGCAGCGGCTCAGCCCCACCTGATGCACGGACTCGACTGCATTGCCGAGGTGGCGCTCTCGGCGTCTCCGTCGTACGAGCCCTCCCGACAGCGTCGTCGGACCCCACCCTCATCGCAGGCGCGAACCACGCCCCTGCACGTCACGTCCCTCGAGGAGAACTGATGGCACCACGGAAGACGTTGCTCAGTGCGGTCGCCCTGGCGGTTGCACTGACAGCCTCGGCATGCGCCGGGAACGACAACGACCAGGCGGGTTCGAGCGGATCGGGACGCGATCCGCGGTACGGCGCGACCATGACGGTCGCCTACAAGAGCGACCCGAAGACGTTCGATCCCGCGGTCTGCTACGACGCGACCTGCTGGAACAACATGCGGATGCTCTTCGACCGCCTGTACGACTACGTCGGCGACACGATGGAGATCGCCCCCCAGGCCGCCGCGGCCATGCCGAAGGTGAGCGCCGACGGTCTGACGTACGACATCCCGATCAAGGAGGGGATGGTGTTCAGCGACGGCAAGCCGCTGACCGCCAAGGACTTCGCGTACTCCTTCCAGCGGATCCTCGATCCGAAGACCAAGTCGCCCGTCGCCAGCTTCTGGTCCGGGATCAAGGGCGCGCAGGAGTATGCCAAGAACCCGGAGGGTGAGGTCGCAGGGATCAAGGCCGTCTCCGACACCGACCTGCAGATCACGCTGACGGCTCCGAACAACGCCTTCAAGTACGTGCTCGCGATGCCGCACGCCTCGGTCATCGAGCAGGGGACCGGCGACACGGTGGCCACGGAGCCCGTGGGTTCCGGCCCGTTCTCGCTCGACCACTTCGACCCGGGCCGCGAGATCGTGGTCAAGCGGAACCCGACGTACTGGGACTACCCGCGTCCGTACGTCGACGAGGTCGTCGAGAAGCTCGGCGTCGAGCCGTCGGTGCAGCTGCTCCAGGTGCAGAAGGGCGACATCGACCTGATGGGCGACCCGATCCCGCCCGCGCAGTACCTCCAGGTCAAGAACGACCCGGCCCTCAAGAGCCAGATCAAGAACATCACCAAGCCTTCGACGTACTTCCTGACGATGAACACGAAGATGGCGCCGTTCGACGACCCCAAGGTCCGTGAGGCCGTCTCGTATGCGATCGACCGGACGATGTTGCTCAAGCTCGTCAGCGGTCAGGGTTCGGAGGCCAACGAGTTCCTGCCGAAGGACATCGTCGGGCACACCGACGAGGACCTCCTCCACGACCAGGATCTTGCGAAGGCCAAGCAGCTGCTCGCAGACGCCGGCTACCCGGACGGGTTCAGCACGACGCTCTACTCCTGGAACACGCCCCCGTGGACCCAGATGCTCCCGCAGATCCAGCAGGACCTCGGCAAGATCGGGATCAAGGTCGACGCCCAGCCCATCCAGCAGAGCACGTTCTTCGACGTGGCGGCCACGCCCGGCAAGGCGCCGATGACGCTGACGTTCTGGGTCGCCGACTACCCCGACGGAAGCGACTTCTATCAGGCGCTGCTCTCGTGCGCGGCGGCCGTGCCGGGCGGTCAGAACTACCCGTTCTACTGCAACCCGAAGGTCGACGACCTCGTCGCCCAGGCGCTGGCTGCGGGCACGACCGACGAGGCGGACAAGATCTACGCCGAAGCCACGAAGCAGATGCTGGCCGACAACCCGATCGTCCCGCTGTTCTACGGCAAGAAGACCGAGGTCTTCGGCAAGCAGGTCGGGGGATACCACTCCCAGCCGGTCTGGGGTTGGGACATGACCAGCTACTGGAAGACCGACGGGTCGACGACCAAGCCCGCCAAGGGCTGAGCAGGCTCGCCGGGCTCGGCGTCCTCCTGCGCCGAGCCCGGTGACCCGTCATCGACCCGATCTCCCTCGCTAGCCGACCATCCGGTCGGCTCCACCACGACCACACCCCGACGAGGACGTGCAGCATGGCAGCTCTTCTCGACGTCGACCGACTCACGGTCGAATTCACCGGACTCGGCTCGCCGGTCAAGGCCGTACGCGACGTGTCGTTCTCGCTCGGGGCGGGCGAGCGCGTCGGGGTCGTCGGCGAGTCCGGGTCGGGCAAGTCCGTCACCTCGCAGGCCGTGATGCGTCTCCTCCCGGATACCGCACGGATCGGGGGATCGATCGAGTTCGACGGCCGGGACGTGCTCTCGATGGACCCGACGAGTCTCGCCGTGTGGCGCGGCTCCGACATCGCGATGGTGTTCCAGGACCCGATGTCCAGCCTCAACCCGCTCATGCGGGTCGGTACGCAGATCATGGAGGTGCTCCGGCGTCACCGAGGTCTGTCGAAGTCCGAAGCACGTGCCGAGTCGGTGCGACTGCTCCGCGTCGTCGGGATCGCCGACGCCGAGCGCCGTGTCCGTGACTATCCCCACCAGTTCAGCGGCGGGATGCGTCAGCGGGTGTGCATCGCGATCGCTGCCGCCTGCACGCCGAAGCTCATCATCGCGGACGAGCCGACGACGGCGCTCGACGTCACCATCCAGGCTCAGGTCCTCGACCTCCTCGATCACCTGTCCGACGAGCACGGCACCGCGGTGATGCTGATCAGCCACGACCTCGGCGTCGTCAGCAGCTTCTGCGACCGGATCCTCATCATGTACGCGGGCCGCATCGTGGAGGCCGGATCGACAGAGCAGATCATCATGTCGCCGCGGCATCCGTACACCCGGGCGCTCCTCGACTCGATCCCGCGGCTGCGCGGGGAACTGCCGCGCCGTCTCCCGACGATTCCCGGCGCTCCTCCCACTGGCGCGACGCCTCACGAGCGGTGCAGCTTCGCGGCGCGGTGCCCGCGCGCGGAGGAGCGCTGCGGGGTCGAGTCGCCCGATCTCGTTCGTGCTCCCGACGGTCGGGAGACCGCCTGCCACTTCCCTCTCGACGCGGAGGTTGCTCTCGCATGACATCCCTCGAACAAGCCGAACGCCCCGTCGTCGACGTACGCAACCTGTCCGTGCGCTACGGCGGGACAGGCCTCCGGCGGTCGGCTGGTGTGCTCGCGGCGAACGACGTCAGCTTCTCGATCGTCTCGGGCCGCACATTGGGCATCGCCGGCGAGTCCGGCTCTGGCAAGAGCACCGTCGCTCGTGCCCTGATGCGGGTCGTGGAGAGCAGCGGCGGCACCATGGAGGTGGCGGCTCACGACGTGGGGCGCCTCTCGGGCCGGGCACTGAGGTCGTTCCGCAAGCACATGCAGATGGTGTTCCAGGACCCGTACGACTCGCTCAACTCACGGTTGACGGTCAGCGAGAACATCGCGGAGGGCCTGGTCGCAGCCGGAGTCCGTCGGCCGGACCACGCCGTACGGGTCCGCGAGCTGCTGGCCCAGGTCGGGCTGCCGACGGAGTTCGCGCGGCGGTATCCGCACCAGCTCTCCGGCGGCCAGCGCCAGCGGGTCTCCATTGCTCGCGCGCTCGCCGTCGAGCCTGAGGTCCTGGTGTGCGACGAAGCGGTCTCGGCCCTCGACGTCTCGATCCGCGCTCAGCTCCTCAACCTGCTCAAAGACCTGCAGCAGCGGTACGGGATCGCGCTCCTCTTCATCTCCCACGACCTCTCGACGCTGCGGTTCATCGCCGACGACGTGGCCATCATGTACTTCGGGCGGATCGTGGAGACGGGGCCTGCGGAGGTCGTCTTCGCCGATCCCCGCCATCCGTACACGCGAGCGCTGATCGACGCCGTGCCGGAGCCTGGCGTCAAGCGGTCGTACCCACGCAGCCGTGTCTCCGGTGAGGCGCCCAGCCACGACGACCGGCCGACGGGATGCGCGTTCGCGTCCCGCTGTCCTCTGGCCAGCGAGATCTGCCGCGACCGCGATCCTGCGCTCGAGGCGCGCGCCAACGGGGCCGCCGTCGCCTGCCATCACGCCGACGTCGCGGAGACGAGCTCCGCTCGACCAACGTCAGAGGTGCCTCGATGAATCCTTCGTCGGACTACGCCGCCACCGCCGCGCCCAGCCTTGCCGACCTCGACGCGACTCTCGTCGCCGACGGAGCCGACACAGCGCTGCCGGCCGTCACCGTCCGCCGGCGCGTACTCGCGAGCCTGCGTCACGACCTGCCAGCGATGATCTCGCTCGCGTTGCTCGTCATCCTGGCCCTGGCCGCCCTCTTCGCTCCGCTGCTCGCGCCGCACGACCCGCTCCAGACCTTCCCCAACGGTCTGTCGGCCGACGGTGCGCCGCTTCCACCGGGCGGGTCCTTCCCGCTCGGGACCGACCCGAGCGGGCGTGACGTGCTCTCGCGCCTGCTCTACGGGGCGCGGGTCTCGCTGACCATCGGGATCCTGGCCAACGGCCTCGCAACGGTGCTGGGGGTGATCGTCGGGACCTGCGCCGGCTACCTCGGAGGCTGGGTCGAGACCGTCCTCATGCGGATCACCGACATCGTCATGTCCTTCCCGATCCTCCTGCTCTGCATCGCCTTGATCGCTGTCACCGGACCGAGCGAGAAGAACGTGATCATTGTCGTCGCCCTCATCTACTGGACGACCCTCGCTCGGATCGTGCGCAGTCTCGTGATGTCGCTGAAGGAGCGCGAGTTCGTCGTGGCCGCACGCACGCTCGGACTCGGTCACTGGCGGATCATGCGCAAGCACCTCTTCCCGCACCTGGTGCCCACGATCATCGTGTACGCGACGTTGGGCGTTGCGTCGTCGATCCTCATCGAGGCGTCGCTGTCCTTCCTCGGCGTCGGGGTGCCGATCCCGAACCCGTCGTGGGGCCAGATGGTCGATCAAGGACGGGAGTACTACCAGATCGCACCGTGGCTCCTCGTCTTCCCCGGTCTGTGCCTGGTGCTGACCGTGCTCGCGTTCAACCTCGCCGGGGACTGGCTGCGCGACCTGCTGGACCCCACCGCAGAGGAGCGCCGCTGACATGGGCCGATTCTTCGTACGGCGGATCCCGCAGACCGTCGTCGTCCTGTTCGGGGTCGTCACCCTCACGTTCATCCTCACGCACGTCGTGCCGGGAGATCCGGCTCGACTCATCGCAGGTCCGAACGCCAGCGCGGAGACGGTCGCGTCGATCCACCACGAGCTGGGACTCGACGAGAGCCTCTTCCAGCAATACCTGCTCTACGTCCAAGGGCTGCTGCACGGGGATCTCGGACAGAGCTACGCGCTCGCGGGCCAGTCGGTCGCCGACGCGATCCTCCACGCGCTCCCGGTCAGCATCGCGGTCGCCGTCGCGGGGGTTCTGTTCGAGGTCCTGATCGGTGTGCCCGTCGGGATCATCGCGGCGTACCGGCCCAAGGGTCTCCTCGACCGGTTGACGACGTTCGGCACCCTTCTCGGACTGTCGGCGCCGCCGTTCTGGCTGGGACTGATCCTCCTGTACGTCTTCGCGTACCAGCTGAACGTGTTCCCGCTGACCGGGTGGGAGCCGCCGTACATCAACTACCTCATCCTTCCCGGCTTCACCCTGGGCATCGGTGGAGCCGCCTGGTACGCGCGGCTCACCCGCACCAACATGATCGAGGCGCTGCGCGGCCCGTACGTGCAGATGGCTCGGGCGAAGGGCATGCCCGAGCGGCGGGTCGTGCTCGGCCACGCGCTCCGCAACGTCGTCGCGCCGCTGGTCACCATGCTCGGCATGGACTTCGGCTACTTCCTCGGCGGAGTGGTCGTCATCGAGTCCGTCTTCGGGCTGCCCGGGGTCGGGAAGCTCACCTTCGACGCCATCGGGACGCTCGACATCCCGATGATCACCGGCGCCGTGCTCGTCGCCGCGCTCTTCATCGTCGTGATGAACCTCCTGGTCGACCTCGCCTACGCGGCGATCGACCCGCGGATTCGTCGCTAGTCCCTACGAAAGGAAAATCATGACCACCACCAAGAAGCTTCGTGTCGCGGTCGTCGGCACGGGTCGCTGGGCCCAGCGGGCCCACATCCCGGGCTGGCAGCGCGACCCGCGCGTGGAGGTCGTCGCCCTCGTCGACAGCGACGAAGCCGTGCTCGCCGAGGCCGGCGCGACGTTCGGGGTGAGCGACCTCTACAGCGACTACCGCGAGATGCTCGAGCGCTCCGACATCGACGTCGTGGACGTCGCGACCGCGAACACCGCGCACTTCGAGATCTCCGAGGCGGCGCTGAAGTCCGGCAAGCACGTCCTGTGCGAGAAGCCGGTCCACCACGACTACCGTGAGACACAGCGCCTCGCGGACCTGGCGAAGTCGACCGGCCTCAAGACGAAGCTCGGATTCACCTTCCGCTACGCGCCCGCGGTCCAGTACGCGCGCCACCTCATCGAGCAGGGGTTCGTCGGGACGCCCTACATCTTCAACGGCTACGAGCAGAACAGCCAGTGGATCGACCCCCAGACCCCGATGCGGCAGGTCGACCCGGATGCCGACCCGGACGTGATCGCGACTTCCTCGATCGAGGGGTACGGCGCTCCGATCATCGACATCATGCACGAGTGGGTCGGCGCCGAGCTGAAGTCGGTGGTCGGCACGATGCGGAACTTCGTCCCGGAGCGCATGGTTCGCGCGACCGGCCAGATGCAGCGGTTGAACATCGACGACGGCGACATGTGGATCTGCGAGTTCGACAACAACGTGATGGCGTCGATCCAGTCGTCGTACGTGACCGTCGGCAACTTCCCCGGCATCGAGGCGCGGATCTTCGGCTCGCAGGGCGCGATCATCATCCGTCTCGTCGAGGAGTTCGGCATCTGCCAGACGATCAAGACGGCGACGAAGGACGAGGTCGAGTTCGTGGAGCGCGAGATCCCGGCCGAGTTCTTCCCCGAGGGCGGCAACTCGCGCGAGGACTGGGACTTCCTCTTCTACTCGAACCTCTGCGCGGACTTCGCGACCGAGATCCTCGACGGCGGCCCTCAGAACCAGGGTGGTTTCGCCCAGGGCGCGCTCGTGCAGGAGACGGTCAACGCGTTCGAAGCATCGTTCCGCCAGCGCGCGTGGGTGTCGTTCCCGCTGGCCGCGAACGAGGAGGCAGCCCGTGCCGAGTGACCCGAGCGCGCACGTCTGGGGCGAGCTCGCCGACGACGCCGTCGCCGATCGGATCGTCGAGTCGGCTCTCGCCGTCGCGGACGGACACAGCGAGTACGCCGACGTCCGACTCATCGAGGCCGAGGAGATGAGGCTCTACACCCAGGTCGGTGCCGACCCCGACGAGCGCCTCGAGCACTCGCGCGGCATCGGTGTACGCGTTCTCGTCGACGGTGCCTGGGGCTTCGCCTCGCGTCCGTTGATGGACCGCGAGGACGCAGAGGTCGCAGCGCGCCAGGCGCTCGCAAGTGCGCGAGCGTCCGCAGGCGTCACGGCCCCGGTGAAGCTCGAGCCCATGTCGCCGGCCAGCGGTCGGTACGAGTCGGCGGTCGAGATCGACCCGTTCACGGTCGGGGCAGATGTGCGGCAGTGCCTTCTCGACGAGGTCCTGGCCAACGTGAGCCGCTCCTCGTCAGTGGTTGCGGCTCAAGCCGGGCTGAACGCAAAGCGACAGCACCGCCATCTCGGCAACAGCGAGGGCTCGCGCCAGCACCAGCACTTCGTGGAGACCGGCGGCGGTGTGATCGCGACGGCCTCCGGGCACGGCGACGTCCAGCGCCGGAGCTATCCCAACTCCTTCCACGGCAACACCGCTGGCGCCGGCTGGGAGTACGTCGCGACGTTGGACCTCGCTGCGCAGGCCGTACGGGTCGGGGAGGAGGCGGTCGCGCTGCTCACAGCGCCAGTCGCGCCGGCGGGTCGTGCCGACGTGGTGCTCGGTCCCCAGCAGGTCTCGCTGCAGATCCACGAGTCGTCCGGGCACGCGCTCGAGCTGGACCGGATCCTCGGCGACGAGGCGAACTATGCCGGCACGTCGTTCATCGGTGTGGACGACATCGGCTCGCTGCGCTACGGCTCGCCGGCGGTGACGATCACGTCGGATCCGACCATTCCCGGGACTCGGGGGAGCTTTGCGTTCGACGACGAGGGCACGCCGGCGCGGCGCACCCGGCTCGTTGACGAGGGGATCGTCCGGGCCACGCTGTCCAATCGCGACGCGGCCGCGCGCAGCGGGCAGGAGCTGACCGGTGCCGCACGCGCCGACGGCTGGGGGTACCTCCCGGTCTGCTTCGCCACACACGTCTACCTCGAGCCCGGCTCGGGGTCGCTCGACGAGCTCCTCGACCGTCTCGGCGACGGCGTGTACGCGGACGACAACCGCAGCTGGTCGATCGACAACCGCCGCTGGAACTTCCAGTTCGGGACGGAGGTCGCGTACGAGGTGCGCAACGGCAAGCGGGGCAGGCTCCTCAAGAACTTCTCGTACGGCGGGACCACACCGCAGTTCTGGGGCTCGGTCGAGGCCGTGGCCGGACCGGAGGAGCTTCGGATCTTCGGCTACCCGTGCGGGAAGGGGGAGCCCAAGCAGTGGGGCTTCCTCAGCCACGCCGCTGCCCCTGTCCTGGTTCGAGACCTCCGGATCGGAGTCGCATGATGACCGTCCTTCAGCAGGGCTTCGCAAGTCCCTTGACCGCCGACCGTGCGCTCGAGATCGCGGACGCTGCGGTCCGCGGCTCTGCCGCCGATGCCGTCGAGGTGACGGTGCTCGGTCGTACGGGGGAGTACACCCGGTTCGCCGGGGACCGCATCCATCAGCCGCAGGACATCACCGAGGTGACGGCGATGGTGAAGGCGGTCGTCGACGGCCACGCGGCCCGCGCGTCGACGTCCGACCTGCGCAGCGTTGCCGAGACCGCGCAGCGTGCGGCCGGTCTGGCGCGGGAGCTCGCCGGCGCGGCTAACCGGCCGGGATCGGTCGTCGTCGCCGAGCCCGCGCAGATCCCCGAGCTGCGGCTCCGGCACGACGACACCGTCGCCTTCGATGCCGGTCGACGCGTCGCGCTGGTACGCCGAGCGATGGACGGCGCCCGGGCACGCTCCGGTCAGGCGTACGGGATGATCGGGCGGGCGCTGACGCAGATCGCCGTCGCGAACAGCGCGGGGGTCTCGGTCGAGGCGAGCGCAACTGAGGCGTCCGGCTCGCTCACCGTCGCCGTCGACGACGGGACGGCTCATTGGATCGACCTCCACCGGTCGGCGGACGCACTCGGCGCCGAGGGCGCGATCGACGCGACCCTCGACCGGGCGGTACGCGGTCGAGGCCGGATCGCGGTCCCGGACGGCGAGTTCACCGTCGTGCTCGGCCCCGAGGCGGCAGGGGAGCTCCTCGGGTTTCTCGAGGCCTTCGGCTTCTCCGGCGACCTGGCCGCTGCCGGGGTCGGCGTGTGCGCCCAGAACCACGGCGACCGTCTGGTTGCCCCGACCGTCTCGGTCGCCGACGACGCGCTGTCGTCGTACGGGCTCCCGATCCCGTTCGACTTCGAAGGGACGGCCAAGCGACGGGTGCCCTTCTTCGAGCGGGGTGTCGTCGGAGAGCCAGTCACCGACCTGGCGACAGCGGCCGCGCTCGGCACGCCGTCCACCGGCCATGCCCACATCGCTCGCGAGGAGGTGCCGCACCCGGTCGCCGCGAATGTCGTGATGGAGCCGGGGACGGCGACCGAGGCGGATCTGATTGCGGGTGTCGATCGCGGCATCTACGTCGAGCGGTTCTGGTACACGCGGCTGGTGGACAGGTCGGCGTCGACGATCACCGGGGTGAGCCGCGACGGCTGCTTCCTCATCGAGAACGGTCGCCTGACCCAGCCGCTGGCGACCGGCCGCTTCACCCAGTCGGTCCTCGGCTTCCTCGCCACCGTCGACGGTGTCGGAGACACGGTCAGGTCGCAGCCGGTGATGAACGTGTGGAACGGCAGCGCGTCCGCGCCCGCCCTCCGCGGACACGGCTTCCGCTTCGGCAGCCGGCCATTGGAGGCAGGGAAGTGAGCATCGCGACCAACGCCGACCGGATCATCACGCAGCGGTTGGTCGGCGAGGTGTGGCCTCCGCTCGCCGACCGCCACGCCTACCGGGTCGATGCAGACGGCGACCCGTTCCTGCTGCCCGGCATGGGCGGTGTGACCCTCGGCGTCCACGTCGGTGATCCCGCCACCGGCTACGCGGCGGACCACCTCGAGCCCGGCCTGTCGGTCAGGCACGCCGACCCCGCAGCCAACATGGCGTTGCAGTTCCTCAGCTGCGTCGGCAACGAGGTGGTCGTTCAGAGTGGTCCTTCCGCGGGCGCGCGTGGCCGCGTCATCGGGCAGCACGCGTACGTCCTCGTCGACATGGCGGACGAGGCGATGAACGACGTCTCGACCGGCGACCGTGTCGTGGTGACCGCTCGCGGGCAAGGGCTCGCCTTCGACGACCATCCCGACGTGATCGTGAAGAACCTTGATCCGACGCTCGCCACCGTCATGCCGTTCGACACCGCCGGCGACGGGCGGCTCCGGGTCGGCGTCGCGGCCCGGGTTCCTGCTTCAGCGGTCGGAGCCGGAGCCGGGATGGTGTCGGAGTTCGCGAACACCGACCTCATGGGCGCGTACCCCGGGCTCAGCCCGGATCTCAGCCTGGGACTCGAGACCTTGCGTATCGGCGACCTCGTCGTGCTCGAGGACCAGGACCACCGCTTCGGACGCGGCTTCCGCGAGGGCTACCTCACGGTGGGCGTGATCAGCACCGGCCACTGCCACCTGTTCGGACATGGCCCGGGTCCGTCCTCGATCCTCTCCGGACCGGCGGCGGCTTTCGAGATCGTCGAGGACGAAACGGCGAACCTGAGGACCTACTTCGCTGCCATGGAGGCATCGTCATGACCACGCTCAAGCCTGTTGCCGTCAACCTCGCGGGAATCGTCGAGACACCCCAGTTCGGCTCGAGCCCCTTTGGCATCGATGTCGACGGTCGTCCGTACGTCCCCGTCGGAGACGGCGGCGTCGTCACCGGCCTCGAGCTCGGCCATCGAGTCTTCGACCACGACGGTGACCATGCCGCGCCGGGTGTGACCGTGATCCATCCAGACCCGGCCGCCCGGCACGCGCTCACAAGTTTCGCCTGCCTGGGCAACGAGGTCGTGGTCCGGTCGGGTGCCGCCGCGGGCGAGACCGGACGCGTGCTGGGCAAGCGCGGTGAGGCGGGTCGCGTGATTGCGGTGTTCGAGCAGCAGGCCCTCGCCCTGCTCGTTCCCGGCGACGCGCTGATGATCCGTGGCATCGGACAGGGCCTGAGCCTGCCTGCCGAGCTCGCGGCAGAGGGCGCGGCCGTCCTGAACATCGCCCCGGGTGCCCTCGCAGCCCTCGGCGTGACGATCGGCAGCGTCATCTCGACCTCAGTACGAGCGGTGGTTCCGTCCAAGCTCGTCGGGAACGGGCTCGGGCGCCCTGCACAGCAGTGGGACGTCGATCTCAGCGTGACCCGCGAGACCGCAGGAGGCTGGGGACTTGCGGACCTCTGTCTCGGTGACCTCGTTCTGGTCTCGGACCTCGACGTCCGGCACAACATCGGCTACCGGCAGGGCTGGAGCACCCTCGGCGTGATCGTCCACGGCGCGAGTCCGCTCCCTGGACACGGGCCCGGACTCATGCCCGTCGTGTGTGCACGAACGGATTCGTTTGCCCCTACCATCGACCCTCGAGACCACCGCGGGGCGACCCTCGAACGCATAGCATGTGAGAACCGTGACTGAAGCCAACATTTCGTCCTCGCTCGGCGGCATTCCCGACACTGCAGTGCGACACCTGTCCCTCCCGGAGTCGGTGCACCAGGTGCTGCGCCGTCGCATCCTCAACAACGAGCTTCCCGCCGGGACGCGGCTGGTCGAGGTCAACCTCGCCGAGGAGCTGGGGGTCAGCCGTTCGACGCTGCGGACGGCGCTGCGCCAGCTCGCGCAGGAGGGCCTGGTCGACATCGCACCCAGGCGGTACAGCACGGTGCGACGCATGTCGTACGAAGAGGTCCAGGACGCGTGCTACGCACGGTATGTCCTCGAGGAGGGCGCGATGCGCGCCATCGACGACCACCGGCTGTCGGAGCTCGCCGATGCGCTGGACAGGGTCGTCGACAAGATGGCCGACTCTGCCGAGAGCGGCGACCTGGCGGCGATCGTCGACCTCGACACGGAGTTCCACGGGTGCATCGTTCGCGAGGCGCACAAGGAGCGGCTCGCGAGCTTGTGGTCAACATTGGACGCACAGATGGGTGCGCTGATGCGCTCGTCGATGGAGGATCAGCACATCGATCTGGGTGAGGCTGTAAAGCGACACCGACAGTTCGCAGAGATCGTCCGTGGCGCAGATCGCGGTGAGATTGCGGCCGAGCTGTACCGCCACTACCTGCGCGAGAAGGGCGAGACACGGCGAGAGGGGTGACGCACTACTTGCCCGGTTGTCCGAACGACGACCTTGTTGAGTCAGCGAGCTCGCGTCGTGATCCAGACCGTCGGGTAGGTCCGGTGGTCGGGGTTCATGCGGGACAGATCGTTCGGGGTAGAACCTGAGCTTGCTGTTCTGCTGCCGAATCTCCCGGCTGTGCCGCTCGTTCCGGTCTGATGCCCCTGGGCGTGAGGACGGACGAACCCCGCGGCGGGCACGTTCGGATGCTCGAGGTGGCCCAGGGTGGCGAAGGCCGGACGTCAGCCTCCGGCCCGATCTCACGTCCGGAAGCGGCGCTGTCGCCCTCTTGTTTTGTGCCCTACCAAGGACTCGAACCCCGAACCCAGTGAGAAGGTCGGCAGCGTTCGAAAGTTGGACGGCCTCGACGCCTTGGGTTCCATCAGTCATCGCAACGGGTGATGAGTGACGGAGGTTAGTGGGGCGGGGGTCAGGCCGATCTTCGACCACGCACCCCGGCGAATGCCGTGACGCGGCACGTGTCGAGGCGGAGGTTGCGTTCGTCCTCGCCGACGACTTGATCGACGGGAAGTTCGACATCGCCCATGTAGAGGCCGCAGTCGAACAAGGCGGGACCCTCGATCCATGGCGGGTGGCGACGGGCTGAAGCGTTGGGATTGCTGTTTGACAGCTCGGCGTGAGCGCGGAGACGGGTTGACGGCACCACCCGGCAGCCCTAGCGTCTCAGCCATGTGTCGAACTATTCGACATATGTTCGGATATGTCGAATGTACCACCTCGGGTCGACTGCTCCGGACTGACCTTCACGAAGGAGCAACGCACATGAGGACTCGGCACAAGAGCGCGACTCTTGCGGCCTTGGCGGCCACGGCAGCCTTGTGCGTCGGCACTCTCGTCGCCCCGTCAGGGGTCGCGAGTGAGCCGACGCAGGCGGTTGTGGAGGAGCCAGACGCATCGATCGTGCTGGGTGAGACCAACGAGCCACGCGGGCTCGTCCAGATCGAGGAAGGAGATGGGCAGACATCGCCGGTGACGATCGGCGGGCAGAGCGCCCGCAAGACGGTCGGGACCGGCGCCCACTACATGTACGTCAAGATCGACGACTCGGTCGCCTTCGACAGCACGTACGTCGCGTGCGTGCGCGCCGAGTACTACGACGAAGGCAAGGAAGGCTTGAGCCTGCAGTACGACTCGCAGGCCAGCGCCTACGCCGCGGCCGGCACGGTGATGCGTGCCGACACCAAGACGTGGCAGACGGCGGCCTTCAACATCGTCGACGGGCGCTTCGCCAACCGCGAGAACGGAGGCGCCGACTTCCGGCTGTCCGCTGGGTCCGGTGGCGCGTCGATCCACAGCATCTCGCTGACGATCATCGAGAACGACGACGGCGTGACGCTGCCGTGCGCGGCCGGTGAGGCAGCGCCGTCGACGAGGTGGAAGGTGCTGCACTCGGAGAACTTCCAGGCGCAGAGCCGCGCGGTCGACACCGACGAGAGCGAGTGGGTCCGCCACGACTACGACGAGCAGGTCGACACGATCATGGACGACGCGGGCGACTGGTGGAAGAACGACTATGGGCCGACCTGGGAGCCGGACGTGCTCAAGAGCTTCACGACCTACCGCAAGGAGGTCAAGTTCGGCAAGGGCGACTGGTTGACCGCGACGCTGTCCGCGCGGGACTGGAACAACTCCGGCTCACCCCAGAACCCGCCGAGGATCTCGACGACGAAGCTGCCCACGAGCGAGAAGGCGCTCAGGATCGACTCGCCGGACTCCTACGACGGTGCGTTCGTCACCACGAGCGAGAAGCTCCCTTCGGAGTACCGGCTCGAGTACCGCCTCAAGACGCTCGACTTCGGCGGCCAGCGCAACGGCAGCATCTTCTACGACGGCAAGGAGAACGGCTACTCGCCCGAGGACGCGCAGTGCAAGACCCAGTTCCCGTACGCGGAAGGCATCGGCACGCCCGGATGGGGAAACGATCCCACCAACCCCGATCCCTGCGCCTGGCAGAGTGTGGTCGACGGCCCGTTCGGCTACAACGCCTTCCACCTGCTCGGGATCGTCGACTTCGAGAAGCCCAAGCCGGCGAACCTGCACTTCTGGCACTATCGCCGCAAGATCCTCATGGATTCCTTCGCCCAGCACCCGGACCGGATCGGGTCGGGCAGCGGTGGTCGGGTCTGCAACCCCGCCGACAACACCTCGTACGACTACCGTGACAGCACCTACAACGTGATCGACATGTGGTTCAACGGCCTGCCGAACTTCACGCCAGGCAAGGGTGGGATCACGGGCAACTCGCAGTGGTTCTCGACCACGTGCACGCGAGGGCTTCCGGTTCCGATCTCGCCGTACGCGGCGGCCGAGATGAAGCCGGAGTTCATGCCGAACTCTGACTACTTGTTCGCGGTGGAGCGCAGCAAGACCGGCTACACGATGGAGGTCACCGGTGACTTCCTGCACGCCGGCCACATGACGCTGCGGTTCTACTCGCCGTTCATCGGTGGGGCAACGCCCATCTGGCACTACAACAACACGCCTGACCAGTACGACGGCCGCTTCAACCGGACGTTGGTGCAGAACGGGGTGTTCGGCCAGCAGCAGTGGGCCGACCAGTGGCCGGCCGGGTCGAGCTACCCCGACTTCCCGGTCATCGGTGATCCCTACACCGATGCAGGGGAGGGGAGCGCCACCATCGACTCGATCACTCTCATGGTTCCGAAGGGGAGCTGAACGGTGACCGCCTGACCATCACCTGGGGCGCCCGTCCGGAACTTCCGGGCGGGCGCTAGGCGTATTGTGGGTCGCCGATCCCAGTACTGTGCGAGTCATGGAGAACGAACCGAACGCACGCGGTGTCTCCACCAGCGTGGTGCACGCGTTCGCGATCCTCGACCAGGTCGCCGCCGCCGGCGCCGAGGGCATCACCCTCGCAAAGCTCGCCGGCGGAGCGAGCAAGGCGCGGAGCACGATCCATCGGTACGTGACGACGCTCTTGCACCTCGGTGTCCTCCGCCGAGACGACGGGGGTCGCCTTCACCTCGGCGTCCGTCTCCTTACGCTCGCGACCGAGCTGCTCGATGAGGACAACCTCCGCTCGGCTGCCACGCCGGTCCTGCGAGATCTGGGCGCCTCGACCGGCGAGACCGTCCACCTCGGAGTGCCGACGGGCGGACGGATCGTCTACATCGAGAAGGTCGAGAGCTCGCACTCCGTGCGGCTCGTCTCCGCTATCGGCCATCAAGTGGCGATGCACTGTACGTCGATGGGAAAGGCCGTTCTTGCGCAGCTGCCGCCGGACGAGCTCGACGCCGCGCTCTCTCAGCCGAGACCGGCCCAGACGGTGCACACGCTTACCGAGCGTGACGAGCTGCTGGCCGATCTGGCGGCGATCCGTGCGTCCGGGATCTCGATGGACGAGGAGGAGAACGAACTCGGGGTCTGCTGCGTAGGCGCGGCGATCCTCGACAGCAGGTTGCGGCCGGTCGCAGCGATCAGTGTCTCGGGGCCGTCAGTCCGGATGACCACGGAGCGGCGTGAGGAGATCGCGCCGCTGGTCCTCGATGCCGTCCGACTCATCGAACAGGCGTTGGGCCACCGCGGCCAGAACGCCACGTGAGGGTTCCCGAGCTTGCTGCCTAACGCACGACGCGGGCGTTGCCGCCGTCGGCGAACCGCTCTACCTCGGCGATGTTCGCCATTGAGGTGTCGCCCGGTGTCGTCATAGCAAGAGCCCCGTGCGCAGCTCCCAGCTCGACCGCCCGCTTCAGGTCGCTGCCGGTCAAGAGACCGTGAATCAAGCCTGACGCGAACGAGTCGCCACCACCTACGCGATCGAGAATCTCGAGTCGCTCGCGGTGGGTCGCCTCGACGAAGCCGACGTCGCGCGACCACGCGATCGCGCCCCAGTCGTTGACGGTGGCGGTCCTGACCGTACGCAGCGTGGTAGCGGCCACCGCGAAGTTCGAGAACTCCTTCGTTGCATGCTCGATCATCTGCCGGAACCCGTTCGTCTCCAGCGCGGAGAGAGAGGCGTCGACCCCAGGTACGTCGAAGCCGAGGCTCGCCGTGAAGTCCTCCTCGTTGCCGATCATGATGTCGACGTGACGGGCGAGTGCGCGATTGACCTCCTGCGCCCGCTCCTGTCCTCCCACGTCCTTCCACAGGCTGGGGCGATAGTTCAGGTCGTACGAGACGACGGTGCCGTGACGCCGGGCAGCCTTCATCGCCGCTTCGGCAACCTCCGGAGTCGTCTCCGAAAGCCCCGCGAAGATTCCGCCGGTGTGCAGGACGCGGACGCCGAGGGTTCCGAAGAGGTGGTCCCAGTCGACGTCGTCCGGCCTCAGTGCTGCGGCGGCGGTGTGTCCGCGGTCGGATACCCCGAGGGCTCCTCGTACGCCGAAGCCACGCTCGGTGAAGTTGAGCCCGTTGCGGACGGATCGACCGACGCCGTCGTACGGGCGCCAGACGATCTTGCTGGCATCGACGCCACCGGCGAGGACGAGTCCCTCGACCAGATGCCCGACCTCGTTGTCGGCGAGGGCGGTCACCACCGCCGTGCGGTGCCCGAACACGCGGCGTAGTCCGCGGACGACGTTGTACTCGCCGCCTCCCTCCCACGCTGTGAACGTACGGGCGGTGCGGATCCGCGACTCGCCGGGGTCGAGTCGGAGCATCACCTCGCCGAGGGCGACGGCGTCGTAGGCGCACTCGTCGGCGGGTCGGAATTCGATCGGCGTGGCGGCGGTGGGCACAGGTTCCCCTCGAGACTGTGTTCAGGATGCTGAACAGTGGGCTATATTCTGAACGAAATGTAGCCCGACGTGCGCGCCGCTTGTCAAGGCGGGCGCCGAGGAGGTCGTGATGTCCGAGGTTGATGGTCGGGACGGGGATGCGTTCGCGAGGGTGCGTGCGGTCGACCGGGCGATGGAGGTCCTCGAGTTCTTGGCCGTACGCGAGCGCCCGGCGACGCTGAGCGAGCTGTCCCGCGAGCTCGGAGTCCCCAAGAGCACGCTCGCCGGCATCTTGCGCACCCTCGCGGCCCGGGGCTGGCTGCAGGAGGGGCAGGGCGGCTTCACCATCGGCCCGCGCTCGCTCGCGGTCGGCAGCGCATACGTGAGTGGCGACCGGGTCGTGGCGCAGTCCGCACCGCTCCTGGACGCCTTGCTCGAACGACTCGGGGAGACCGTGCACCTTGCATGCCTCGATGGCCACGACGTGCTCTATCTCGCCAAGCGCGAGTCCGCGCACCCGCTGCGGATGTTCTCCGCGATCGGCCGTCGGCTTCCCGCTCACGCCACGGCCTTGGGGAAGGCGATGCTGGCCGAGCTCAGCGAGACCGACGTCGAGGCAGTCGCCGACGGGTCGCTTCGAGCGCTCACCGAGAACACGATCACCTCGCCGGACCGTCTGCGGGACGAGATCGCGGAGACTCGTGGACGGGGATACGCCGTTGACCGGGGCGAGAACGCCGACGGGATCTGGTGCTTCGCCGTAGCGCTCCCAGTCGGCGACGCGGGTTCGCACGCCATCAGCGTGTCGATACCCCTCCTGCGCCTGACGCCCGAGCTCGAGCAGCGCGCCGTCACCGAGCTCGTCGAGGCGCGGCGGCGGTTCGGCCGTCGGTGACAGCCATGTGACCTACTTGACACCGGCATGTGACCGAGAGCACAGTGAGCGCACGCATTCGCACTTATCGAAACAGATTCGAGTTATTCGAATGACTACAACGCGCAAATCTTCGAGCGTCGCCAAGGCGTTCGAGCTCATCCAGGTCATCGCCGACGGCGGTCCCGACGGCGTCGGGCTGCAGGATCTGGCCGCCCGTGCGCAGGTCGCCGTCAGCACGGCCCACCGCTACGTCACGTCGCTCCTCGACCTCGGCGTCGTCGAGCGCGACGGTGCCGGCGTCTACCGGCTCGGCGTGGGGCTGGTCCGCCTTGCCGGGCAGTACCTGGAGGAGGACGTCCTGCTCCGCGTCGCCCACCCGTACCTCGTGGAGCTGGCAGGTGTCAGCGGCGAGACGGCCCACCTCGGCGTTCCGATCGGCGACCACATCGTCTACGTCGACAAGGTCGAGAGCGATCAGTCCGTGCGGCTCGTGTCACGCATCGGCAGTGAGGTCCCACTGCACTGCACGTCGATGGGCAAGGCCCTGCTGTCACTCATGCCACCGGACGAGCGGGCTGCCCGCCTCGCCGGCGACCTCGCGCGACCGACCCCGAAGACGCTGTTCGGCGATTCCCTGGCAGCGGAGCTCGAGCGGGTGCGCGAGCAGGGATACGCCCTCGACGACGAGGAGAACGAGCTCGGCGTCCGCTGCATCGGCCTGCCGATCGTGAACGCCTCGGGCGAGCCGGTGGCGGCGTTCAGCGTGTCCGCCCCGGCGAGCCGGTTCACGGCTGATGCCTGCCACGACCTGGCTCCGACCGCTCTCAGGATCGCGCACGAGATCGGAGCCGCGCTCGGCTACGCCGGTGCGACGCGACGCAACGCGGGATGAAACCCACTCCACGCACACACGAAAGGCAAGACTGATGACCGTCAGCACGTTCGACGTCACCAACCCTGGCACCGGCGAGCTCCTCGGCCAGGTCCCCGACATGACCGAGGATGACGTCCGCCGCGTCGTCGACGACGCCCAGACCGGCCAGCGCGCGGTCGCGGCGATGCCGTCCCACGCGCGGGCAGCGCTGCTCGAAGAGGTCGCGACCCGGATGGCTGCCGAGCGCGACAGCATCGCCGCACTCGTCGCCGCAGAGAACGGCAAGCCGCTTCCGCAGACCGAGGGCGAGGTCGACGCCGCGATCCGAATCTTCCGCGGTTACGCCGCCGAGGCAACCCGCATCTTCGGCCGGCAGATTCCGCTCGACGCAGTCCCCGGACTCGAGCGCAATCTCGCCATCACGGTGCGCGAGCCGCTGGGCGTGGTCGCGGCGATCGTACCGTTCAACTACCCGGTCGAGCTCTACGCGCACAAGGCGGCCGCTGCGATCGCGGCCGGCAACGCGGTGGTCGTCCAACCGCCGTCGCGCTGCCCGCTGTCGCTGGTGCGGGTGAACGAGATCTTCGCGGAGGCCGGGGCACCGCCGTACGCGCACCAGCTCGTCACCGGCGGTGTGCGGGTGTCTCAGATGCTCGCCGAGCTGCCGGGCGTGGCCGCGGTGACGCTGACCGGCAGTACGGTCGCGGGCCGCGAGCTCGCCCGTCGCGGCGCCGACACCTTCAAGAAGGTCCTGCTCGAGCTCGGCGGCAACGACGCGCTGATCGTGTGCGAGGACGCCGACCTCGAGAAGGCGGTCGACGCCGTGGTGCTGGGTCGGCTGGCGCGAGGTAACGGGCAGATCTGCTGTGCGGTGAAGCGCGTGTACGTCGATGAGGCCGTCCATGACGCTTTCCTGGATCTGCTGCTGCCGAAGGCGGCCGCGCTGCGCGTCGGTGACCAGCTCGACCGGGCCACTGACGTGGGCCCACTCATCGCCGAGTCGGCCGCACAGGCGGTCGAGGCTGCGGTCAATCGGCTCGTCGGCGACGGAGCCACCTTGCTGGCCGGCGGGGAGCGCGACGGGGCCTTCGTGACCCCGGCGGTTCTCGCCGACGTGCCGGAGAAGAGTCCGGCCTTCGCCGACGAGATCTTCGGCCCGGTCGCACCGATCGCTCGCTTCACCGACGTCGCCGACGCCGTACGGATGGCTAACGAGTCCCCGTACGGCCTGCACGCCGCCGTGTTCACCCGCGACGTGTCGCGCGCGTTCACGCTTGCCAAGCAGCTCGACGTCGGCGGGGTCGTGATCAACGGGTCGACCGCCCTGCGGGCCGAGAACCTCCCGTTCGGCGGGACGAAGGACACCGGTGGATACCGCGAGGGCCTCCACGAGACCGTCACCGACCTCACCCGCCAGAAGACGATGATCGTGATGGAGGCGTTCGAGTGACGCTGGAGATCCGTGGGGTCCACAAGTCGTACGGGCCGGTCGAGGTGCTTCGCGGCATCGACCTCACCGGGCGTCCGGGAGACGTCGTCGCGGTGGTCGGCGCCAATGGGGCCGGCAAGTCGACGCTGATCAAGATCCTGTCCGGTGCCGAGCCGATGACCTCCGGTGAGCTGCGCTGGAACGGCGAGGTGCTCGACCTTCAGTCGCCCCACGACGCGCAGGAGGTCGGGATCCGCACCGTCTACCAAGAGCTGACCCTCGTACCTGAGCTGTCGGTCACCGAGAACGTGCTGATGGGGATGCTCCCGCGCCGCTATGGGTTCATCGACTGGGCCGCTGCCCATGCACGCGCCCAGAGCCTCCTCGACGAGCTCGGTTTCGGTGCCGTCGATGCGACCGCGAAGGCAGGGCGCCTCACCGTCGCCCGGCAGCAGATGGTCGAGATCGCCAAGGCGCTGGCGACCGAGCCTAAAGTGCTGATCCTCGACGAACCGTCGGCCGTTCTCGCAGGCGGCGACCTGGACTCGCTGTTCGCGCTGATCCGCCGGCTGCAGGAGCGAGGAGTGCTGATCGTGTACGTCTCGCACCGCCTCACAGAGGTGACCGCGCTTGCTACGTCGATCGTCGTCATCCGCGACGGATCGGTCGTCGAGACCACCGTGCCCGCATTGACCTCCGAGAACGAGCTGATCACCCTGATGGCGGGGCGCAGGTTGGAGCGGATCTATCCGGACCGACGCACCGACCGAGGGGCACCCATGCTCACGGTCGCTGGGCTGTGCCGCGCCGGAGAGTTCGAGGATGTCTCCTTCACCCTCCACTCCGGCGAGATCGTCGGAATGTTCGGGCTGGTCGGGGCCGGCCGCAGCGAGCTCGCCCACTGCCTGTTCGGCGAGACCCGACCCGACCGCGGCACCATCGCCGTCAACGGTCGTGAGGTCCGGATCGACCGTCCCCGCACCGCGATCCGGCACGGCCTGGCACTCGTCACCGAGGATCGCAAAGGCTCGGGGCTGGTCGCGGAGATGACCGTACGCGACAACATCGCGCTGCCGACGATGAAGTCGGACACCGTCGGCCCGCTGATCGACCCGAAACGCCGCGACGTACGGGTCAGCGCGATGATCGAACGCTTCGACATCTTGCCCTCCCACTGCGCCCAGATGCCGATCGTGCGGCTGTCCGGCGGCAACCAGCAGAAGGCGATCCTCGCCAAGTGGCTCCTGGTCGAGCCGCAGATGCTGATCCTCGACGAACCGACACGCGGCGTCGACATGGCGACCCGGGTCGACATCTACCGGACCGTCGATGCGCTGGCGCGCTCCGGCCACACCATCCTCCTCATCTCGTCGGACCTCACCGAGGTCATCGGCGCCACTGACCGCGTGCTCGTGATGCACGACGGCCGGCTTGCGGGCGAGATCCCTTCCGCGAGCGCCACGGAGGACCAGGTGCTCGCCCACTCGATCGGAGAAGCAGCATGACTCCCGGGACGACCTCGCCCGCACCGCCGCAGGAGCAGGGCGACGCACGCGTACGCATCCCGCGGATCGTCGTCGCCCAACGCGACATCACTGCCGCCGTCGGGTTCGTCATCCTGCTGGTCGCACTCGTCGCCCTCGCTGCGTTCACCACCGAGACGTTCCTCTCCGAGCGCAACCTCACGAACCTGCTCAAGCAGATGGTGACCACCGGACTACTGGCGTACGGGATGCTCGTCGTCATCCTCACCGGGGGCATCGACCTGTCCGTAGGGTCGGTGGTCGCGTTCGCCGGCATCGTCAGCGCGGGCCTGGTGTCCGACCTGCCGCTCCCGCTGGCGCTCCTGGTCGGGGTCGCCGCAGGGGTCGCGTTCGGGGCGATCAACGGCATCCTCATCGCCGGCTTCGACCTCGCCCCGTTCGTGGTCACGCTGGCGGCGCTGACCACGATCCGAGGGTTGGCGTTCGTCTACTCCGACGTACCCATCGCCCCGGAGGATCCCAGCTTCTTCACGCTCGGCTCGCAGATGCTCGGCCCGATTCCGCTCACCACGGTGATCATGCTCGTGGTGTTCCTTGTCGGCGGTGTCTTCCTGTCCCGAACGCCTGCGGGCCGCTCGATCATCGCGATCGGGGGCAACAAGGAGACCGTGCGACTTGCCGGCATCAGCGTCAAGAAGAACCTGATCCTCGCCTACACGATCAGCGGCTTCTGCGCCGGCCTCGCCGGTGTCATCCTCGCCAGCCGGGTCGGGATCGCCCAACCCAGCGTCGGTGTCGCCTTCGAGCTCGACGCGATCGCCGCCTGCGTCATCGGCGGCGCCAGTCTCGCGGGCGGCAAGGGTTCCGTGCGAGCGACGTTCGGCGGCGTCCTCGTCCTCGCACTCATCAACAACCTGCTCAACCTCTACGGAGTGCAGAGCTACTGGCAGCAGGTCCTCAAGGGCCTCATCATCGTCGCGGTCATCATCATCCAGGCCCGTTCACGCCGAGGCCGCTGACCGATCTCGCGCCACACCATCCCATCAACCGAACCACACCTATCAGGAGAGAGACATGCGCATCACACGAATCAGTACGGCGGTCGTCGCGGGCGTGCTCGCGATGGGCCTCACCGCCTGCGGCGGAGACGACGAAGGCGGCGGTAGCGGCGACGGCGACTACACCGTCGGTATCGCCAACTTCATGCTGTCAGGCCCCTACTTCGGCGGCATGGACAAAGCCATCAAGGCACAGGCTGACGAGGCCGGTGTCGAGACGGTCAGCACCGACGCCAACGGCGATGCTGCCAAGCTCGCCTCCAACGTCGAGGACCTGATCAGCAAGAACGTCGACGCCGTCATCATCTCGGGCGGTCCGCTCGAGTCGGCGCCGGGCGTGCTGGCGTCGTTGAAGGCCGCCGACATCCCGGTCGTCCTCGTCGACCGCAAGTTCGCATCGGGCGACTACACGAGCTGGATCGGGCCGGACAACGAGGCCATCGGCGTCCAGAACGGCGAGTTCCTGACCGCAGAGCTGCCCGAGGGCGGCAAGGTCGCCATCATCAAGGGCGGCCCGGCCGACAACAGCATCGGACTCGCCCGGACGGACGGACTGAAGTCGGTGCTCGAGTCGAACAGCGCCTTCACCTTGGTTGAGGCACCGGACTTCGGTAACTGGGCCTCCGACGGCGGCCTGTCGGTAATGGAGAGCCTCCTGGCCTCGCACGACGACCTCGACGCGGTGTTCTGTGAGAACGACGCCATGTGCCTCGGCGCGCAGCGGGCGATCGACGACGCCGGACTGACCGACCAGATCATCATCGCCGGGGTCGACGGGCAGCTCGAAGCACTGCAGGCGATCGCGAAGCCGAGCAACTACGTGGTCACCGGACTCAACAGTGCCGACGAGATCGGACGCCTCGGCCTCGATCGCGCCGTGGAGATCCTCGACGGCGACGACGTCGAGAAGGACACCGTCGTTCCGTCGCCGCAGATCACCGCTGAGAACGCGCAGGAGTTCATCGACAAGGGCACGTTCTGAGCACCACGACCACCGACGCCGCGCACGGCGTCGTACGAGAGGAGAGGAGAAGCAACGTGACGGACGGACCCGACGCGGCGACGGTGCTCAAGGCACTCGAGCGCGACTACGTGGTGGCCGTGCTCCGCGCGCCGGACGCCGAACGCGCCCGAACCGCGATCGCGGCGCTGATCACGGGGGGAGTGACCGCGGTCGAGGTCGCCTACACGACGCCCGAGGCGACCGACGTGATCGACTGGGTACGCACCGAGCACCCCGAGATCGTCGTCGGAGCAGGAACCGTCCGCACTCAGCAGCAGGTGCAGGATGCGGCCGCAGCCGGAGCCGCATTCCTCGTGAGCCCCGGCCTGGATGCGGCCGTCGCAGGCGCCATGATCGACTCCGGTCGCATGTGTGCCGTCGGCGCCCTCTCGCCGACGGAGGTCATGGCGGTCGCCGCCTACAGCGGCATTCCCGTCGTCAAGCTGTTCCCAGGATCGCTCGGAGGGCCCGCGTACCTGCGAGCCCTCCGAGGACCCTTCCCGGAACTTCGCTTCATGCCCACCGGTGGTGTAGCACCGGAGAGCATCCGCAGCTGGATGGAGGCCGGAGCCGCGGCGGTCGGCGCGGGCGGGGAGCTGTGCCCCTCGTCCGCGATCGCCACCGGCGACTCGGCTGAGATCCAACGTCGAGCACGCCTCTTTCTCACAGCGGTGCGCTCGGCCCGGGACTCACGCACCACGTCCCATTCCTGAGATTCGCCAGAACACCAGACAAGGAGCAGCAATGCGTCACCACAGAATAGTGACATCGGCGGGTGCTGGGCTCGCCGTCGCGGCGGTCTTGGGCGCCACGATGGTGCCCGCGACCGCCAGCGGGACATCAGCAGAGGTCCCGCGTGTGGCAGAAAGCGCTGCCGCGGCCGCAGCGGCCAAGCCGCTCGACGTCGCGGCAGCGTACGCCGTCGACAGCAAGAGCTTCGAGATCCGGTTCAGCGCGCCGCTCGGCGACGAGATCCGCACCTTCGTCGACGGCAACCCCGCGTACCTCGCCGAGTACCTCCGGGTGTCGGGCGGACGCGCGGGCCAGTCGGACGCCAGCCTCGACGGCCGCTCGCTCGACGAGGTCACCGGGACCCGTGTGTACACGGTCGACGGGGACCCGCGGTCGCTGCGGGTGATCCTCGGGGCCGAGGTTTCGCTCCGCGCCACCTCGTACAAGGTGTGGCTGGACGGAGACGGCCACACCCTCTCCGACGATCTCTTGATCCGTGCCGCCAACGGCGCCGAGTTCCGGGGGGAGACGACGAAGGCCCAGTCGTTCCGCGGGGCCACCCACGCCCCGGGCAAGGCGTCATTCGGACAGGTCAAGTCCCGTGACTCGCGCACACTGCGTGTCACCTTCGCCGAGTCCGTAATTGCGGGCATGCCAGCCGGCCGCTACTCGGCCACCGGCATCACGGTCAAGCGCGCCGACGGCAGCGACATCCGTCCGTCGTACGTGCAGGCCGTCACCGGCAGCGATCGCCGAGTCTGGGACCTGACGTTCACCGAGGACCTCGGCAAGGGGGACCGGACGCTCAGCCTGGCCGGAGGGACCCACGCGCTGGTGACGGCCGGTGGATCCCTCGGGGCGTCGGACGTCCTGACAGGATCGGTGTCCGGAAACGCGTCGCAGCGTACGGCCCCGAAGATCACCGACGTGCAGGTCGACAAGCAGCGCGCCAACGTCGTCATCCGTTTCGATCGCAAGATCGATACGTTCAATGGCGGCGAGGACGCGGGCCCGCTCGCGGAGACGCCGAAGGGCACCGGCGGCAGCACTCTCGATCGCGACTCGCTGCTCGACGGTGTCGAGCTCGCGGGCAAGGTCGACGGCAAGGGCTCGCTCGAGGACAACCTCGAGGAAGTCGCCGCGTACGCACCCGACCTGCACACGCTCGTCGTGAAGCTCGAGGCGGGCGACCGTCTCGTCGCCGGCTCGCGTGGCTCGGTGTCGCTCGACAAGGGCATCGTCACGGATCTGGCTGGGACGGACAACGGCAAGCAGACCGTCAGGTTCACGGTCCCTCGGAGCAAGACCCCGAAGGAGTTCGACGCGAGCGCTCGCGACTACCTGAAGGTCGACAAGACCTCGACCGCGAACCTGCGTCGCAACGCGTTCACCTACACCGACCCCGAGAACGACGACTTCTCGGTGCGGCCGGAGAACGTCGAGAACCGGCTGATCGACGAGAAGCACGACGCGATCGTCGTCGAGAACAAGTACATCGAGGCGACCTTCGTCCCGGGCTACGGCGGCCGCCTGCTGTCGCTCATCTACAAGCCGACCGGCAACGACCTGCTCTACACGAACCCCACCGGCACCCCGTACGGGTTCACGAGCACACCGCCGGGGCAGAAGGGGAACAGCCCCTTCTACCACAACTGGCTGATGGTCTGGGGCGGCATCTTCCCGACCCTGACCCAGGCCGAGCACGGCAAGTACTGGTTCATGCCGTGGGACTACGAGATCGAGCAGACCGGGGACTCGGTCGCGATCACGATGACCAAGAAGGACGACTTCGACTACGCCGACAAGCCGGGCAACTACACGTACGGCAAGACCGAGCTCGAGACCAGCGTCACCTACACGGTGTCGAAGACGAGCCCGGGGGTCGACATGTCGGTCTCGATCCACAACCCGACGGACACGACGAAGAAGTACGAGTACTGGACCTGCACGACGCTCGCACCGGGCGCGCCGTCCGACGCCGGGTCTCCGACGATGGAGATCGTCTCGCCGGTCAGCGTGATCCAGCGCGAGTCCTGGTACCCGTGGATGGATGACGTCGAGAAGCCTGCCAACCCGGCGACCCCGGGAGACCGCTACAAGGTCCTCGACAAGCTCAAGAAGATGGTCAACTGGAACCGCGACGGGATCGCCTACGGCCAGGGCCTCAAGGACAACCCGCAGGGTGACTGGTGGGGTGTCATCAACCAGGAGAACGGCGAGGGTGTCGTCCGCGTCGGCGACAACGACGTCACGCCGGGCATGAAGTTCTGGGAATGGGGCTTCGCGAACTCGTTCGACACGAACATCTTCAAGAACGGCAGCTCGGCACGTCCGTACATCGAGCTGTGGGCGGGCGTCTCGAACAAGTTCTTCGAGGCGAAGACGATCGGTGCCGGCGAGACGATCTCGTGGACCGAGTCGTACCTGCCGACGATGGATCTCGCCAACGTCACCAACGCCAACGAGGCGGGCTCGGCCGAGGTCGCGTTCAGCGGCACGGGAGCGAACCGCACCGTCCGCGGTGACGTCTTCTCGACCCGGATCGGCGAGCGCCTCGGCGTTCGCCTGGTCGACACGGCCACGGGGAAGGTGCTGGCAAGCAAGCAGTTCACCGGCGCGGCTGAGGAGTCGACCGACCTGAGCGCCCGCGTGGGAGCGGGAGCGACGGTGAGGCTTGAACTCACCGACAGGACCGGGAAGGTCATCCTGACCGCCGACAAGACAGCGGACTGACGGGACCATCGGGGCGGCACCAAAATGGTGCCGCCCCGATGTCCTGTCCGCGGCGAGCCGGTGTGCGTCTGTGACGCTCCGTGAGGTGCCCGATCGATCGCACGGGAGCTAAACCCACAAGCGGCCGGAACGTATGCTCAGGGCGCGCGGGTCGACCTCGGTCGGCTGAGATCGTCGAACGTCACGACTGCGTCGGCCCGGGCCTCTCACGCCGCTTGCTCGGGGGATAGCAAACCTCTCGCATTGGCGTCCGCCGCGCAGACGTTTCCGCAAAGAAGAAGGCCAGAACCCTAGGGGGTATCTGGCCTGCTTGTTTGTGCGCCATCAGGGACTCGAACCCCGAACCCAGTGAGAAGCGGGAAGCGGTTTTCGCTGGTACGGTCGGGTGCGCGAAAATGTGCTCTGACCTGCGGCGATGCCCGATTGGGTTTCTCGCCGTTCCTGGCTATTTCGCGGCGTTTCGCGACCAAAGACGGAGCATAAACCGGAGGTTTGCGCTCCGGGCAGCCGCCTGCCGATGGGTGCCGCTCCGGCGGGATCGAGGTGGGCGACCTGCGGAACTATCTACTCCACGAAGGACAGCTCGTACCTCAGCAAGCGAAAGTGCGCGACGGTCGCGCCGGCCTTGGCCGGTGCGCCCCACTGAGTTGACGTCGTCAACAATCGAAAGAAGGCGAGGTGTCTCAGGAGATGCCCTGCGGTGAGCATGACAGCGCATCCTTCGGACGTGCCGTCCCGGACTCGTGGGCAAACTGGCAGGCGGTAACAAGCGCACGAACGACGTGGACACGAAAAGCGAGAACGCGGGAGAGCGCTGCGCATGCCAAACACCCCTAGGCGCACTGCTCTGCTTGCTCCGAACCTCCATCGAACATGCCTATGCGAACTTGGGCCGACCAGAAGATCCACGGGTCGTCATCGCGGACACAACAGGGCAGCAGCCCGTTGATGCGCTGTTGGCCGAGTCAGTGACCTGTGTCCCAAGCTTGGCCATCGTCGGCCGATACGGTCTGAGCCATGCCGACCGACACACCTAATCCTCCGCACGCGCAGCCGCAGGTATCGCCACGTCTCCTCGAGTTGGCCGACGTGTTCGCGTTCTGTCGGTCTGCGTTCCTGGAGAGCGCAGACCGCTACCACTGGACTCCCGCCGAAAGCTCCCCTGCGGAGCAAGACGCCACCGTGTTGCCATCGCCTGACCCGGCGATCGTGGATCCGCAGGGGGAGACGGGGTTTCGGCTGGTCGCCGAGGTAGTGCAGACCTACATGCTTGCCGCAAGTGGTCATCTGGGTGGCTTAGAGAGCATGTACGCAACCGGAGAAGTGCACTTCTCCCCGGGTCTTCTCGTTCGCGCCGTTATGGAGAACTGTGCCCACGCGCTCTGGGTTCTCGGCGAGGACGGAGATGACCCAGAAGAGCGACTGGCGCGGGCCTACCTCGAGGAGTTGAAGAGCGCCGAGGAAGCGCAGGGAACCGCGAAGCTGATGGGTGGTTCGAACAGCAGCCAGTACCAGAACGCGCGCGCACGGCACCGACTCCTGCGCAGACAGCTCCAGGGCAGATTCGCTGTTAGTCCCGACGAGCTCGGCACAGGTCAACTCCGCGGCCAGACCCTGCCCGGGCTAACCGACTCGGTGCGGTGGATGTATGACCTCGCCGCGGCAGCGGGAGGCACGATCGACTCTCGGGGCGCAGAAGGGATCTATGGCTTCTTGTCGAACCTGACGCATCCGACCCTGTACCCGATAAAGCAAATGCGGGTGTGGATCCACGACGAGACAGCTGGGCATGCTGTGGCCCACCTGCGGCTCGACGTCGCCTTCAGCGAGAATCTGGCGCGCGTGGCGCTTGCCGCGTTCTACAACACCCTGACCTACGTCACTTCCTACTTCGGATGGCCCATCGATCTCATTGACGGGCTAACAGCGCGACTCGACGAGGCCATCCCCGGATTCTTGATCTGACCTTGGGCGGCGGGCGGGGTGAGATCGGAAGGGGACCGCTCATTGACTCACGCAGTTGCGGGCTTAGTTCGGCATCGGCCAAGCCAGACAGTCGCTCGACGCTTTGGCACCTTCATCCGTGGACCGTGTGAAACAGCGCGGGGAGCCGGATGCCACAAGCGGCGGGTACAGGCGGCGGATGACGCTTGTCGCGGTTGAGAGAACACCGTGCGACGCTTCCGTGCACGTTGGCAGCCGCCTACCTGGATGCGGAGGGGTTGACTCGGCTGCCGGGGACGGCGACCGTGATGATGTGTCGCGGTTCGGGGTCGCCGTCGATGTCAAACGCGGTGTGGCCGATGAGGGCTGCGATGTGGGGGGGCGGGCCGGTTTGGTCGAACGCCTTGTGGCGGAGCGCGACGAGGAACCCGATGCGGATGTCGTTGCCCTGGTAAGTGGCGGCCTGCTTGAGGTAGGCGGTGCGGTCGCTCATTGGCCTCTTGGTGTAGTCGACCTTCATCTCGATGTGGAGTGCGAACCCGTCGTACACCAGGCGGATGTCGATTCGGCCGCCGCCGATATGGGAGACCTCGTAATGAACGCGGTCGCCCAGGTTGCCAACCAGGTAGTTGTACAAATCTTCGTGGACGGCGCCCTCGTTCGCCGTCGTGTCGAACAAATACCCGTAGTGGCTGGCCGAGGAGTTCGTCCTGCTGACGACGAAGTTGATGATGAGGAGCAGCATCTCGTCGACGGCGGGGACGACGGCGTCCTTGTAATCCGGACTCGTGGCCAGTTTGGCGCGGAGCGAGACGAGCAGGTCTTGCTGCGGCAGGTTGAGGTGAGACCTTCCGGCCGCGACGTGGTCCATGTGCTCCTCGATGGCCTCCAAGAGCTTCGGGGACATCTGGCCGAGGAGTTCTGCGTCAGGCGAACCGGGCGGCACCAGGCGGCCAAGGTGCGGGGGTAGCGGCGTAGATGGGACGCCGCCGCCGGCTTTTCGCGAGGCATCGCCATCCCTCGCCACTCGGCGCGCGGCGTCGACGAGCGCGCGCGCTGCATCGAGCTTCGCGATGTCGTCGGCGTCGGGGGCCTCCTGGGCTTCGAGGGTTGCGGTGAACTCCTCGAGGTTCGACAGGTGGCTTGCATTGCGCGCGAAGCCGGACTCGATGACAGGCTGGACGAGGTCCTGGACACCGGCGATGTCGGCGCCCCGGGCTCCGACGCGGAACGAGCGGGAGGACACGTAGACGTTCAGGAGGCCCCCGATGACGACCTCTGCCTGGTAGAAGCCGTCCTTGCCGAGATGGCTGCCCATCTGCTCCAGGTCATTGGTCAGCGCGGTCCAAGCGGTGAGCGTCGCGCGCTTGCTGTCGCCATACCAGTGATCGAGGCCGCTGGAGTCCATGGTAAAGCGGTGGACCTTGTCCCGAATACCTGCGATCTCTGAAGCGGACAGCGGGTCGGTGGCAAATGCGCCCATGGGGTCGTTGGCCAGGATGCCGGCGACAAGTTCGCGCAGCGCTTTGACGACGGCCGCCATCGGTTCGGCGTCTGGTCGCTCGTGAGTGGTCGCTGCGATCTCGAAGTACTGGGCCGCATCCCCTAGGTGCGGGCACATGTCTTCGACCGACGCAGCGCGCAGCGCCCGCAGCAGCGACACCATAGCGAGCACCCAGGACGCATCGGACTCGACGTCCGCGGCGAGTTCCGGGTCGCCCGCGGCTACAGGGTCGAGGCCCCCGATGATTCGTACGACGCTCACAAGTGGGTCTGCCGCGGGCCAGATGTCGATCGCGGTCGAGACCGACCGCATCACCGCTCGGGCCATTGGGCGGACGGTCGGTGTGGTGAACCTCTGCAGCAGAGCTAGGAGCGAGAACTGAGACCCGTGCCCGGCGGCGACGAGCTGGGTCAGGACCTCAAGTGCGTCCGCGGAGGCAAGGTCGGCTCTGGGTTCGCGCTCATCCCTGGCCAGGAACGCGGCGGCCACCGTTTCAAGCCCGGCAGCAAGTTTGTCGCCGGCTGCGCCGACGGCGGCGGCACTGGTCAGGAGCGCGTCGAGGGAGTCGCGGAGGAGTGAGGGCTGTCCGGTGGCGAGGACTGCGTCGGCAACGGCGGCTGCTGCAGTTGCCGCGTCGGCATCACCCGGTTCGGCATCTCGGGCGACGAGCGCCGCGACGAGAGGGAGTGTGCCCTGGCTGGCCAGGGTCGAGGCGTCGGCGGCGATCCGTGCCCAGCCGCCGATGTCAGCGACTGCCGTCTTGGGGAGCGGCTTCCCGCGGGCAATTCGGGCCAGTTGGAGGACGACGTCGTTCAGCGTTCCAGCGGTGACATCGCTCATTTGCTGGCCTCCCTGGTCGTGGTGTGTCAGTTAGTTGCCCGAGCTCTCAGCAGATCCCAAGCTGTGGGTCACCACACGAAGTTGTCGCCGAGGGCGATAAGCCGATTCTCCTCGGGGAGGAGCTTGACGAGCGGGTCGGTGCTGCGGGTGGCGACGATGATCTGCATCGGAGCCTCCTTCGCTACTGCGAGCAACGCCTCCACCATGCTGGAAAGGTCACCGTCGGGCATCTCCTCGGCCGCGGGAGAGTCGAGCAGCAGGAACCCCGGGTGCCTGCCGATGTTTTCCACGTACCCGTGTTTGATCAGCGCGATGACGGTGGCGATCTTCAATCGCAGCTGCTCGCCCGGAGACACGGCACCGTAGGTCGAGGCGTCACCGTTCTGCCGCAACGACATGTTGGCAGCGCCGTCTAGCTTGATGTTGCTGAGCCCGTCGGCACCGAAGCTGATGACTAGCCTTTCAATCTCGGCGGAGATCGTAGCGAGCAACGGGTCCTGGTGCTTCTTGACCCACTCGCTGAGGACCTTCTCGGCAGCCTCGGCGACCGCGAGCTGCACCGGGTCGACCGGGGATGCATCGACCGGTGTGACCGGGACTGCGAGCGCCGCGGCGGCACCTTCGGCCCGGGCAAGCTCCAGGTCCAGGACGCGGCGCTCATCGACGGACTTTAGGAGCGCCCCGCTGATGCCGGTCTCCTGAACCAGGCCATCGTGGGTGACCTGCAGCGCGTTGATCTGGTCGCGAAGCCCACCCATGACAACGTCGACGGCGGCGACGGCATTCTCGAGCGCCACAATTTCGCTGATGGGTTCCGGTTCGTCGTCGTCGCTGGAAACCGCCGTGGTCGAAGAGACCAGGGCGGCCGCGACGCCGGCGTCGACGGACTCAGCAACGACGATGTTCGCCTCGAGCGCCTCCAGGTTCAGGTCGCTGGTGCACACCGAGCACCTGTGCTTCTCTGGCTCGGCATTGCGACGCTCGGCGGTCACGCCTGCGGTGCACCGCGGGCAAACGGTGGGCTCCATCTGGTGGAAGAACTTTGTCAGCAGCGCGTGCTCGTGCTCGGTGTGTTGCCGAGCCTTCGCGGCCTTCAGTTCCCGGCGGGCGGTATCGGCGGCCGCCGACTTGTGCAGCAGTTGCGTCTCGAGGGCGTGGATCTGGCGGGCCAAATCGGCGATCTGGACGTTCGTCGCAGCGAGCTTCGTCGGGTCCGGGATCCCGGCCGGCAGCGCGGCGAGCTTTGCCTTGACGTCCTGGACGGTTTTCTCCGCCTGGAGGCGAGTCGCCTCCACCGCATTGGTCGCGGTCTTCGTCATTGCGTCTGCAGCCTTCTGCTTCGCCACCAGCGCTCCTGAGACGGTCGCCGCGGTAGCGAGTACCGGAACCCAGTCGGTGCCGATGAACATCTGCATCAGGCGGATGCTGAGAGTGGACTCCTTGCCGATGATGGACTTCAGGTACTTCGGCCGCACCCAGAGCGCGTTCATGTAGGAAACCCACTTGTGGGGGACGACTCTCCCTTTTTGGGACACGGTGAACGGGTCCAGGCGCAGACGGTTCAACATGACCGAGTTCATCGCGTCCTCAAACGACTCATTGTCGAACCGTGCGATGACCGTGTCGGGCGTGCCGTCGTCCTTGGTGACGGTGATCGTGCCGGCGCTGGCAAGCCCGTTGGCGGCGTCGTATGCGACCCGCAGGGTCTCGTCGCCGACCTGCCAGTCGACCTCGACGTGCTCGATCCATCGGCGAACAGCGACGGAGAACTCCGCGCACCTGCCCGACAGGGACCACAGGAGGACGTTCATAATGCTCGACTTGCCGCGCAAGTTGACCCCAGAGCCGACGCCGTTGACGCCGTCCTCGAGCTTCCACGTGAAGTCGAACGGCACGAGGGCCCGCAGGACGGGCTCGTCGGACTTCTCGTCCTGGGCCACCTCGCCCCCACTATCCGCGTCGACCTTCCCATCGGTGGCACGCTCGCCCGCGGCAGAGGGGGAGACTGACTCGGTCCCGGTTTCCCCGTCCCCGTCTTCGCTCTCCTCGTCGCCATCGAGTTCGAGCTCAAGTTGCGCGTCGCCGATCTCTTCTAGCGGGAAGCCCGCCGCGTCCGGGTGGTCAGGCTTGAGCCGTTTTGTTCCACGGAACGCCACCTGCACTACCCGCAGATGCACCGGCACACCCTGTGACGCGGACGTCGGGATGCCGAGGTCCGCGAGAACCTGGTCGACCGCCGCGGCGGTCATGACTAGCTTGTTTTCTTTGCGGCGCCGGCCAAGGACCCCAACGATTTCGTCAGCAAGCGCACTCACATGCCACCTCCAGAACCACCCGAGGTGGCATCGAGACCGTCAAGGCGCTTCCGCACATGATCAGCGATAGGCGCAATATCCAAACCCAACTGCGTCCCGGCGTACGTCGCCTGCTCGTACTGCCGCTCCTTCAACTTCGTCCCGACCGTATCGCCAGCGACTAGGGCCACGAGGTCCGCCTGCCGCGTGTACCAGTCCAGCTCCGAATCCTTTGCGACCTCCGCCACCGCCGCCACACCGTCCGCCGTGATGAACACCTGATTGCGGTGACTCTTTGTCCCCGGCGTACCAGAACGACGGAACGTCGCCAAGCCGTACGTCTCCAGCAACGACATCGCATCGTCAATGGCCTCGTACGCTCCGTAGAACCAACGCGGCATTGGGTAGTGGTGCAGGTCCGGCTCCGGGTCCTCCAACAAGCTCCGGGCGACCTTCAAGTACTTGTTTCCGAGTGTCCCGTCTACGACCTGCGAGATGACCTCGTCGGCCAAGTAGTCCGGATTTCGCATCCAGAAGTCCATCGCCTGCAACCGCAACTCGCTGCGTACAGCCTTCACCGCCACCGAAGGGTCGCCGTCAGCTGACGCCTCACCGGTGCGGTCTGCGAGCACGAGAAGGCGCAACGCATGCTGGGTCCGCGTGTGCGATGGCCGGTCCAAAGCGCCGCTCGAGCTCGTGGTCATCGCCTAGTTCCTCTCGAGCGCGCAGTTGCAGTGGCCGTGCATAGTCGCCGAACCTATCGAGAATAGCGAGTTCAGGCAGGGCGTTGGCCAAGTTCGTCCGCATCGATTGCCATGCATGAACTCTCGACGTTGGTTCTATCGGGATAGCGGACACCGAGCCGTGGCCACGGCGCCCGCAGGTGTGTTGGATGGCCTGCAACCGGGAGTCACTTCGGTTCCCGCGAAGCGGCACGTCGCGCCGAGGCGCTCGACCACAGAGCATTCTGCAAGAGGTGTGTCACCGATCTGGTGACACACCTCTCGTCCGATGTGGCGACGCGCTTAGTCGGGATCGTCGGTGTCGTCGAAGACGTCTGCCCAGTCGTCGATGGGATGGGCGAATGCACTCTCGCCGGACGCAAGGAGGCTGCGCGTGAACAGTTCCTGGTCTGACATCAGTTCGTCGAGGGCGGCTGCGAGGTCTTCGTCGGCGGCGTCGCGGTCGGCGAGGACGGCGCGCAGGACGGCGCGGCGTACGAGCTCTTTGGCGAACGACGCGGTGACGCCCTCGGCCCGCTCAGCGGCGTTTTGGAGCGCGTCTGGTGAGAACGTCTGGTCGCGTGAGTAGAGGGTGAAGAGTGCTGCTCGCGCGCCGGCGTCGGGGAGCGGGATCTCGACGGCGAGGTCGACGCGTCCGGGACGGCGCGCGAGGGCCCGTTCGAGGAGGTCGGGACGGTTCGTGGTCATCACGAAAGCGACGTCGGCGTCGCCGTCGAGGCCGTCGAGCGCATCGAGAAGCTCGAACAGCATCGAGTCGGGTGAGTCGATCATGTCCCGGTCCTCGGCGACGAGGTCGCAGTCCTCCAGGACGACGATAGCCGGCTCCAGACTGCGTGCGATCTGGCTCGCCTCACGCACGAGGCCCAGCGCGTTGCCGCTGAGCAGGATTGCGGTGACGCCTTCGCTCTTGCCGACGAGGTGTCGCACGGTGTGGGTCTTGCCGGTTCCGGGTGGTCCGTACAGCAGCACGCCGCGCTTGAGGTGCTGCCCGGCCCGGCGCATCGCCGCGTGGTTGGCGCCGATCTCGATGACGTGCCGTTCGATTCGCTCCAGCGTCCCCGGTGGGAGGACGACCTCGTCGGACGGGACGTGGGGTCGTTCGTGGAAGAACAGACCGTCGAGGGTCTCTTCGTCGTAGCGCTGACCGGAGAAGGAAACGACCTGGCCGCGCAGGACGCTGCGTTCGGCCATCAGCGCGCGCAGGCTCGCGAGGAACTGTGAGGTCGCCTCGGCGGTGGGTGATGCGATTTCGAGCTGTGCGGAGCCAAGACCGAACATGGGGTTGGCGTCGCGCTGACGCACCGCGAGGGGTACGCCGTCGTGCTCGAACAGCCATACGCCGTGCGAGACGACTTGGCGGTCCTTGCCCGGTCCGATGGGCAGCGTCACGTAAGAAACTGGTCCGACGTCGGTGCTGCCGAACTCACCGCGGAGGACGTCCGCGAACGATCCGTGTCCCGCGTGATGGCTCGCAAGTCCGACCAGCTGACCATCACGCGCCAACTCCGTCAGAGCAACGTCGGCGTCAGCGAGCCGTATCCTGCTGAGTCGTTCCGTCACGACCGCGATCTCGGTCGAGGCGCATCCGAGATGGCGGTCGACGAGTGCCGTGAGCGGTGACGAGGTCGAGCGGTGCTGGTGCTGGTCGACGACCTCGCGCAGGAAGCGGGAGAACGTGTCGACGAAGTCTGGAACGTCGGTCATGGGCGAACTCTGCCACGGGCCGCACGGCAACCCCGTGAACTCGTCGGGATCCGTGATCGTGGCCGAAGGATCGAGCCATGCACCCCAGCCGCGAACGGCCCCCGCCAGCTCGAGCGAAAACTGAACTCCGCGCGTAGTAGCCGCTGTCTCCTAGGCTGAGATCAGTTCGTCCCGCGCGCTTCTGACGAGCGAATGGATCGATTGCCGAGCGGACTCGGCGTCGGCATCGAGGCGCTTGAGCTCCGTGGCGTTCTTCAACTCGCGGATCTGGTTCATGCACTGTGCCGCTGCAGCCAGGACCCGTTCGTTTGTGGTGAGTAGCTCGACACGAAAGTAGGCGGCCCACGCGTCGCCCCTGCGTGCACGCACCTCGTCCCGGAGTGACTCCGAGGGTGCGTTGGTTCTCAGCAGGTGTGTCTGCCTTGCCAACTGACTATGTCTGTACGCCACCAACGCGGCGCCCAACGCTGAGCAGGCTTCCAAGCGCTCGGCGTGGAGTCTGTCTGCGTTTGCGTTGCGTCTGGCGGTTCGCGCCAGTTGGGCTTGATAGGCGAAGGCAAGGCTTCCACCAGCGAGCGTTCCCAGCACAGCGATGAGGGCGGGCCACATGCGCCCATCTAACTAGGAATCCCGGCCGTGCCTCGACACCTCCACCGTGGCGCTCTGTTCGAGCCACAGCGGACGAGTAGGTCGTGCAGCGGTGCGCGAGCACCGACGCGGCCACGGCCGTGACGGCGCTCGCGCACCGCGTGCTGCCCAAGTCCTGCTGGTCAGCTGGCCGGCGGCTTGGCCTCGTCCTTCACAGTCTGCGCCGAGGACTGCCCTTCGTCCTTCACGTGCTGTGCCGACTCCTGAGCCGTGCTCTTCACCTGGTCGGCTGCGTCGGCGGCCTGCTCCTTGAGCTGTCCGCCCATCTCTTGGGCGACCGACTTCGCCTCGTCCATCAGGGGCTGCCCCTTGTCCTTGGCCGTATCCACCACCCGTTTCGCAGCTTGGGCCTCCTTCTCGCTGGCTGGCAGCAGGGAGCCGATGACCGCTCCGGCGGCGAACGCCATCAGACCGGCGGCCAGAGGGTTGCCCTGCGTGCGCGATCCAACGGCGTCCACGGTGCTCTGAGCGGCGGAGCCGACGGCATCGGTGGCGTCGCCCATCTTGCTGCTGCCGGTGCTCCCGGCTTCACGGACCGTGTGGGTGGCGGACTGCGTGGATCCCATGACCGCCTCACGCATGCGGCGCATCCGGCCGCGGGCGGCCTCCTTGCGGCGTTCCATCATGCGGGAGGGGCTGACCTTGTCGGCGAGGTCGTCGATGTTGCGCGACAGGTCCTCCCTGGTGTCGGCGATGTCGTTGGTCAGCTGTTCTTCTGTGCTTTGGCCCATTGCACGTCCTCCTTCAGTGTCTGCTGGGTGGTTTCCAGGGTCGGATCGACCTTCTGGAGCTCCTTGCGGCCGCGGAGTCCGAGGACCGCGGCGATTGCACCCCACACGATGGTGAGGATGAGCCCCGCTACCTCGATGGGCATCCAGTTGTCGAGCAGCCAGATCACCGTGAAGGTCAGAGCGATAGCGGTCAGGTGCGCGGCGACGCCGGCGCCGCCGAGGAGGCCTGCACCCTTGCCTGCCTTGGTGGCCTCTGCCTTCAGCTCCGTCTTCGCCAGGTCCATCTCCTGCTTGACGAGCTGGCTCAGGTCCTTGGCGATGGCGCCCACGATGTCACCCAACGACCGGGTGTCATCGTTGCCCGAGTCGTCGACGTCGCGTGGCCTGGACGGCGACGCGCCGTGGTCGAAGTTGCTCATCACACACCCCGGCCTGGCAGCTCGCTCGCGGCGGGGTCGGTCACCGGGTCGACGGACATGGTTCCCGGCGTCACCGGAGTGACTGGAGCAGCCGGAGTCTGCGCGGCCACGTCTTCGTAGACCGGAGCGACGTCGGTGTCTTCGTAGACCGGGGCGACGTCGGTCGTGCTCGTACGGTCGTCGCTGCCGTTCGCTGCCTTCGCTCCGCGTACGAGGCGGCCGGCGACCACGCCGGCGGCCAGGGCGCCGAGTAGGAAGGTGCCGGGCCGGCGGCGCGCGAAGTCGCGCACGTCGTCGAGCAGCTCGACCGGTTCGCGCCGTTCCAGGACGTCGGTCAGGTCCCGGACCCGGCCGGACGTCTGCCGTGCCAGATTGGCGGCCATCCCCGGCTCGGCGCGGTCGGTCATCTGGTCGAGGTCGTCGGTGAACGAGCGCAGTGTCCTCACCAGCCGGTCGCGCTGGACGTGGGACTGCTCGTCGAGCTCGGTCCTCGCCTGGTCGATCAAGTTCGCCGCCTGGTCCTTGGCTTCTCCGACGACGTTGGCTGCCTCGTCCTTGGCTACTGATCCGACACGTCTGCTCTCGTCGGCAGCGGTGGCTGCTGCCGCCTGCGCGTTCTCCTTGGCGCCACCCTCATCCGCCCGTGCGGTCGGTGTGGTCGGCGCGAGCGGCTCTGTGTATCCGGGTGTGCTCATGGCGTCCTCCATGTGTGGTGGCCCGAGGGTGGCTGAGCGGAAACCACGAAGTCGGGTCCTTCTCCCGGCGTCGTGTCGCGCGCCACCCCTCTGGTAGCGGAGCAAGTACCCCCCGGAAGGACGCCCATTCGTCCAGTCGCCGTCGCTCTGTTCCTGGCCGATGAGCAGGCCGACACGCCATCGCCAGTCTCATAGAAGGCCCAGCGGTGGGTACCGCATCGTCATGCTCCAACCACCGGTCATGGGCAAGGCGCACGGTGCCTTCAACATGGCCGCTGGCCTATGGCCGCTCGTCCACATGCGTGGCTTCGAGGCCGTGTTCGGTCCGAAGGTCGACCGTTGGCTCGAGTACACCGTCGCCGGCATGCTCACCTCCGTCGGCTATGCCCAATGGAAAGCCGGCACGGCTGAGGACTGGCGGCATTCAAGACGGCTCGGCATCTCGACCGCCACCACTTTGCTGGCGATCGACCTGATCTACGTGCCTCGCGGCCGGATCCGGTGGACCTACCTGATCGACGCGGCCGAGGAGACCGCCCTCATCGCGGGCTGGATCGTCGCCGGTCGGAACCATCGCAAGTACGGCCAGTGACCGTCGGTACGCCCTTCCCGGGGAGAATCACCCGGTCGCAGGCAACGGTGCGGTCGGGGTTCGCGCCACAGTTGCGGCAGCGGAGATCAGGTCCCAGCCGGGAAGGTCCTGGTTGCGCTGCGGGAAGTGCTTTCGATGCTCCTCGTACAGGTCGAGCAGTCGATTGACCGCGGCGATGGTCGGCGCGTCGGGGTCGTCGTCGGGGACTCGGCACACGTGGCGGGCGACGGTGAGCGGCTGCTCGGCCAATGGCTGGATATCGGGTCCATCAGGGACGCAGGCGCTGGCTGCCCTGTTAACGCACGCGCGACCGGTGACCACGTCTGTCAGGCCTGTGCGTGGCCGCACAGGCTCCAGTGCAACCTGCTCACCGCTCTGCCCTGCCAGCGGTGAAGTCTGACTCCCAGCTGGTGACCGCGCCTTGCGTCAACTCGTAGCCCTCCTGCGTCACGGCGGTGACGGCGACGTCCCTGTTGCTCCGGTAGATCCCGGGGGCGACGACGCGATCACGCACGAGGTAGTCCACCCCCTGGACCTCAGGGATCTGGTAGGTGTCCTGGCCGCGGCCGGTGCGGTCGACAAAGACCGGCGGCTCCGGCGTCACGGCAAAGTGCAGCCCGTGCCCGAGCGGGAAGAGGGTGTCGGCGCCGTCGGGGATCGCGACGGGGAGCCGACCGACCGGGTTGACCCGCCCCATGAGCACCCGCGCAGCCGCTTCCAGCGAGACGTCGGCGTAGCCGTACGTCGCGATGGCCGCCCCGGTCTCGGCCGCGCTGGCGACGTCGTACGGGTTGCGGACCGCGACTTGTGCGACCGGGACGTCCGATTCCGCGAGGGCGGCGACGAGCGCCTGCTGTGCCGCACTCGGTGCGTACCCGGCGGACTGGGTGAGGACGACCACGACGTCGTGCCCGGCCGATGCGGTGACCGTTGCCTCGATCTGAGGGCCAGTGGGATCGGATGCCGGGTGGACGGTCACGTCGGCCCCTTGGTCGGTGAGCTCCTCGGCCATGGAATCGAGCCGGGCGCTGCCGCCCCAGCCGGTGAGGAAGACGTCGGCGCCCTCGGCCAGCGGGAGCAGCCGGCCGTGGTTGCTTAGCAGCGTGACGCTGTCATCGGCGATGTCGGTGGCGGTGGCGTAGTGCTCGGGGGTGGCCATGACGTCGTCCACCGCGCCCACGTCGACAATGGGGTCGTCGAGGACCCCCCGCTTCTTCTTCATCTCGAGGATCCGTCGCACCGAGGCGTCGATCCGCTCCTCGGTGATCTCTCCGTCGGCTACGGCGGCCATGACACCGTCGTAGGCGACCCGCAGGTTAGGCGGCATGAGCATCTGGTCCGCCCCGGCGAGGATGGCCTCGACGGGCACGCGGTCGTCGCCGAACTCCTCCCGGGCACCCTGCATGCTCAATGAGTCGGTGATGATGACGCCCTCGAAACCCATCTCCTCACGGAGCAGATCGGTGAGGATCGGAGCGGAGAAGGTGGCAGGCCGACCTGAGGGGTCGAGGACGGGCACGACGATGTGTGCGGTCATGATCGAGTCGGCCCCGGCGTCGATAGCGGCCTGGAAGGGCGGGAGGTCCTCGGTGCGGAACTCTTCCTCGGACTTGTCGATGAGTGGGACGCCGTAGTGCGAGTCGACCGCGGTATCGCCGTGGCCGGGGAAGTGCTTGACGGAGGCGGAGATCCCGCCGTCGTCCTGGAAGCCCTTCACCTGAGCAGCGCCCAGCGCAGAGACGAGGTCGGTGTCACCCCCGAATGCGCGCACCCCGATGACGGGGTTCATGGCATTGGAGTTGACGTCCACGATGGGTGAGTAGTTCTGGTTCACCCCGACGGCGGAGAGCTTCTCGGCCGTGATGCGCGCGGCATCACGGGCGTGCCTGGCGTCGCGGGTGGCCCCCAGCGCCATCGCGCCGGGCAGTTGGGCGGACGGCTGGGGCAGACGGACGACGACGCCCTCCTCCTGGTCGATGGACGTCGTCATGGGGACGCCATGGCCACCGCTCATGGCCCGGGCCTGGACATCATTGGACAGCCGGGCGACTTGATCTGGGGATCGGAGGTTGTTCGACCAGCCGAAGTAGATGATCCCGCCGGGATGGAACTCGTCGATCATCGCGCCGATGCTCGGCACTCCGGCGGCCGGGATGTTGCGCGGGTCTGCCTCGTCGATGGTCGTCCCGTACATGTAGGGGACGAACATCTGCCCGACCTTCTCCTCAAGGGACATCCTGTCGATGATCGCCTCGATGTCGTCTCCAGCATCGGCGGTGGCCGGCGCGGTGAGTGTCGCCAGCGCGATCCCGCTCGCCCCGACGGCGGCCACCCACCCGCGCCAACTACTTCTGCTCACGATGCTTCCCTCCGTCGAGTGGGGGCCGCGACACCGACCCCGCGCTCACTGTGTCCGATGTCACAATGACCGTCAAGGTGGAGCAATTCCGACTTCAGCGCGGTGCCTCGCCTCTCGAGGCGGAACCGTCACCACCAGCGGTGAGCCTCTTTTGGGCTCTTCGGTCAACGAGCATTCGGCGCGCGCCCGAGGCCTCGGCCGCGCCCGCGGAGGGTGTCACGAGAAGCGGGATATCGGTGCCGCGATATCGGAGGTGACTGTCGTGGAGCAGATTCTCATCCGCAACCTTCCGCCCGGCACGAAGGCTGCGCTGGAGGCGCGAGCGAAGCGTCATCATCGCTCGGTGGAAGCGGAGGCACGCGCGATGCTCGCCGATGCGCTTGAGCGCGAGCCCGCCACGCTCGTCGAGCTGTTGAGCACGGACGAGGGCGCTGACATCGAGTTCGAGCCCAAGCGGTTGCGGCTCACCGCCCGCACGGCTGAGTGCTGAGCTGACCGGTGCAGTACGTACTCGACACGGGTGTGGTTTCTGCGTTGCGCGTCCGTGGTCGCAAAGTTTGTGGCGGCCACCACGGTCGCTGAGATCGAGCGCGGCATTGTTGCCAAGGAGCGTTCCGACCCAGCCCAAGGCGGTGTTGCGCCTTTGGTTCGACGAGCACGTCCTGCCCGCCTTCGCAGGTCGAGTGCTGGCTAAATATGATCGTGGCCCAAACTGAATGCTCGGCTGACGCACGGTCAAGCATTCGACAGCCCGTGGGGAGTGAATGGGAGGGAGGCGCACCCGGTGGCGCGCGTGCTCATCGTCGTGACCTCTCATCGTCAGCTCGGCTCATCGCGATTGCCGACGGGCGTCGGGCTACAAACGTTCGCGGCTCCGTATTACGTGCTGACTGAGGCCGGTGTGGAAGTTGCGGTCGCCTCCGTGCAGGGTGGGGAGCCGCCCATCGACCCGTTGAGCTTCGGGGAGGGCGTCGAGACGGTCGCCTTGGAGCGCCTCACACACGACACCATGGCAATGGCGATGTTTCGCGATCCGCGTCCCTTGTCGACACTGTCGGCTGACGAATATGACGGTCTCTTCTTCGCGGGCGGCCATGGTGGCATGTGGGATCTTCCCGACAATCCGACGGTCGCGACGCTCATCGCCGCTGCGTTGGATGCGGGCACGCCAGTGGCAGCGGTGTGCCACGGGGTTGCCGCCCTATGTGGTCGGCACCCACGGACAGGTCACCCTTTGGTCCAGGGCCGGAAGGTGACCGCGTTGACCACCCAGGAGGAGGTCGAGCTCGGGCGAGAAGGGCTCGTGCCGTTCCTTTTGGAGGAACGTCTTGTCGAGCTGGGTGCCGTGTTCGACGAGGCGCCTGTGTTCACGTCGCACGTCGTGACGGACGGTTCACTGATCACCGGGCAGAACATGCGCTCGGCCGACCACGCTTCACGCTCCCTCCTGGCCGCGCTCGCTGCGTAGCCGAAGACCGGATCTGGGCGTGAAAACGTTTCCGGCAGGACTTGGCGCGCGTTCGACCCGGCGATGTCGATCGCGGAGGGGCCTCTCCTGCTGCAGCGGCTCAGAGGTTGTCAGGGCGCAGTGACCCTGCTTGGTCTCAGTCACACTGAACCCCCGCATACTCGCGAGTGTCGGCAATCAACCGAAGAACCTGTCAACCCTCACCGAAAACGTGTAGGGCCTCAGCCGAAGACGACATGTTGTCCAGAGCGGTTTTCGCGGGTTCGAAGGTCTGCTCGAAAAGTGCACTGACCTGTGGTGGGTTCGATCGGGCGGCGTCTCGGCAATCCTGGCTGATTCGCGGCGTTTCGCGCCCAAGGACGGAGCATTAACCGAAGGGTTACTTGCGTAGGTACCAGCGTCCCCCGAGCCATGTAGTCGGGTAGACGATGAGCACCAGCGCGACAGCGAACCATGCCGGGAGCACATTCGCTGTCGCCGGTATCGTGGCCACGGCGACGTTGGAGATTACCGCGACTGCTGTGGCGATGATCGCCAGAAGTTGAACATGGCGTGCGGGGCGGTTCGGCGCGACTGCGGCGGTCACGAAACCACCAAGTACGCCGAATGCCATTCGATAGCAGAGCGCGAGGATGTTCATCCAAAGCACATCGAATCCGTCCGCTCGCTGCTGGGCCACAGTGGGGAACACGCCGGTGTTCTCGAGCAGGATGTCAGCGCTTCTTGACAAGATGAGGGGGAGGACGAACCCTGCGGCGACTGCCAGAGTGCTGCGTCGGAGTTGCTTGCCTCCCGAACCGGCCGGGGCATGCCCGTCCTCCACTTCGAGCTCCATGTCGGTCAGGCGGCCGGTGGCGATTGCCAGGCGGGGTCGCGGCCGTACATGCCAAGGATCTTGTGTTGCAGGGCTGCGTCGGCGGCGACCGGCACCTGAGGGCCGAAGACCACGAGCCCGGGGCGGAAGGCGCCGGGAACGCGGAACTGCTCGGGAATGGCCTGGGCGATCGGCCACAACAGCTGTAGGTCCTCGTCCTGGATGGTGTCGTCCTGGCCGGTTGCCCGGGCTAGGTCCCACCCGTGCATGACCAGGTCGACGCTCAGTGCCGCGTCAACGTGCTCGGCGAAGGTCAGTGTTCCCGTTGGGGTGTCGCTCGCGGTCCCCGCAACTGCCGGGTCGTCTAGAGCGAGCTGCAGCTGGGCCCGCGCGGAGGTGAAGGCGTCGATCGGACCGGCCACGGCCGAGGACTCCGGACCTAGGGAGCGGCCCAGTGGCGCAAGCATGGCGGCATGCATGTCAACAACGTGGTCAACGACGTCGCGGGCGGTCCAGTCCTGGCACGGGGACTGCGATGCCCACGCGACAGTGCCCACCCCCGAGATCAGTTCTTCAAAGCGCGCCGCGCGGCGCCGGTAGCGGCTGGCGATATCGTCCCGGCCCACGTCGCTGGGGCTAGCGTGGTTCTGGCCGGCGACAGGGCGGGCGGCGTCGTCGCGTCCGGCCCTAACCACATCGTCCAGCCGTTCGAACGCTTCCTCCAGGCCGTCGCGGCCGATCGATCCCAGGGCGCGGTCACGGGCGGCGGCGGAGGTGAACTCGATGATCCGGGAGACCGTGGTGACACCGTCGCGCTCGTCGAACATCGTCGTAGTACGTGTCTCACCATCGGTCCAGTCGTCGTCCCACCGCTCGGACGTGGCTAGCCGGGTCGGGGCGTCCACGGCCTGGTATGTGCCCCGCAGCGCCATGTCCGCCCGATTCGGGCGTTCCAAGACGAACAGGAACCGGCCCCCCGCCCGGAGGTCCATCTCGCAGGTGGTCAGTTGCCAGCCCCGCGGCCCGTACCACTGTCGCAGCAGCTCGGGCTGGGTCCATGCGTCGAACACCAGCTCTCGCGGTGCGGCGAATGTGCGGGTGATCACCAGGTCTCGGGCATGACGCGGCTCGATGATCACGTCGCCGGTGGTCCTCATCGCTGCTCTCCCGGACCGCCGGCTTCCGGGTTGGCCGGGTGCAGATCGGCCAGCAGCGTGTCGAGTCGCTCGTAGCTCTCGGTCCAAAACTGCCGGTACTCGTCCAGCCAGTCGGTGGCGCCGCGCAGCGCGTCTGCCTCGAGCCGGCAGGGGCGACGCTGTGCGTCGCGGCGGCGGGTGATCAGGCCGGCGCGTTCCAAGACCTTCAGGTGCTTGGAGATCGCCGGCTGGCTCAGCGGGAATGGCTCGGCCAGTTCCAGCACCGTGGCCTCGCTCCTCGACAGGCGAGTCAGGATTGCCCGGCGGGTGGGGTCGGCCAGAGCGGAGAAGGCGACATCGAGACGACGGTCGGCCTCTTCCAGTACATTACCATTCGGTTCCATAACCACAGGGTAATCTACGGATGATTTGGGCGCAACAAGCGTGATACCGCGTCAGCGATATCGGAGGTGACAGTTGTGGAGCAGATTCTCATCCGCAACCTTCCGCCCGGCACGAAGGCCGCGCTCAAGGCCCGAGCGAAGAGTCATCATCGCTCGGTGGAGGCCGAGGCACGCGAGATACTCGCCGATGCGCTCGAGCGCGAGCCGGCCACGCTCGTCGACCTGTTGAGCACCGACGAGGGCGCTGACATCGATTTCGAGCCCGAGCGGTTGCGGCTCACGGCCCGCACGGCTGAGTTCTGAGCCGAGCAGTGCAGTACGTACTCGACACGAATGTGGTCTCTGCGTTGCGTCCGCGGTCGCAACCCGTTGGTGGAGTCGTGGGCAGCGTCGGTGGCCGCCAAGGATCAGTTCGTGGCGGCCACCACGATCGCCGAGATCGAGCGCGGCATCCTTGCCAAGGAACGTTCCGACCCAGCCCAAGGCGACGTGTTGCGCCGTTGGTTCGACGAGCACGTCCGGCCCGCCTTCGCGGATCGAGTGCTGCCGTTCGACCTGTCTGCTGCCCGGGTCTTGGCAACCTATCGAGTCCCAGGACATGCGCCGCTCGACGACGCCCTGATCGCCGCGATCGCCCAGGCGGCTGAGATGACGATCGTCAGCAGAACCTCCCAGCACTTCGAACCACTCGGCGTTCGATGCATCAACCCATGGGATGCCGGGAAGCACGCGAGCTGACGCTGCGGCGGTACTCATCCGCGTGGCCGCTACTGCAGCTGGCCGCGCCGGCGCTCGAGCGTCGCCGTTTCGCCGGTGTTGCCGGCAAGGTCGATGGCCCGGGTGTAGGCCTCCCGAGCCTGCTGCTCGCGACCGAGCCGGCGAAGCAGGTCGGCGCGAGTGGCGTGGTAGGCGTGGTAGTCGTTCAACGGCTCAGCGAGGTTGTCGACGATGGCCAGTGCCACCTCTGGGCCGTCGAGCTCGGCCACGGCGATGGCGCGGTTGAGGCCGACGACCGGGGACGGGTCGAGACGGGTGAGCTGGTCGTACAGGGCGAGGACCTGTGACCAGTCGGTGTGGCTGCTGTCGCGGGCGGAGGTGTGTACGGCGTTGATCGCGGCCAGGATCTGGTACCGACCGGGAGGGGTCCCGGCGGCCGCGGCGACGAGCCGCTCGCGTACGAGGCGATGACCCTCACTGATCAGCTCAGCGTCCCAAGCCGTACGGTCCTGTTCGTCGAGGGCGACGAGCTCGCCGTTGGCCGCGATCCGTGCCGGTACGCGGGCCTCGCTGAGGAGCATGAGCGCCAGCAGGCCGGCCACCTCTCCGTCGTCTGGCAGGAGGGCGTGGACCAGGCGGGCGAGGCGGATCGCCTCGGATGTCAGATCGTGGCGGATGGGGTCGGCGTCGGCGCCACTGGCGAGGTAGCCCTCGTTGAAGACGAGGTAGAGGACTGCGAGCACTCCCGAGCCGCGGGCAGGGAGGTCGTCGGCGGACGGAATCCGGTAGGGGATCCGCGCCGCCTTGATCTTCGCCTTCGCACGCGTGATGCGCTTCTCCATGCTGCTTTCCCGTACGAGGAACGCCCGCGCGATCTCCGGCACGGTGAGCCCGCCCACCATGCGCAGGGTGAGAGCAACACGGGCGGGCATTGCCAGCGCCGGGTGGCAGCAGGTGAGGATCAGCCGAAGCCGGTCATCGTCGACGACACCGTGCGGCTCGGCGGGACTGTCGTGGATCACCTGCGCCTCTTTGTGCTTGTCGTCGCGTTTGCTCTCCCGCCGGATCCGGTCGATGGCCTTGCGGCTGGCGGTGGTCGTCAGCCACGCGCCGGGGTTGGGCGGCACACCGTCGGAGGGCCAGCGCGCGACGGCGGTGGCGAAGGCGTCGGCTGCGGCTTCCTCCGCGATGTCGAGATCGCCGAAGCGCCGCGTCAGGACGGCGACGAGCCGAGCCCATTCGGCGTGGTGCGCGTGCGTGACGGCGTCCGCGATGTCGCTCACAGGAAGGGACGGACCTCGAGCTTGCGGTCGCAGATCGCCGACGCCTCGGTGGCGAGCTTGAGCGCCACGTCCCGGTCCGGTGCCTCCCACACCCAGACGCCGGCGAGGTACTCCTTCGACTCGAGGAACGGGCCGTCGCTGAAGACCGGCTCCTCGCCGCGGGAGTCGATGACCGTGGCGGCGTCGGGGTCCGCGAGACCGCCCGCGAACACCCAGTAGCCGTCGGCGATCAGTCGTTCGTTGAACGCGCTGATGGCCGACCGCCTGTCGGCGCTCCCGGGGCTTTCCAAGTCATCGATCACGGAGACGAGATAGCGCATCTGAACATCTTCTCCTTTGGTGTCGGTTGTTGCTCCGGTGGTCGCGGCGTCAGGCTGGCTGAGGCCGCAGGTCGCGCAACGGATCGGCGTACGTCGGGCGCCCAGCCGGCCGGTGGACCTGGATCGCCACACCCTTCGAGTCGACCCGTGAGTCGACGAGGTCCAGGGCGACGTCCCGACCGCTCTCGGGGAACAACCTCGCACCTTGACCGACGATCACGGGTACGACGATCAGCGTCATCTCGTCGATCAGGTCGTGCGCCAACAGCCACCGGGTCAGTGCGCCGCTGCCGTGCACCTGCAGCTCGCCGCCCGGGTTGGCCTTCAACTCGCTGAGGGCCAGTGCGAGGTCGCTATCCAGGACGGTGGTGTTCGACCATCGCGGATCGGTGAGCGTGGTCGACGCGACGTACTTCGGGCGCTCGTTCAAGGCCACACCGATCGGGTGGGTGCTCATGGGCTGGATCGACCCCCACGACTGGGCGAACAGCTCGTACGTCCACCGTCCGAACAGGAACGCATCGGCACGCTTGTAGGTCTGGGCGATGAAGTCGCGGGTCTCGTCGTCCCCCTTGCCGAACGCCCATCCGCCGCGCTCGAACCCGTTCCTGCGATCTTCCGATGCGCTGCCGTTTCCTTGCATCACTCCGTCGACACTGATCTGGGTCATGGTCGTGAGCTTCATGATCGCCTCCGGTTGATGGGGTGTTCGGCCGCCTTTCGGCCGGACTCACCTCTTCTACGAAGACGGAGGCGTCGATCGGACATCGCTCACGATTTTTTCGCTGACGTCGGGGAGCCGCGGGTGTCGCGTGCCCAACACATGGGCGCATCCCCGCCCGTGTCCGCGACGCCTACACCGCCGCGCACCCATCAGACGGGAGATCGATGGGCGCTGACGACACGACGCGGGTCTAATGCTCGGCCGGCATGGCGGACCCGGGTCGCAGCGGGGGACTCGAAGAGGTCGAGGACGTGTTCCGCGCACACTGCTGTCCACAGCGCGAGGAGGTGGTGGTCGGCATCGATGAGGGTCCCGCCGCAGCGAATCGTCACCAGGCGGGGCCCACGAGTCCTCGACAAGATCACGGTCGGCACTCGTCATTCGACGCTAGTTCGCGCAGGCGGTCCGCGCTCTCACCATCGGCGGGAAGGAATGTCTCGATCGCGAGGCTCGCGGCCGTAACCTCCAGTGGAGCGCCGATCGTTGCGATCAACGTGAACAGCCGGACCGGGCCCAATGGCGTGCGGAGCTCGAGCGTGACCATCGGCTGCTGGGCGGCCACCGTCGGCGCTTTGTCCGGCAGGTAGGACTCGACCTCGTCGATCAGCTCGACGAGTGCCTGGTCGGCGTTGTCGCGGCCCGTGCGTCTCAGCCGTTGTATCAGCGGAAGGCTGCAGGCGGCGGTCATGGACGAGACACTGGGCAGGCCGCCGGGATGGACCGACAGACGCAGCATGTTCAGCGGTGGCTTCAGGAGCTCGGGATCCACTCCGCGCCACAGAAGGGACGCTGCGTCGTTGGCGTCGACCAGGTTCCACAACCCGTCAACTATCAGCGCCGGGTTGGGCATATGCGCATCCAGCAACCGGCCTAGAGACTCGCGCAGCAGCCTCATCGCCTCAGAGTCGTACGGCTCATCGAGGTACATCGGGGCGAAACCACCGGCCAAAAGCACGTGGTTGCGTTCGGACATGGGCAGGTCGAGGTGATTCGACAGGTGGATCAGCAGCTGTCGGCTGGGCTGCGCGCGCCCCGTCTCCACAAAGCTGAGGTGCTTGGTCGACATCTCGGCGTCGAGGGCCAACTCGAGCTGACTGAGCCGCCGGTGCAGTCGCCAGAAGCGGATCAGCTCGCCGACGGTCTGTGGCTCTACCCGTGCTTCTACGGTCATCTGGCGGTGTCGCAATCTTTGAGGTCTCGATGGCGGGTCAGCGTACGACGAGGGCCCGCCGACCATCCATTACCTGCCCGGTAATGCGAATGGCTGCACCAAGGAGGTAATGGATGTCGCGCTTCGCCCGGGCGATAGTGAACGGCGTCCACAGCCACGCATTCGGAAGGCAACACTATGAACCCCACCTACACCGCCGTCGCCACCTCGTCCGGTCGCGACGACCGCGCCGTCACCTCCGACGGGCAGCTGGATGTCCAGCTCGCACTGCCCAAGGAGATGGGCGGAACCGGCGACGGCGTCAATCCCGAGCAGCTGTTCGCCGCAGGCTGGGCCGCCTGCTTCGCCACGACCTTGGATCTGATCGCGCAGCGGCACGGCCTGGACGCCACGGACGTCGCGGTCACCGCCGAGATCAGCCTCGTTCCGGCCGGCGCGGGTTTCACCCTGGCCGCCGCGCTCCGGGTCGGGCTGCCCGATCACCTGAGCGGCGAGCCCGGCAACCGGTTGGTGGAAGCAGCACACCGCTCCTGCCCGTACTCCAGCGCCACCCGGGGAACCATCCCGGTCGAGGTCGTCGTCGAATAGACCGAGACCCGTGCCGTCAGGCGACGCCTGCTCTTTTCGACGAAATCATGGGTACTGGGCGGCACGCTCTCCGGCACTACTCCCGGCCCAGCAACTCCCGTGCCTGCCAGTCAACCAGCGGGAGTCGCACCTGATGTCAAGCGCCCGTCCGCGGCGTTGAGGGCGCGCTGCTGGATGGATGGCGCCGTTGCCAACCGGCCGTGCCAGCAGTTTCAGCTGTCGAGGAAGCCCCACTTCAACCGACTGGGGATCGTGCCTCGCGTGTGCAGAGGAGTTGAGGCCTGCACGGCAGTCAATAGGGGGACAGCTAAACACCATGAATCGAGGACAGCGAAGATGACCGACAATGAGGCGACCGGCGAAGCAAGGAGCTTTCGATTCGGTGTTGTTGCTCTGTCAACGCTCTTCGAAAGTTGGGCCGGTTGTGAACCACCCGCGGCAGCCCTGCGCAGAACCTCGTTCTCCTGCTCCAGGAGCTGGATCCGCTTGTTCGCTTCGTGCAGCTCTTTGCGGTCGTCGTCGGTCATACCGGGGCGCTTGCCGTCCTCGATGTCAGCGCGCGCCTCATCCATTTCGCCAGCGAGCCTTCGGAGATGCCGAAGTCCTTCGCGATCTGAGGCAGGGGCGCCTGGCCCTTGCGGGCCACAGCCACGACATCGTCGCGGAACTTGGGAAAGGGCTTAGCAACGGTCGACGTCCTCTCAGCGAGCGCGAAACCCTCACAGGTCAGGTGTCAACCTGACTCGGGGCAGCCCCCTCGGCCTCATCTCGATACCAATGGCGCGAAGTCCTCGCTCTGATCCGTTGAGCACGTTCAGTTGAGCGTCAGCGACAGTTTGAAGGCCGCAAAGATCTCGGGGTCTTGAAAGACTGAGTTGCGGCTGATGCCGGCGTGGGTGACGGTGAAGACTTGCAGAGTGTGCAGGCGGTATTCGCCCTCGACTCGGTTATATGCGGCGAAGGCTGGTTGCCCGTTTGCGGCCACGGTCAGGAGGCGCCAGTCCCTTCCGTTGGCGTCGAATACCCAGTCCATGAAGAGACCGTAGTTGTGCGGGCCTCGGAACCAGTTGAGCAATGGCGGCATCTCCATCACGACGTCGGCCGCCAAGAGTTGCTTGAGGGCCTCGACGTCGGCAGCGACGAAGGCTGCCATGTAGCGCTCAAGCCACAGGCGTTGCTCGCCTGCTGTGGGTACCTCGACGATCTCCGACCCACGGCCGACTTCTCGGATCCGGGACCGGGCTCGCTGCAACGAGCTGTTGACCGCAACGACCGTCATGTCGAGTATCTGGGCTGTCTCGGCCGCGGAAAATGCCAGGACGTCACGGAGGATCAGAGTCCCACGTTGTCGGGCCGACAGATGCTGTAGGACCGCGACGAAGGCAAGGCGCAAACTGCTGCGAGCGGCTGAAGCGACAGCCGGGTCTGTCGCCTCGACCGCTGAGTCGGGCAGAGGCTGGAGCCATGGGATCTCCGTTTCCAGCGCGAACGGCGCCAGCGGATCTCGCGGCGCGACCAAGCCTGACGGGAGGGCACGACGACCGTTGCCAGCAAGCGCGGTCCGACAGACATTCGTCGCAATCCGGTACAGCCAGGTGCGGATCGAGGCGCGCGCGGTGTCGTACTGTTCACGCGCCCGCCAGGCGCGCAGGAGCGTCTCCTGCACCAGATCCTCGGCGTCGTTTGCCGACCCCACCATGCGGTAGCAGTAGGCGACCAACTCGCTACGGTACTGTTCCAGCCCGGCGTCGAACTCCGTCAATGCAGGTGTCACCTCTGCGTAGGGCTGTTGTGGTAGGCGGCGATCAGCCAGCGCCCGTCTCGCCTCTCCATCACCCACGTGCAACTGACCCTTCCCTGAGCTGGCACCTCGGACTGGCCAGGAAAGAGGATTCCGGACTGGGTCAAGACGATAGCGGCATCGCTGCCGACGAATCGGACACCGATCCTCTCGTTGACTGTCGAAGTGCCGTGAAGTGGTCCGGCGAAAGCAAACGCCATACTTTCTCGGATCTCGTCCCGACTGCCTCGGAAGGAGCCGGGCATGATCGCAGTGGCATCAGGGGTATAGCTGGCGACCATCCCGTCGGCGTCCCCAGAGGCCCAGGCACGGTAGGAATTATCCAGAACCTCTTGGATAGCGGCCTCGTCCGTGGTGCGGCTCTCCGTCATGGAGTCTCCTTCGTCGCTCCGCCGGCTCTTCCGGCGATCTCACAGATACATACCGACGGAACACCCCAAACTGATCGCCGGCGGGGCAACTTACTTGTGCCGATTCGGCTGGCGTCATCGGCCCTACCCCGCGCTGCTCACAGACTCCGGCAATCAGGGAGGGAGCTTGCTCGCGCGGCGGGGGTCTTCAGCTCGCGACCGCCATGAAGGCCAAGGCCGAAGGGATCAGAAGGATTGCCAGGCGAAGAACACCGAGGACGCGCGAGGGCGTCAGCATAGGACTCTCGCCACGCGCCATCGCCCATCGGATGAGGACCAGCACGACGAAGGTTGCGGGTAGCACGAACGGCAGCGCCATTAGCGACCAGACGAGGAGCACGAAGCGCCCTTGCTCGCGGCTGGACAGACACCAGGCAGGCGCTTCGCATCCGGCAGGAGGTGCATCCGAGAGCCATGGCCAGAATCCGATCACGGCCGGCAGAATCCCGTAGCCCACCACCACAGTGACGAGCCACCCTCCCCACCACCGTGCTGCGCTCATGGGCTCAGTGTCGAGGTGCGGGGGTTCACCTCGCGTGATGTCACCTGGGCAGCGCCGCGCGATAACGGCCCTGAGGACGTGGTATTGCCTTTCATCCGCAAGCGCAGTGAGTCGAGGGCGGAAGGCTCACACCTCTTGCACTCGCCGTGCGCCGTCACGTGACCGTCGTCAGCAAGCCCTCGATCGTGGCCCTGTCAACGTCTTCGACCCAGCCTGTGGAGGGGTGGACACCTGATGACTTCGGTTGACGCAACCCCTCCCTTGACGCCGACTCCCGCGCACTCTGAGAAGAGGCACAGCCAAGCGATGGGGGAGAACGATGGAGAACGACGTACCGAGCCGGTTCGAGCAGCTCTGGACGGTCGCCGAGGCAGCGGCGTACCTGGGCGTTGCGGTGAAGACGCTCTACCAGTGGCGATGCCACGGAATCGGCCCAAAGAGCTACCGCGTGGGCGGCTACCTGCGCTACCGGCCAGCAGAGGTCGACGCCTGGGTCGATGCGCAGGCCGTCGCCACCTGAGGCGCCGACATGGCACGCCCACCGATCCCGATCGGCAGCTGGGGTCTCATCCGTACGAACCCCACTCCACGGAAGGGTGACGTGCAGCGGTACGTCGCCGTCACTGACTTCCGCGACTTCGACGGCCATATCCGGCGGATGCAGGCGACCGGCGCAACGGCCACGCAAGCACGTCAGAACCTGAGAACGAGGTTGCAGGAGCGCTCGTCCACCGCGACACGTGGTGATCTCACCGGGATGACCAAGTTCGCGGTTGCGGCCGACGTCTGGCTCCAGCGCCTGGACACGATGGTGGAGGACGGCCGCCGGTCACCGGGGACCGTGGAGACGTACAGGGGGCAGCTGCGCAACCATGTCCTGCCGGCCATGGGCGAAGTCCGACTCGGAGAGCTCACCACGCCGCTCGTCGACCGCTGCCTGAGCTCGCTGCGCACTCGGATCAGCCCCGCGACGGCCAAGAGCGCCAAGAGCGTGATCTCGGGCGTCATGTCGCTCGCCGTCAGGCTCGGCGCTGTGGCGCACAACCCTGTTCGTGAGGTCGACCGGATCGAAGCCCGGTCACGTCGCCAACCGCGAAGCCTGACGGACGACGAGCGCGTCACCTACCTTCGCCAACTGGCCGCGCACGAGCGAGCGTGGCAAAAGGACCTTCCGGATCTGGTGTTCTTCATGCTGGCGACCGGCGTGAGGATCGGGGAGGCCCTCGCGACCGTGTGGTCGGACGTCGACCTCGAGTCAGGCACGGTACGAATCACCAGCACGCTGATTCGTGTGAAGGGCGAGGGCCTGGTCCGGAAGAGCACCAAGAGCAGCGCCGGCGAGCGGACGCTCGGCATGCCGTTCAGCGCCGTCCAGGTGCTCCACCGTCGCTTCGTGACGGGAGCACGGCTCGACCAACCTGTCTTCCCTGACACGAATGGCGGGTTCCGCGACCCCGCGAACGTCCGGCGCGACCTCCGAGATGCTCGCGGCGAGGACTTCAGCTGGGTCACCTCGCACACGTTCCGCAAGACCGCGGCGACGATCCTGGACGAGGCTGCGCTGTCCGCGCGGCTCGTCGCCGACCAGCTCGGCCACGCGCGGCCGTCGATGACCCAGGACGTGTACCTGATGCGGCGGAAGGTCGACTCCCAGGCCGCCACGGCGCTCGAGTCCGCGCTCGGTGACGCCGTGCCTGAGCGTCAGTTCCGAGGGTTTTCCGAGGGCAAAGAAGAAGGCCAGAACCCCTAGGGGGTATCTGGCCTGCTTGTTTGTGCGCCATCAGGGACTCGAACCCCGAACCCAGTGATTAAGAGTCACTTGCTCTGCCAATTGAGCTAATGGCGCGTGGTGCCTCTGAACCGTCGTCCGAAGCAGTTGGAACTTTAGCAGGGCGATTGGGGAGTCCAAAATCGAGGGGTCCCTTGTGGCGGGGCTCACGCCGAGCGCCCCGTCATCCCAGCAGGAAGCCCAGGGCGATGGCGGCCGGCACCTTGGAACCGGCGACGTACATGTGGGACTTGCCAGGCAGAACGACCGCTCTTCCTTGCGGGATCCCGGCGGCGGTGCGCCGGAAGAGGTCCTCCGAGTAGAAGGGGTCAGCGGCCCCTCCGATCACGAGCGTCGGCGCCTGGATGCGGCCGAGTTCGGGCCCCGCGTCGAAGACGTCCTCCGCCGTGATCGTGATCATCATGTCGCTGCGATCGCCCTTCGCGAAGCTCCCGCCGACGAGCCACCCCACCCCTCGTACGGGGTAGGTGAGGGGCCGTGGGGCGAGGGCCTCCATGAGTACGGCGGTGGCTCCACGGCCGTCTCCCTCACGGGTCAGGCGCAGCACCTCAGCCTGGACGTGCCGGCCATGCGCCGACAACCGGCAGGCAGATGCGGCGATCACGAGGCGCTTGACGAGACCGGGGGAGTCGATCGCGAGCTGGAGGGCGACCGAGCCGCCGGTCGACGTGCCGTGCACGAACGCGGACCCCCCGAGGTCGTGCTCGATCGCGTGGGCGTAGTCCGCGGCGATGTCGGACATCGTCGCGCCGGGCTCGAGACCGGGTCGGCGGTTGGTGACGTACACCGTGAAGTGGTCGGTGAACGACGCCGCCCACGACAGGATCATGCGCCGTTGCATGCCCGTCGGGTTGGCGTGCTCGGGCGTCAGTCCTGACACGACGACTAACGGCGGCCCGTCTCCCATCCGGAGATAAGGGAGACCGGTGCTGAAACGGCTTTCGATCACCGCGCCCATGTCGATCAGACTCCTCGCTCCTCCAAGGCTTCCGTGAGCAGCGCGACGAGCGCCTCGAGCTGGACGTCGGCCGACGCGTGCGTCTCCTCCGTCGAACCATCGAGCGCTGTGGCGGCGAGCTGCGCCTTGGAGTCGATCAGCTCGGCCACCTTGGCGTCGATCGTCTGTGCGCCGATGATGCGCCACGCCGTGACGGGCTCTCCCTGCCCGATGCGGTGGACGCGGTCGATCGCCTGCGTCTGCTCCGCGTCGGTCCACGACAGCTCGGCGAGCACGACGTTCGACGCGACCTGGAGGTTGACGCCGACACCGGCGGCGGTCAGCGAGCAGACGATCACGGCGACCTCGGGATCGTTCACGAACGCGTCGATGTCGCGCTGCCGCTGCGTCGAGGTCTGGTCGCCGCGGATCGTCGAGTAGCGCAGACCACGCTTGGCGAGCGTCTCCTCGGCGACGTCCATGACGTCGAGGTGCTTCGCGAAGAACACGACCTTGCCGACGCTGCGCGCCAGCTGCGCCGTGTAGTCGGCGGCGAGCCCGGCCTTCGCGAGACCGATCCGGCGCATCATGCCGAACACGTTGCCGGTCTCGTTCGAGTCCTCCTCGCGCTCCCACTTGGCGACGAGGCGTACGAGCTCGTGGTCGATGCCCTCGACGACCTTGCCGGACTTGCGTGTCTCCAGCGCCGTGTCGTACCGCTTCATCATGCGGCGAGCGAGCTCCTGCTCGGCCGCGTGGATCGAGCGGCCGGTCTCGTCGTCGAGCTCGACCGGGATGTCGGCGATGCGTCGTGCGGGGATGTCGGCGGCGACGTCGACCTTGCGGCGTCGCACGATGCCGAGGTCCACGACGCACTTGCGCGCGGCGGGATAGAAGCCGGGCTCACCCGGGGCGAGCCCGGTGTCCTCCAGCGCTGCCATCAACTCCGGCATCGGCTTGCGGTCGTCGATCCAGCCGAGGTACTGCCAGATCGCACGGAAGTCGTCGATGTCGTTGATCAGCGGCGTGCCGGTCAGCGCCATCAGCAGCGGTCGTACGGTGCGTGCGCGGATGCGCTCCGAGAGCTCGAGGGCGTGCTGGGAGCGCTGCGACTTCCGGTTCTTGATGAAGTGCGCCTCGTCGACGACCATCCCGCGGAACCCGTGGTCGCCGAGCCAGCCGACGTGGCGGTCGAGCACCTCGTAGTTCACGACGACGATGTCGGCGAACCCGTCGATGGTGTGACCGTCGCCGTGGATCACCGTCGTGCTGCGGCGAGGCGTCCAGAGCGCCGCCTCGCGAGCCCAGTTGATCTTGACGACGTTCGGGGCGACGACGAGCAACGGGTACGCGTTGGCGGCCTGGGCGGCGAGCAGCGCCTGGGCCGTCTTGCCTAGACCCGGCTCGTCGGCCAGCAGGAAGGTGCGGTGGCCCTCGGCAGCCGACGCGATCAGCGCGGCCTGGTGCGGCATGAGGTCGTAGTCGGCCGCAGTGTGCAAGGACGTCGGGTCCGGGAGCTCCATGCTCGACGCGGGGCCGCCGCGCTCGAACGAGCGGAGCAGCGGCTCGATCAGCTCCCAGTTGGCGAGCCGGCCACCGGACGTACGGCGGGGGGTGGCCGCCGCGGAGAAGTCGGGGGTGAGGAAGGGGTTCGCGAGCTGTCGTGACGCGACCGACTGAGGTACGACCGTGCGCGGTGCGGGAGCGGCCGGCGCATCCGTCGGCTCGGGCTCCGGCTCGTCCTCGACCTCGAGGCCGGCGGCGGTCAGCATGTCGCGCCGAAGCTTCGTCGCAGCGGGGGAGGGGACGGCGTCGTCGGCGAGCAGCGTGAAGAGGGAAGGGTCCCGTGCGGCCGTCGTGGCGAGGATCGTCGCGATCCCGTCGAGGCGCTTGAGCTGCTCCGTACGGCGTGACTCGGGGATCTCGTCCACCTTCACGCGGGCGCGTTCCTCGCGGACGAGGAGTGCGATGACCTGGAAGGCGGTCCGCGTCGAGGTGGTCGCCGTACCCCGGAGGACGGCGCGCTCGACCTCGCGGACGGCCTGCGCGAGCAGAGGGAGGATGCCGACGTTGTCCACGTCGGCGTTGCGTGCGCGCTGCTGTCGGCGCGGACCACCCTTGCGACGGGGGTCCGGTCGACGCTTGGCCGGCTGAGCCAACGATCCTCCTCAGGATTCGTACGCTGTGTCGCCGGAGCGAGGTGCACCGACGACGGCCGCCCGGAGGCCCCGGTGCGGCGGCGCAGGAGATCTCGGCTCCGAGACCTGCGCGGCCCCAGCGAGCGTAGAAGTCCGTCGAGCGGCTGCTGACGACGGCGGAGGAGACGGCGAGCGCCGGTGTCCTCGTACTGGCCTCTGGATGGCTGCGCCTTCGATGATACGCGCACGGGCTGCCCGTGCGCCGGAGGATGCGCCGGTCGGGCACGTCGCGCCGCCGCGCCGAAGCGCGATCCCGCATGCAAGCGCCGTGGACACTGACCTGCCCCGGTGCGATGTTGGAGCGGTGACGCGCACGATCGATGCCGACTACCTCGTGGTCGGCGCGGGCGCGATGGGCATGGCCTTCACCGACGCCCTGACCGGCCACGCCGACGTCCGCGTCGCGCTGGTCGACCGTCGCCACAGCGTCAGTGGGCACTGGCTCGAGGCGTACCCCTTCGTACGACTCCATCAGGCCTCAGCCTTCTACGGCGTGCCTTCGACGCTGCTCGGCGGCGGCCAGCTGCAGCAGAGCGGACCCGAGGAGGGCCTGCAGGAGCGGGCCACCCAGCCGGAGATCTGCGCCTACTACGCCCAGGTGCTCGACCATCTGCTGGCCTCGGGACGGGTGGAGTTCTACCCCAACTGCGAGTACGTCGGCGACCGCACCGTCGTCTCGCACATCTCGGGGGAGCGGTTCGAGGCGGCGGAGCGCTGCCGCGTCGTCGACGCCCGCTACCTGGCTCCGAGCATCCCCGCGGAGACGCCGCCGCCGTTCGCGGTCGACGAGAATGCTCATGTGGTCGCGGTCAACGAGCTCGCCCGGCTGGAGGAGGCGCCGAGCCAGTACGTCGTCGTCGGGTCGGGCAAGACCGCGACCGATGCGTGCATCTGGCTCCTGTCGCGCGGCGTGGATCCCGACGCGATCTGCTGGGTACGCCCCCGCGAGCCGTGGATGTTCAACCGGGCGTTGGTCCAGCCTGACGCCGCCGTGTTCCTCGGCATGGTCGCCGGCATCATGCAGGCGGCCGAGGAGGCGTCCTCCCTCGACGACCTGTTCTTCCGGATGGAGGAAGCGGGAATCATGCTGCGCATCGACCGCGCTCTCACGCCGACGATGGCCAAGGCGCCGACGCTCGCCCAGTGGGAGCTCGACCAGCTCCGGACCATCGAGAACGTCGTCCGTCGTGGTCACGTCCAGTCGGTCGGCCGGGGCACGCTAACCTTCGCCGACGGGTCGGTCGAGGTCGCGGAGGACGCGCTCGTCGTCCACTGCGCGGCGGACGGTCTGAAGAATCCACCGCTCGTCCCCGTCTGGCGGCCGGAGGAGATCACCCTGCAGCCGATCAGGGCCGGCTTCCCCTGCTTCGGCGCCGCAGTGACCGGGTACGTCGAGGCGACCCGCGAACGCGACGACGAGAAGAACCGGCTGTGCCCTCCGACGCCGTACGGCAACTCGACGGCGGGGTGGGTCAAGATGGTGCTCCTGGGCAGCCGGGCCGCCATGTCCTTCTCGGCCGAGCCCGACATCGTGGAGTGGTCGGACCAGGTGGCGCTCAACCCCTCGCAAAGCCCGCAGGCCCAAGGCCACTCTGCCGCCTTGGACGACGCGCGCGCACGCATGGCCGCGCACGCCGGTCCCGGACTCGCGAGGCTCGCCGAGCTGCGGTGACCAAGCCGGCGGTGCTCGCGATCAAGGGCGGGCTACGGCCAGCGCAGGTGCCTCCGGTGCAACAAAACCGGCAACTATTTGTCGGGAATGTGACGTGAATCATACCGTTCATTCACCTTTGGGGCGGTCGCTCCGAGGCCTCCGACCAAGAGGCGATCGGTGTGCCCCTGGGATCGCCGACCAAGATAGGAGCCCCCCGTGAAACGTCGCACACTCATCACGTCAGCCGCCGGTGCAGCCGCAGGCGGTGCTGTGGCCACCATGGCGGGTCCTGCCATCGCGGCGGCGCCGGCTTCCATGTCGCCTGCGCAACGAGCGAGAGCGCGCCGCCCCGAGACCATCGCTGCCCGCACTCTCCTGTTCGGGGTCGAGAACGTCGACCCACATACGGGGTTGATTCCGCTCGACCGTGTCGTGGTTTCCTGGATCACCAACAGCAGTTTCGCCGTCGCCGTGGGTGGCCATGTGGTGTACCTCGACACCTTCGTCACCCGACTTGAGGTGACCCCTGGGCGCACTCCTTTTGTGATCAAGGACCTGGTCGATGCTGCCCCTCGTGCCATCCTCATCGGGCACGGTCATTCGGACCATGCCGAGAACGCCGCATATCTCGCTGCCAAGACTGGTGCGACCCTCTATGCCAGCGAGGAAACCTGTGCGGCGATGACCGCCGACTTTGAGCGGATGCGCACCGACCCCGTCATCCAGGGCGATCCGGTGACTCGATTCCCGACGAACGTCTCGCTGGACCTGGTGCCTGTCACCTCGGTCGGCTCCACGCCTGGCACTCAAGTGCTTCGTCTGAAGTTCCTCGAACCGTTCGCGCAGGTGGTCGCCTTCCGGCACCTGCACTCGATCGCGACCCCGCCAGACCCCGCGTACCCTCGCAACAGCTTGGTCCCGCCGGATGGCGTGATTCCCGTCGACCCCCGGGACGCGAGCATCTTCCCTCCGGGGACTCCGCTCCGCCCGTCCAATCCGCCGCAGCCCGGGCAGATGAATCTGCGTACAGCGGCGGGCGCTGGTGGTGCAGTGGCGATGTTCTTTGCGATCACGCTCCGCAACGGTTCACGCCTGTGCCTCGGATGGCAGGACACTATTGGCGCCCTCCGCGAAGGCAAAGGTTCGGCTTGGCCGGACGGTACACCCGCGGATGGTCGACGCATCACGGACCTTCTCCAGAGAATGGCGCCGATGGACTGGTACTCCTCAGCCGTCGGGACTGCGAACTTCCTCAACAACGGGCTCCGTGATCTCATCGACTACCAGCAGGCGGTGGGCGCGCGCATCTTTGTGCCGAACCATCAGACCACCGGAGGGTCAGACGTCGGCGAGACCAAGGCCGTCGTTCACTACGCCGTCTACCTGGAGCAGCTGCGCAACATGGGCATCCCCGAGGAGCAGTGGCCAGACATCAGGTGGACGCAGGACCCTGCCGACTACCTCAAGCCGATGGTCTTCGACGCCAAGGAGCGCAATGGAGGATCGGATCGTCAGCGGCGGGCTCAGCTTCGCCATTTTGATCAGTACCCCTTTGCCGAGCGCAGGAAGTTCGATGCGCAGCGCACGGCCTCCGCTGCAGCCATGAAGTCCTCCGGGGTCCAGTCGGACGACTGCTGCTAGACAGGAAGCTCCCCAGCCACTTCGAACTGCTGCAGCGTCAGCGGATCAGGCGAGAGCGCGCCGAGGAAGTCCGCGGCGTCGAACAGCTCGCCCGGAGCAGCGGCCCCCGCGCCGGTGGATCGTCCGTCGAGCAGCCGGACGGCGGCCTCGACGACGAGCGGGGCGCTCACGGCATAGATGTCGCGGCCGCTCGCGGTGATCCGGTGCGTCTCGCCGCTGACCCGCGCCACGACGTCGACGACGAACTGCTGAGCGGACCGGCCGCTGTCGTCCGCCGCCGGCGGAGGCGGCGTACCCGGATCGCGGAGCTCGGTGAGGGCTGACGTGCTGAGGAAGGAGTCGAGCCTGTCGATCGGAAGGTGTCGGGCGAGGAGGATCGGCTCGGAGAAGGGCAGGGTGACGACGGGCTGCTCGCCGAGTGAGGTGGGGAAGTGCCACGAGGACTCGGCGGTCTCGCCGAGCGGCGCCAGGCGACCGTCGGCGATGGTCCGACGCGGTGCGGTGTTGCGGTCGCCCGTGATGCGGGTGCCTGCTGTCGGCCACCACCGGTCGAGCCCGATCGCGACCGTCACCGCAGCCTCCTCGGTGGTCCCCGCGAGGAGGGCGGTCGTGAGGAGGTCGGCGAATCCGCCGTAGAACGCCATCGCGGGCACGACCGCGACCCCTGCTTCCGCGGCGTCGCGGGACCGCGCGGCGTACACAGCCTCGACCGCGGGCTGCTCGGCCGTGACGTCGAGGTAGTGCGCCCCGGCTGCGACGGCCGCCTCCGAGACGGGCAGCGCCGTGTCGAGGAACGGGCCGGCGACGTTGATGACGGCGCCCGCGCCCGACACGGCATCGCGCAGCGCATCGGGATCGTCGACCCGTGCCGGGCGGATCTCGAGGTCGGGACGACCGTCGAGCATCTCCTTGAGACGGCGCTCGTCGCGACCGGCGAGGATGGGGGTCTGGCCGCGGCGGATCAGCTCGTCGACGACGAAGCGGCCGGTGTGGCCGTAGGCACCGTAGACGACGACGGGGGCGGAGGAGGGGGAGGAGTGCGTCATGACGCCATTCCATCGCCTCACGCACCAGGCCGCGAGTGTCTGAAGTGACACCTGTCGTACAGTTTCCGACATGGTGACTGTGGGGCTGGCGCTGCATTCCGACGCGATGCTGTACGAGACGGCGATCGCGGCCGAGGTCTTCGGCGTCGACCGGTCGGACCTGTCGTCCGACGGGACCTGGTACGACCTCGTCGTCGCGACCCCCGACGGCGCCCCGACGCCCTGGCTCACCGACGCCACGTCGGTCGACTACGAGGCGCTCGCCGAGGTCGATCTCGTCGTCGTTCCGTCGACGAACCACCTCGACGCCGTGCCCGACCCGCGCCTTCTCGATGCGTTGCGCGAGGCTCACGCCCGAGGTGCGCGGGTCGCGTCGTTGTGCACTGGCGCGTTCGTCGTCGCAGCCGCGGGCCTGCTCGACGGGCGCGAGGCGGCGACCCACTGGATGCACGTCGACGAGCTCGAGCGCCTCCACCCGGCCGTACGGGCGCGCGCCGACGTCCTCTACGTCGACGACGGGCAGATGCTCACCTCGGCCGGCAAGACGGCCGCGCTCGACCTCTGCCTGCACCTCGCACGGACCGACTTCGGCAGCGCCGCCGCCAACGGCCTCGCGCGACGGCTGGTCGTCGCGGCGCAGCGTCCGGGCGGGCAGGCGCAGTTCATCGCGGCGCCCGTACGGCCGGTCGGCACCGACCGTGTCGGCGCCGCGATGGACTGGGCGCGAGAACACCTCGGCCAGCCGCTCACGGTCGACGACCTGGCGCGCGAGGCGGGGTTGAGCGGGCGCCAGCTGGCTCGTCGGATGAGCGCCGAGACCGGCATGACGCCGTTGCGGTGGCTGCACCGCGAGCGAGTCCACCGCGCCCAGGAGCTCCTGGAGCGTACGGACGCCTCCGTGGAGCAGATCGCCGGCCGGTGCGGGCTCGGCAGCGCGACGACGCTGCGGCGTCATTTCGTCAGCGCGGTCGGCGTGAGCCCCACCGCGTACCGCACGACGTTCCGCGGCTGACCTCGGCGGAAGCCCGCTAGAGGTGCCGACCCTCGTGCTCGAGGATCGCCATCGCGGCGTTGTGGCCGCCGATGCCGCTGACGGCTCCGCCACGCCGGGCACCGGACCCGCACACGAGCACCCGTGCGTGACCGGTCTGCACGCCCCAGCGTTCGGCGGGCGTGGACCTGAGCTCCTCCACCCACGGCCACCGCAGGTCGCCGTGGAAGATGTGGCCGCCGGGCATCGCGAGGTCGTCCTCGATGTCGGCCGGCGTCTTCACCTCGACGCACGGGTCACCGTTCTCGTCCCGCGCGACCACCGACGCGATCGGCTCCTCGAGGTACGCGTCGATCGCCGCCTCGAACGCCCGCCAGCCGCGGTCCTTCGCCTCCGGTCCGCTGGCCTCGTACGGCCAGTGGATCCCGAAGTAGGTGAGCGTCTGAGCCTCGCTCGCGGCCAGCTCCGGTCCGAGGATCGAGCGGTCGGTGAGCGTGTGGCAGTAGAGCTCTCCGCACGCGACGTCGGGAGACGGCACCGCGTACGCCCGCTCCAGCTCGGAGTACGTCTCGCCGAGGTGGAACGTGCCCGCGAACGCCGTGGCTGGGTCGATGCCGGACCGCAGGCGCGGCAGCCGGTCGACGAGCAGGTTGAGCTTGAGCTGGGAGCCCCGCGGCTTCGTGGGGAGCGGGTCGCCGAGAAGGCCGGCCAGCACGTACGGCGCGACGCCGGAGAGCATCCAGCGAGCCGCAACCGTGAGCCCGTCGGCGTGCGATCCCGCAGTGTGAATGGCGACACCCTCGAGCCCGGCGTCGACCGAGGTCACCGTGACGCCCGTACGGATGTCGGCGCCAGCCTCCTCGGCGACGCGTCGCAGCTCGTCGGTGACGGCGCCCATCCCGCCGACAGGGACACGCCACTCGCCGGTCCCGTTGCCGATCAGGTGGTAGAGGAAGCACCGGTTCTGCAGCAGAGACTCGTCCGAGAGGGACGCGTACGTCCCGATCAGCCCGTCGGTCGCCACCACGCCGCGGACCAGGTCGCTGGCGAACCGGCGTTCGACCGCGTGCCCGAGCGGACGCGCGACCAAGTCTTCCCAGACGACCTCGCCCACCTCCTCGCGGACCGCGCGCAATGTCGGCAAGGGCTGCAGCAGGGTGGGCGCGACGGTCAGTGCGAGCTGCTCGGCGTCGCTGTAGAACGCCCGCCACGCCTCGTACTCGCTGTCCGTCCCGGTCGCGTCACGGAAGGAGGCGACGGTCGTCGGGCCTTCGTGCGTCTCGACCAGCAGACCGCCGCCGTCGTACGGCGTGTAGGAGGCTGTCTCGCGCGAGCGGAGCTCCACGTTCAGTCCCAGCTCGTGGATGAGCTCCTGGGGCATCAGCGACACCAGGTACGAGTAGCGCGAGAGGCGCGCGTCCACGCCCGGGAACGGCCGCTCGCTGACCGCGGCACCGCCGGTGTGGTCGAGGCGTTCGATCAGCATGGTCCGCAGGCCGGCGCGGGCCAGGAGGGTTGCCGCGACGAGGCCGTTGTGGCCCCCGCCGACGATCACGACGTCGTGGGTCTCGCTCATGCCGGCCAGCCTAGGTCTCGATCGGGGTGGGGTCTCGATCGCTTCGCGCCTCGACCAGCGGTCGGAGGGAAAGGTTGCGGAAAGTTTAATGCTCAACTAAAGTCCGGAGTACCGACTTCCAGGGAGGCCTCCCATGCCTGCTGTCACCGTTCCCGACTGGACCGTTCTCCCGCGCGTGATCTCCGTCCCGGAGCACGACGACCGCGAGGTCGTCTCGATCACCACCGCCCCGCAGGGCTACGAGGGTGAGGGCTTCCCCGTCCGCCGCGCGTTCGCCGGCGTCGACCTGCGCCACCTCGACCCGTTCATCCACATGGACCAGATGGGCGAGGTCGAGTACGCGCCGGGTGAGCCCAAGGGCACACCGTGGCACCCGCACCGTGGCTTCGAGACGGTGACCTACATGCTCGACGGCGTCTTCGACCACGCCGACTCCCACGGCGGCGGCGGGTCGATCACCGACGGCGACACGCAGTGGATGACCGCCGGCAGCGGCCTCCTGCACATCGAGGCGCCGCCCGAGTGGCTCGTCGCCAAGGGCGGCCTCTTCCACGGGCTCCAGCTCTGGGTGAACCTCCCGAAGTCGATGAAGCTCGCGACGCCCCGCTACCAGGACCTGCGCAGCTCCGAGGTCGGGCTCGCGACCAGCTCCGACGCCGGCACCCTGATCCGTGTCATCGCCGGCGACGTCGACGGCGTGAAGGGCCCGGGCAGCACCCACACGCCCATGGCGATGGCCCACCTCACCGTCTCGCCGGGCGCCGAGGTCACGCTGCCGTGGCGGGCCGACTTCAACGCGCTCGTCTACGTGATGTCCGGCGACGGCTACGTCACCGGCTCGCGCCGCGCGCTGCGTGCCGGCCAGCTCGCCGTCCTCGGCTTCGGTGAGACGATCACGGTCGGCGCCGACCGCCACCAGGACTCGCGCCACCCCGCGATGGAGGTCGTGATCCTCGGCGGCCTTCCGATCCGCGAGCCGATCGCGATGGCAGGCCCGTTCGTGATGAACACGCGCGCCGAGGTCATGACGGCGTACGAGGACTACACCAAGGGTCGGTTCGGCCAGATCCCGGCGCAAGACGTCCCGCACGGCGACGTCGCGGGGTCCACACCCGGCGCCTGACGGCTCCCCGAAGGGGCAGGGCGAGGCCGGTCGACGCGGCGAGGGCGGCGCCGAGAACGCTGACAGCGCCCCACCCGCCGTGCACCCAGGCGAGGGTGGTCGCCGCCGACCCGGCCGCGCCGCCGACGAAGAACGCCGTCATGAACGCGGCGTTCAGGCGGTTGCGCAACGCGGGGTCGAGCGCATAGATCGCGTTCTGGTTCACGTTGAGCAGCATCTGCTGAGCCACGACGAGCACGAGCACACCGAGCGTCAACCATGCGAGCCCGGCGGCGCCCCCGCTGCCGCCGAGCGCGATCGCCCCCCACGCGACGGGCAGCGCGAGCGTCGACACGAGCCCCACCGCACGTGCCCGGCCCGCGTCGACGAGTCGCCCCGCGACCGGCGTCGCCACGACACCGGCGATCCCCATCAGGCCGAAAGCCCCGATCGCGGCCTCCGACCAGCCGTACGCGCTCGCGAGCAGGAATGTCGACGCCGTCCAGAAGGTGTTGAACGAGGCGAGCGAGAGCGCGCCGACCAGCGCCCGGCGGCGCAGGACCGGTTGCGTCGCGAACAGGCCGAGCGTCGACCGGATCAACGCCGGGTAGGCGATCCCCGCTGGCGTGTGCAGCGTCGGCAGGCGGTGCCACAACGCCACCGCGACGCCCGCCACGAGCACACCGCACACCACGTACACCGAACGCCACCCCGCGAGCTGCGCCACCGCTCCCGAGATCGGGCGCGACACGATGCTGCCGAGCAGGAGGCCGCTCATGACGACGCCGACGACCCGGCCGCGGTGGGCGGGGTCGGCGAGCGTCACCGCGAACGGCACCACCACCTGCGCTGCGACCGAGGTGAGTGCCGTCATGGTCGTCGTGACCAGCAGGACTCGACCGCTCGGTGCCAACGACGACGCGACGAGCAGGGCGGCCGTCGCGCCCAGCAGCGAGACCGCGAGGCGTCGACGCTCCACCAGGTCGCCGAGCGGCACCACGAGCAGCAGACCGACTGCGTACCCCACCTGCGCTGCCGTGACGATCGTCGCGACGCTCGCGTCCGAGACGCCCAGATCGGTCGCGAGCATGTCGAGGAGCGGCTGCGCGAGGTAGTTCGCCGACACCGAGAGGCCAGTGGCGAGGGCCATCAGGAGGAGCAGCGGACGGGTCATCCACCCAGCGTCGTCGGGGACCGTCGATGAGTCCAACACATGATCGTCACGGACAGCATGACCAGATGTGATGGATCGTGGGACGATGCCGGGATGGAGCTTCAGCAACTTCGGTACGTCGTCGCCGTGGCCGAGACCCGCAGCTTCACGCGGGCCGCGCAGCAGTGCCACGTGGTCCAGTCGGCGCTCAGTCACCAGGTCGCCAAGCTCGAGCGCGAGATCGGTGCGAGGCTCTTCGACCGTACGAGCCGGCGCGTCACCCCGACGGCGGCCGGCGAGGCGTTCCTGCCGGCCGCCCGCGAGGCGCTCGACGCCACCGAACGCGCCCGCGCCGAGGCCGCCGCGGTCTCCGGGGTCGTCAGCGGGCGTCTCCGGCTCGGCGCGATCCCGACCGTGACGGCGTTCGACCTGCCGAGCCTCCTTCGCGACTTCCGCGCGGCCCACGCCCGCGTCGACGTGTCGCTGCGCACGGACGGGAGCCAGGAGCTCGTGGCGCAGATCGCGACCGGCACGGTGGACGTCGCCTTCCTCGGGCTGCCGCCGGGGCGCGTGCCGCGAGGCGTACGCAGCCGGCTCGCCGGGCGCGGTGAGCACGTGGCCGTCGTCGCGCCAGACCATCCTCTGGCGGAGGAGCACCGAACCGACCTCGCGACCCTCGCGCCGTACCCGTTCGTCGACTTCACCGCGGGGACGCCGGGTCGCCTCCAGGTCGACGAGGCGTTCGCCGCGGCGGGCATCGAGCGCCACGTCGCGTTCGAGGTGACCACCGGCGACCTCGCAGCGGGCCTCGTGGCGCAGCGGCTCGGGATCGCGCTGCTCCCGGGCGCGTACGCGGCGACGCTCACCGGCGTCCGTACGGTCGAGATCGCCGACGCTCCCGTTCGCGAGGAGCACGTCGCGTGGAGCCGCCACCGCCCCTCGCCCTCGGCGGCGGCGTTCCTGGAGATGCTCCCCGCTGAGTGAGCTCGATCCAGCCGGGGGCGCTCGCTCAACCAGCGGGACGTGACACGCGGACCAGCCGCCGCCTGCCTGCCACGACGAGGGCCGCACCGATCGCGAGCAGGAACGCCCCGAGCAACGGCAGGACGCCGGACGCACCGCCGGCATCCGGAAGATCGCGTTCCGCCTGGCGGGGCACCACCTCGATCGTCACGACGGCGTACCCGCACAGCTCGGGCGCCGAGGTGCTGCACCGGCGGTACGTGAGGACGTCAGTGCCGACGAAACCGGGCAGCGGTGCGTACGAGAGGGTCCCGTCCTGCGCGAAGCGTGCGATGCCGCTCGACGCGGGGGTGACGATCTCGGGCCGCGCGGCGCGCCCGACGCTGCCCGGTGCAGTCGAGACGCGTACGGCGGTGCCCTCGGCCGTCATCGCGTGAGCGTCTCCGGCAAGAGGGTGGACAGCGATCGTGACCGCGGCGGGGGAGCACAGGACGTACACCGATCGGAGGCAGCGCTCGTAGAGGTAGGTGTCGTAGCCGGTGAACGGCAGGGTGGGCGCGTAACGCATGGCGTATCCGGCAGTCGTCACCCGCCCGTGGCTGGGGGCCACGAGCGTCCGAGGCGGCCCGGCTCGGCCGACGTCGTTGGCGGACACAGGAACGCGCACGTCGGCGCCGGCTCCGGTGGTGGCGCGGTCGTCGACCGTCAGCGGGCGTACGACGACGTTGACGGTCGCGTCGTCGCAGACGTCGGTCGCGGCGCGCCCGCACACGCGGTAGCGCACCGAGTCGATGCCGGTCCGTCTCGGCCCGGCGACGTAGGTGAGCACCGAGCCGTCGAGCCGGGCTGTGCCCGCGCTCGGCTGCCCGAGCAGGACGGGAGCACCGACCTCCCCGAGGTCGTTCGTCGCGATGTCGATCGAGACCGCCTGACTGGCGCTGACGCGGGTGAGGTCGTCCGTCGCGCGAGGTCGTACGGTCAGCGCGACGGTGCCCTGGTCGGTGAGCCCGCCCTCGTCCGCTACCTCGGCCGTGAAGCTGGTCCGCCCGACGAACGAGCCGTCGGGCGTGTACGACCAGGTCCCGTCCTCGTTCACGACGAGGGCGCCGCCGTCGGGCGGAGGACCGACGAGGCGGTACGTCAGGCCCTCGCCACCGACCCGCAGCGCCTGTCGGCCGGAGCGTGGCATGGTGACGGTCTCGGCCGTCTCCGGATCCGTCGCCAGAAGCCGTCCGTAGACCGTCTGGTCGACATGGGTCACCCGGGCACTGTCGGCGAGCGACGGCGGGTGGTTGGGGGTGGGAGCCTCCTCGACCGTGATGGTGACGGCGGCCCTCGAGCAGAGGTCCGGAACCGACGGGCTGCAGACCTCGTACTCGAGGACGTCGGGTCCGACGTACCCGGTGTCCGGCGTGTACGAGACCGTTCCGTCGGCGTTCGCCACCGCGGCGCCGTGGTCGGGGTCCGTCACGATGCTCGGCTCGGAGGGTGAGCCGAGGTCGTTGGAGCGCACGTCGACACTGATCGTCTGATCCTGGACGACGGCGACGGCATCGTCGGCGGCCACAGGACGGACCGTGACCGTGACCGTCGCGTCGTCGCACAGCGACTGGTCGCCCGCCGCCGTGACGTCGCACCCGCGGACCGTGAAGGTCTCGAGTCCACTGAAGCCGGCCGCCGGCTCGTACCGGAAGGAACCGTCAGCCTCGACGCTCGCCGTACCGCGGGCGGGTGGCGAGAGGAGCTCCACGGTGACGGTCTGGCCGTCGTCCACGTCGAAGACAGGGACACGCCCTTCGACGGCGGACTCGGCGTCGGTGGCGACAGCCAGGTCGGTGAGCACCGGCGGGTTGTTCGGAGGACGCACCACGTGCACGGTGACGGTCGCCTCGCCGCACAGGTCCGGGTCGGTGACGCTGCACGTCCGATAGCGGAACTCGTCCGTGCCGACGAAGTCCCGGTCAGGCGTGTAGAGGAAGACACCGCCGGCACCACCTGTGACGGTGCCGGATGCGGCCTCCTCGATGACCACGGGATCACTCGTGGCGCCGCGGTCGGTGAGACCTACCGGGATCGCGACCGGCTCGTTGCGCAGCGTCACCACCGTCAGCCCCGTGACCAGCGGATAGACCTCGATCGTCACGGTCGCGCTGTCGCACAGGCTCGGAACCCCGTTGTCACACCCTTCGACGGTGAACCGGTCGCGCCCTGCGAAGCCCCGCTCCGGGACGTACAGGTACGCGCCGTCCGCCTGGACCAGCACCGAACCGTGGTTCGGCGCGGACAGGTCGTCGAACTCCAGTACCTGCCCGGCGTCCGCGTCCTCGCCGTTGACGTTCGCCGTGACCGGCCGGTCCGTGACCGTCACGATCGTCTGGTCGTTCACCGAAGGCGCGGTGTTGTCCGGGCTGGGCTGCACCACGGTCGTGACGCGCGCGGAGGGCAGTGATCCGTCGTTGTTCGTGTCGTCCGGGTCGATCGTCGTGCTCGAGCCGCGTGCCACGTCGACGAGCGTTCCCTCGCTGGGTGCGGTCCCTCCGACGGTGAGGACCCGCGCCGCCCCCGGATCCAGGTCACCCAGAGACCAGGTCGCTACGTCGCCACTGATCGTCCCGGCGTCGGATGCTTCCGGCGACGCCAGCGCCGGGGGCAGGTCGTCACGCACCTGCACCGCCTGCGCGACGGCGGGACCGAGGTTGCGCACGGTGATCTCGTACGAGAGGCGTCCGCCCTCGTCCACGCTGGCGGGTCCGGACTTGGTGACCGAGAGGTCGGCGGTGGGCTGTTCCCCGACGGGAACACAGCCCGGGAGGGTGGCGGTCGGCGGCGGCACGTCGACGGCACCTCGGACGACGTTGGTGACCGTCCCGCTGGTCGTGTCGAAGATGCCGGCACCGGGTGACGTGTCCTCGAAGACGATCGGGTTGACCGGCGAGTCGCCCACGAACGTGCCCTGCGTGCGCGTGCTGCCGGTGAACCGGTACTGCCCGAACCCGGTGACCGCTCGGTCGTTGCTGAAGTCGCGGCCGGTCATGACCGCCGTCGTGGTCGACCGGACGGTGCCGTTGTTCTGGAAGTTCGCGCCGAGCGACACGTGACCGGAGTTGGAGAGGGCGCCGTTGTTGGCGAGGTCGCCACCGATCGTCAGCGTGCAGGCGTTGGAGATCGTCGACTGGCCGTTCGACGTCAACCGGCCGGAGACCTCCAGCCACCCCGTGTTGTCGATGTCTCCCGAGCTCGTCACGTCACCCGCGAGCGTCATCGTGCCCGAGTTCTCGATGCGCGAGCTGCCGTTGAGGTTGACGTTCGAGGGGAGCGAGGCATCACCCGCGTTCTCCATGACCGCCCCCGACGAAAGGTTCAAGAAGGACGCCACAGTGAGGGTCCCGCCCGCCTCGTTGCGCAGCGACGCCACGCCGTTCGTGGTCATCCCCTGCGGGAACCCGGTCGTTCCTTCGTTCACCAGGACGAATGCTGCGCCGGTCGCGATCGAGGGAAAGGCCGCCGTACCGCGCACGAGCACCGCTCCCGACGCGTTGTTGATCCAGGTCGGGGAGAAGCTCCCGGAAGCGGTCACGCAGATCGCGGCACCGTACGGGAAGGAATTCACCCCGCCGGTGTACCGCGCGCTCACGCGGACCACGTCGGAGGGCTGAAGGTCGAGCGTCGCGGCCGAGTCGGTCGCGATCACCACGGTCGGGTTCGTACAGTCTGCTTCCCACGACTGGGCTGCGGCCTGCGTGGCGGGGACCTGGACGGCGCCGATCGCCAGCGCGACGACGGTTGCTGCCCACCCAGCACGCACGATTCCCCCCGGATCTCCACGCGGCTCAGGGGCCCAACCCTAGGTCCGCGGTGAGATGCGTGCATCGCGAGCACGGTGCGGACTCGACGGGGCGGGCGCGCCGTTAGCCCCTCGACGCGCAGGCGTGTAGAAACGACGCATGGCCGACTTCGTGGGGTCCGTGGACCAGGGCACGACCAGCACCCGCTTCATGATCTTCGACCACGACGGCGCCGAGGTGGCTCGCCACCAGCTGGAGCACGAGCAGATCCTGCCACGCAGCGGCTGGGTGGAGCACAACCCGCTCGAGATCTGGGAGCGTACGAGCGCCGTCGTCCAGACCGCGCTCGCCAAGGCCCACCTCTCGGCCGCCGACCTCGCGGCCATCGGCATCACCAACCAGCGCGAGACCACGGTCGTGTGGGACCGCCGGACAGGGCGGCCGTACGGACCGGCGATCGTCTGGCAGGACACCCGCACCGACCGGCTCGCCTCACGGCTCGAGCAGGAGGGGCACGGCGCCGTGATCCGCGAGAAGGCCGGCCTGCCCCCGGCGACGTACTTCTCGGGAGGCAAGATCGCCTGGTTCCTCGAGAACCTGCCCGACCTGCGCGCGGCCGCCGAGCGTGGCGACGCTCTCTTCGGCACCACCGACTGCTGGGTGACCTGGCAGCTCACCGGCGGCCGGCACGGGGGAGTGCACGTCACCGACGTGACCAACGCGAGCCGCACGATGCTGATGAACCTCGAGACCCTCGACTGGGACGACGAGCTGCTGGAGATCTTCGGCATCCCGCGGGCGATGCTCCCGCAGATCCGCCCGTCCTCGGTCGCCGACGGCTACGGGACGACGCTCGAGAGCGGTCCGTTCGCCGGTGAGGTCCCCATCACCGGGGTCCTCGGTGACCAGCAGGCCGCGCTCGTCGGGCAGGTGTGCTTCGCGCCCGGCGAGGCCAAGAACACCTACGGCACCGGCAACTTCCTGCTGCTCAACACCGGCACCGAGATCGTCCGCAGCAAGGCCGGCCTGCTGACGACCGTCGCGTACCAGCTCGGCGACGCCGACCCCGTGTACGCGCTCGAGGGGTCGATCGCCGTCACCGGCTCGGCCGTTCAGTGGCTGCGCGACCAGCTGGGCATCATCTCCGGCGCAGCACAGTCGGAGTCGCTCGCGCGGCAGGTCGAGGACAACGGCGGCGTCTACTTCGTCCCGGCGTTCTCCGGGCTGTTCGCCCCGTACTGGCGCTCCGACGCCCGCGGCGCCATCGTCGGCCTGTCCCGCTACAACACCAACGCGCACCTGGCGCGCGCGACGCTGGAGGCGATCTGCTTCCAGTCGCGCGACGTCGCCGACGCGATGGCCCAGGACTCCGGTGTCCCCGTCGGCGTGCTCAAGGTCGACGGGGGAGTGACCCTCAACGAGCTGTGCATGCAGATCCAGGCCGACGTCCTCGGCACGACGGTGAGCCGCCCCGAGGTGGCCGAGACCACGGCGCTCGGCGCGGCGTACGCGGCAGGTCTGGCGGTCGGGTTCTGGCGCGACACCGACGAGCTGCGCCAGAACTGGAAGGAGTCCAAGCGCTGGGAGCCGACGTGGGACGAGGAGCGCCGCGAGGAGGCGTACGCCGGGTGGAAGAAGGCCGTCCAGCGCACCCTCGACTGGGTGGAGGTGGACTGACGTGCGACCGGTCGCCCTCGACCAGCAGACGCGCAGCGGTGCGCTCGCCCATCTCTGCGCCGCCGGCTCGAACGGTGTCGCCCCACTCGACGTGCTCGTCATCGGCGGCGGCGTCGTCGGCGCCGGGTGCGCGCTGGACGCCGCGACGCGCGGCCTCACAGTCGGCCTGGTCGAGGCGCGCGACCTCGCCTCGGGCACGTCGAGCCGCTCGTCGAAGCTCATCCACGGCGGCCTGCGCTACCTCGAGATGCTCGACTTCGGACTGGTCGCCGAGGCGCTGGCCGAGCGCAGCCTCCTCGTCGACCGGCTCGCGCCCCACCTGGTGCAGCCGACCCCGTTCCTGTATCCGCTGACGCACCGCGTGTGGGAGCGGGCGTACGCGGGCGCGGGCGTCGCGATGTACGACTCGATGGCGTGGCTGTCGGGCCAGGCGCGGGGCGTCCCTCGACACCGGCACCTGACGCGACGCCGAGCGCTGCGGCGCATGCCGTCGCTGCGCAAGGACGCGCTGGTCGGGGCGATCGAGTACTACGACGGCCAGGTCGACGACGCACGCCACACGATGATGCTCGCGCGGACCGCTGCCTCGTACGGCGCGCACGTCGCCACCCGCGCGCGTGTCACCGGCATGCTCCGCGAGGGCGAGCGGGTCACCGGCGTCGAGGTGCGCGACCTCGAGTCGGGGGACGCGTTCGAGATCCGGGCCTCGCAGGTCATCAACGCGACCGGCGTGTGGACCGACGAGACGCAGGCGATGGTCGCCGAGCGCGGCCAGTTCCACGTCCGGGCGAGCAAGGGCGTGCACCTCGTCGTGCCGCGCGACCGCATCCAGGGCGAGTCCGGCCTGATCCTCAAGACCGAGAAGTCCGTGCTGTTCGTGATCCCGTGGAAACGGCACTGGATCATCGGGACCACCGACACCGACTGGTCGCTGAGCAAGGACCACCCCGCCGCGAGCCGTACCGACATCGACTACCTCCTCGACCACGTCAACGCCGTGCTCGCGACGCCGCTGACCCATGCCGACGTCGAGGGCGTGTACGCGGGGCTGCGGCCGCTGCTGCGCGGGGAGTCCGAGGCGACCTCGACGCTCTCGCGCGAGCACGCGGTCTCGCACTCCGTGCCCGGGCTCGTCGTCGTCGCCGGCGGCAAGTACACGACGTACCGCGTGATGGCCCGCGACGCCGTCGACGCGGCCGCGCACGCACTCGGGACGACGCGCGTGATCCCCGCGTGCGTGACGGAGGACGTGCCGCTGCTCGGCGCGGACGGCTACACGGCGCTGTGGAATCGCCGCGGTCTGCTCGCCGCGCGCAGCGGGCTGCACGAGGTCCGCATCGAGCACCTGCTCAAGCGGTACGGCTCGCTGGTGCACGAGGTGCTGGATCTGATCGTGGACGACCCGTCGCTGGGCGAGCCGCTCGGTGGTGCCGACGACTACCTGCGGGCGGAGATCGTGTACGCCGTCTCGCACGAGGGCGCCCGCCACCTCGACGACGTGCTCACCCGCCGGACCCGGATCTCGATCGAGACGTTCGACCGCGGCACGGCGTCCTGCGAGGAGGCGGCGGAGCTGATGGCGGGGCCGCTCGGGTGGGGTACGGAGCAGGTGCGGCGCGAGGTCGAGCACTACCGCGCGCGGGTCGAGGCCGAGCGCGAGAGCCAGACGATGCTGGACGACGAGACGGCAGACGCGGCGAGGATGGGGGCGGAGGACGTCGTGCCCGTGGCATTGGACTAGCCACCCACCCTCGGCGGTCGAGGCGCCCCACCCATGGTGGTCGAGGCGCGAAGCCTTGGTGGTCGAGGCGCGCCACCCTTGGTGGTCGAGGCGCGAAGCGATCGAGACCGGGGATCTCGATCGCTTCGCGCCTCGATCAGCGGATGGGGGTGGCCTCGATCAGCGGATGGGGTGGCCTCGATCACCGGAGGGAGCGGGGGCCGGGGGTCTCGCCCGTACGATCGAGCCGTGCCTCCTCGTTCACCTCTCCCGCCGCGTGACGGTCTCGGCGCGGTCTGGCTGCGTACGCCGGACCGCGGCCGTGAGGCGGTCGCCTGGACGACGATGGGGGAGTGGCTGCGGTGGCGGCTGCCGGAGCAGGTCGACGTGACGGGGATGTTCGTCGACCGCCGCTTCGTGGACGACGCGGGCACGTCGATCGCCGATGGCGACGCCTACCAGCCGCACACGTTCGTCTGGTTCTACCGCGACCTGCGCGAGGAGGCGCCGGTGCCGGGCGACCTCGAGATCCTCCATCGTGACGAGCGACTCGTGGTCGTCGACAAGCCGCCGTTCCTCGCGACGATCCCGCGCGGGCGGCACGTCCGCGAGAGCGTGGTCGTACGGCTGCGCGACGAGCTCGGCCTGCCGGAGCTCTCACCGGTGCACCGCCTCGACCGGATCACCTCCGGCGTGCTCGTCCTCACCACCGCGCGGCGCTGGCGAGGGCCGTACCAGATGCTGTTCCAGCGACGGGAGGCGCGCAAGACCTACCGTGCGCTCGCGCCCGTCGATCCGACCCTGAGCCTGCCGACGAGGGTGAGCAACCACCTCGTGAAGCGCCGCGGGCTGTTCCAGGTCGAGGTGGTTCCCGGCGCGGCTCCCAACGCGGTGACTCACGTCGCGCTCGAGGGACGGCACGGCGAGCACGGCGTCTACGTCCTCGACCCCGCCACCGGCCGTACGCACCAGCTGCGCGCGCACCTGCACGGCCTCGGCATCCCGATCGTGGGCGATCCCGTCTATCCCACGGTCCTCGACATGGACCTCGACGACTTCACGACGCCGCTCCAGCTGCTGGCGAGCGAGCTGGCGTTCACCGACCCGGTCGATGACACGGCACGTCATTTCGCCAGCCGCCGCTCGCTGCCGCTGCTGTCCGAGGAGTGACCGGAGCGGGTGCCGCTCACGGCACGCGCGCGGTCCACCCGGGGTCGGCGTACTTGCTTGCCGCCAACGCCTCCATCTCCGCACGCGTCGCATCGTCGAGCGAGACCCGCGTCAGCCCGTAGCTCGCCTCGAAGTGGTCGACCATCGCACGGACGATCTCGTCCCGGCTCATCCCGGTCTGGCTGCGCAGCGGGTCGACGCGCTTCCCGGCACTCGTGACGCCCTTGTCCGACAGCTTCTCGCGCCCGATCCGCAGGACGTCGAGCATCTTGGTCGCGTCGAGGTCGTACGACATCGTCACGTGGTGAAGCACGGCGCCACTGGAAAGCCGCTTCTGCGCGGCGCCACCGATCTTGCCCTGCGGGGTCGCGATGTCGTTGAGCGGGACGTACGAGGCGTCGAGACCCAGCGCGCGCAGCGCCCGGATCACCCAGGCGTCGAGGAACGCGTACGACTCTCCGAAGGTCATGCCCTCGACCAGCGACGCCGGCACGTACAGCGAGTAGGTGATGGTGTTGCCGGGCTCGACGAACATCGCGCCGCCGCCGGACATGCGGCGGACGACCGTCACGCCGTGGCACGCCGCCGCCTCGAGATCGACCTCGTTGGACAGCGACTGGAACGAGCCGATGATGACCGAGTTCGACGCCCACTCCCAGACCCGGAGCGCCGGTGGTCTGGTCCCAGCACCGACCTGGTGGGCCAGCAGCTCGTCGAGGGCCATCTGCTGCGGCGGGTGGAGCCGGCCCGCGTCGACCAGCTCGAACGAGTGATCGTGCCAGGCCGTCGAGCGACCGAGCGCGCGCGTGACGGCGAACCCGACGGACCGGGCGTCGAAGCCGATCATCGTGGCACCGTCGAGTGACTCCTCCACGGCTTTCGCGTACGACCCCACGCTCGCGTCGGCGGGCATGGTCTCCAGTGCACCGTTGATCCGTTCGAGCGCCTCGTCGGGCTCCAGGAAGAAGTCGCCGGAGACCTGTACGCCCCTGATCCGGCCGTCCTCGACATCGAGATCGACGGCGACCAGCTTGCCGCCAGGAACCTTGTACTCGCCGTGCTGCATCCGTCCTCCTCGTCATCGACGGTACGCGTCGTGCCTGGAGGGGTGGACGGCTCGGAGGTCCGGGTTGTCCAATGGCAGGAGCCGACGAAAGGAAGCTCATGTCTCTGCAGGACGCCTTGACCAACGAGGAGCGGCTGGCCGAGCTGGACGTCGACGCGCTGAAGCAGCTCGTCGGGCTCGTCGAGTACGACGCCGGGAGCGACCCGTTCCCCGTGACCGGCTGGGACGCGGCCGTGTGGGCCGTAGGCAACGCGACGCAGTCCGCGCACTTCTACCAGTCCGCGTTCGGCATGGAGCTCGTCGCGTACTCGGGTCCCGAGACCGGCAACCGTGACCACGTCTCGTACGTGCTCAAGAGCGGGGCGGTCCGGTTCGTGCTCAACGGCGGCGTCCACCCTGACAGCCCCGTCATCGCCCACCACGCCAAGCACGGCGACGGCCTCACCGACATCGCCCTCGAGGTGCCCGACGTCGATGCGTGCATCGAGCACGCGCGCGCCCAGGGCGCCACGGTCCTCGTGGAGCCGCACGACGAGAGCGATGAGCACGGGACCGTACGCCTCGGCGCCGTCGCGGCGTACGGAGACACGCGGCACACGCTCGTCGACCGGTCACGGTACGACGGCCCGTACCTGCCGGGGTACGTCGCGCGCACCTCGTCCTACCGCAAGCGCGCCGGAGCCCCGAAGCGCGTGTTCCAGGCGCTCGACCACATCGTCGGCAACGTCGAGCTGGGCCGGATGAACGAGTGGGTCGACTTCTACAACCGGGTCATGGGCTTCACGAACATGGCGGAGTTCATCGGCGACGACATCGCCACCGACTACTCGGCGCTCATGAGCAAGGTCGTCGCCAACGGCAACCACCGGGTGAAGTTCCCGCTCAACGAGCCGGCCGTCGGCAAGAAGAAGTCGCAGATCGACGAGTACCTCGAGTTCTACGACGGCCCCGGCGCCCAGCACCTCGCACTCGCCACCAACGACATCCTGCGTACGGTCGACGCCCTGGTCGAGGAAGGCGTCGAGTTCCTGGCGACCCCTGACTCGTACTACGAGGATCCGGAGCTGCGGGTGCGGATCGGCGAGGTCCGAGTGCCGATCGAAGAGCTCCAGAAGCGGGGCATCCTGGTCGATCGCGACGAGGACGGCTACCTCCTTCAGATCTTCACCAAGCCGATCGGCGACCGTCCGACGGTGTTCTTCGAGTTCATCGAACGCCACGGATCCCTCGGGTTCGGCAAGGGCAACTTCAAGGCGCTCTTCGAGGCGATCGAGCGGGAGCAGGAGAAGCGCGGCAACTTCTGAGCGTCGCGCCCGCTGGTCGAGGCGTCTCCACCCGCTGGTCGAGGCGTCTCCACCCGCTGGTCGAGGCGTCTCCACCCGCTGGTCGAGGCGCGAAGCGATCGAGACCCTGGTCTCGAGACGACCAGCGGGAGTGTTTGCTGGTCGAGGCGCGGAGCCCTTCGAGACGTCCTCGCAAGCTCGGGCTCCTCAGGACAAGCGATCGAGACCTGTGGTCTCAGCCCTGTGCGGGCTCGATCCGTCCGACGACTTCGCCGAGCGCGATCCGGCCGCCGCCCGTGCCGGGCGCGGTGTAGCGCAGGACCACCTCGTCGCCGTCCTCGAGGAAGGTGCGGCCTCGTCCCAAGATCTCCTTGCCGAAGGGCTCGGCGCCGCCCCAGCTCAGCTCCAGGAATGACCCGCGCTGGTTGCGATCGGGTCCGCTGATCGTCCCCGACCCGAACAGGTCGCCCGTACGCAGCGACGCGCCGTTGACCGTCATGTGGGCCAGCATCTGGGCGGGGGACCAGTACATCGAGCGGTACGCCGGTCGGCTCACGACCACACCGTTCAACGCGATCTCGACCGCGATGTCGAGCCCTCGCGCGTCGTCGGGAGCGAGGTAGTCGAGCGGACGCGGATCCTGTCCCGGCAGGTCGACCCAGGCAGCGTCGAGCGCCTCGAGCGGCGTGACCCAGTGCGAGATCGACGTCGCGAACGACTTGCCGAGGAACGGGCCGAGCGGGACGTACTCCCAGGCCTGGATGTCGCGGGCGGACCAGTCGTTGAGGCCGCTGACGCCGAACACGTGATCGGCGAAGTCGCCGACCGCCACCGACGTGCCGAGCGCCGACGGCGTGCCGACGACGAAGCCGAGCTCCGCCTCGATGTCGAGGCGACCCGAGGGTCCGTACGTCGGTCCGTCCTCGCCGCGTCGTTGTCCCCGCGGGCGGACGACGGGCGTCCCCGATGCGACAACCGTCCCGGCGCGCCCGTGATAGCCGACGGGGAGGTGCCTCCAGTTCGGCAGGAGCGGCTCCTGATCGGGTCGAAAGATCCGGCCGACGTTGGACGCGTGGTCGAGCGAGGCATAGAAGTCGACGTAGTCGGCCACTTCGAACGGCATCCGCAACGTCACGCCGGTCAGCGGCACGAGATGCGGGCCGACCGTGGGTCGTTCCGACTCGTCGGTCAGCAGGCGCGAGACACGTTCTCGAAGGCGCCGGTGGACCTCTCGGCCGCGAGACATCAGCGGGTTGAGCGATCCCGCGCGAAGGACGTCGTGCAGGTCGGACGTGGCGTCGACGAGCGGGGCCAGGTCGAGCAGGTGGTCACCGATCCGGACGCCGACACGAGGATCCTCCTCCGCCCGGCAGAACACCCCGTACGGAAGGTTGTCGACGTCGAAGAGCGAGCCGGCCGCTCCGGGCACCCAGGTGGTCATGGTGTCTCCAGCAGTCCGAGGGCGAGGAGGTCGTCGACCGGCTCGACGACGCTGCACGAGCCGAACGAGGTGAAGCGCCGTCGTGCTGCGGCGAGGTCGGCAGTGCGTGCCTCCTCGACGAGAGCTGCCCCGTCGCGTACGTCGAGCGCTGCGGCGATCTCCTCGACGGCGGCCCCGTCGATCGCGCGGGCGGTCGCCACGAGGACGTTGACGAAGCCGTGGTGCTCGAAACCCTCGGTGGAGCGGTGGCGGACGGCGTGGTGCAGCCCGGCCGTGCACTTGAAAGGCACCTCCCGCTCGACCGCGGCAGCGATGGACGCGGCGAGCGGGGGCGATGACGGGAAGGCCGCTGCGGCAAGCCCGCCGGTGCGCAGCTTGAGGTGCATGCCGGAAACCGCGAGGGCGTCGACCGCGTCCAGCCACGTCGAGGTCGGCTCGCGCACCGGCAGCTCGACGTACACGGGGACGTCGTCGAGGTCGCCGTCGCGGCGGGCTGCCGTGATGGCGGCAACCGTGCGGTGGACGTGCTCGACGAGATCGTCTGCCCCCGTCGGAGCGACCTCCAGGCCTGCGATCGTTGCGTCGGCCGTGACGAGCCCTCGCACCACGCCGGCCGACGTGCCGGGATCCCCGGAGACGAGGACCGACAAGGCGAGCGGAGCCGACGCCACCGCCGGCACGTCGCCGTGCTTGACCACGAACGTGCCGACCAGGTCGGCGTACCACTCGTGTCGGCGCCGGAGGTGTGCGGCGACGGCGTCAGGGAGCGCGCTGTCTCCCGGGGGGAAGGTCGCGGCGTCGTCCACGAGCCCGACCCAGGGCTCGGGCACGAGGACGCCGTGACGGTCGTTCGCCGAGGTTGACATCGCGCGTACCGTAGCACCGTAACCCTGATATCGGCGAGCGATGTTCGATAAACGAGCAACGGAGCAGACGATGGCGCACTACCGGCAGATCGGCGACGTCCCCGCGAAGCGGCACACGCAGTTCCGCGACGACGACGGGCAGCTCCTGTACGAGGAGCTGATGGGGGAGGAGGGCTTCTCGTCGGACTCCTCGTTGCTCTACCACCGCGGCGTGCCGTCGGCGATCGTCGCGTCGGAGGTGTGGGACCTCGCCGACCAGACGAGGACGCCCAACCACCCGCTGAAGCCGCGCCACCTGAAGCTGCACACGCTCTTCGAGGACGGCGCGAAGGCCGACCCCGTGACCGGGCGCCGGCTCGTGCTCGGCAACAACGACGTGCGCATCTCGTACGTGGTGACGGGGGTGGACCCCTCGCCGTACTACCGCAACGCGATCGGCGACGAGTGCGTGTACGTCGAAGCCGGGGCGGGCGTGGTCGAGACGGTGTTCGGTGTCGTCGCCTACCGGGCGGGGGACTACGTGATCGTGCCGCGCGCGACCACCCACCGGTGGGTCCCGCGCGAGGCGAGCCGGCTCTATCCGATCGAGGCCAACAGCCACGTCGCCCCGCCGAAGCGCTACCTGTCGCGGTACGGGCAGCTCCTCGAGCACGCGCCGTACTGCGAGCGCGACCTGCACGGTCCGACGGCGACCTTCAGCGCCGACGGTCGCGACGTCGAGGTCCTCGTGAAGCACCGCGTCGGAGGCCAGGTCGTCGGGACGCGCATGGTCTACGCGTCCCACCCCTTCGACGTGGTCGGGTGGGACGGGTGCCTCTATCCGTACACGTTCAACATCGAGGACTACATGCCGATCACCGGCAAAGTGCATCAACCGCCGCCGGTGCACCAGGTCTTCGAGGGGCACAACTTCGTCGTCTGCAACTTCCTGCCGCGCAAGGTCGACTATCACCCGCTGTCGATCCCCGTGCCGTACTACCACTCCAACGTCGACAGCGACGAGGTCATGTTCTACGTCGGCGGTGACTACGAGGCGCGCAAGGGTTCGGGCATCGGGATCGGCTCGATCTCGCTCCACCCGGGCGGCTACGCGCACGGCCCGCAGCCGTCGGCGATCGAGGCGTCGTTGGGAGTCGACTACTTCGAGGAGTCGGCCGTGATGGTCGACACGTTCGCGCCCCTGGAGCTGGGTGAAGGCGGTCTGGCCTCCGAGGACCCGGCCTACGCGTGGACCTGGTCCGGCCGAGGACCAGAGGATCCTGCGGTTTTTTCCAACAGCTGAGCCTCCAACAGCTGAGCCTCCAACAGCTGAGCCTCCAACAGCTGAGTCGCAAAAAGGACGAGGCCCGGCGAGAACGACGTCCTCGACCGGGCCTCCATCGGGGTGGATGACGGGACTTGAACCCGCGACCACCGGCACCACAAGCCGGTGCTCTACCAACTGAGCTACACCCACCGCGCGCTCCACGGCGAGACCGTGTGCGGCGAGAAGAAGTGTAGCGGGTCAGCCCTCGTCGTCCGAAATCCGGGTCGGCTCTGCGACCTGTCCGCGCAGGGATCCGGCGTGCTGTGCGGCGATCGCCCGGGCGGTCTCGGTGTCGGGGCCGGGCTCGGGCACGAAGACCGCTGCACGGTAGTAGCGGAGCTCCTCGATGCTCTCCTGGATGTCGGCGAGCGCGCGGTGGTTGCCGGTCTTCGCGGGGGAGGCGAAGTAGGCGCGCGGGTACCAGCGGCGCGACAGCTCCTTGATCGACGAGACGTCGATCACGCGGTAGTGGAGGTAGCCCTCGAGGTCGGGCATGTAGCGCAGCAGGAACGCGCGGTCGGTGCCGATCGAGTTGCCTGCGAGCGGCGCCTTGCGGGGCTCGGGGACGTGCTGCTTGATGTAGTCGAGCACGACCTGCTCGGCGTCGGCGAGGGCCATGCCGTCGTCGAGCTCGGTGATCAGACCGGACGCGGTGTGCATCTCGGTGACGACGTCGTTCATCTGGTCGAGCGCCTCTCGCGGCGGCTTGATGACCACCTCGATGCCCTCGGCGACCGGGTTGAGGTCGAAGTCGGTGACGATCGCCGCCACCTCGACCAACGCGTCTCGCTCGAGGTCGAGCCCGGTCATCTCACAGTCGATCCACACAAGCCTGTCCACGGCAGTCCACCCTAGCCTCCCCCTCTGACCCCTACAGGTAGCCTGGGTCGCGAATCGCTGGGAACGCGGGCCCCGCCACGAACGTTGGACGGGCGACACGTGTCCGTACGAGAAGGATGGTTGCCAGGTGGCCAGCAGGGACGACAAGCGCGAACGCCGCGAGCGAGCAGCCGAGCTGCGCAAGGAGCGCGAGCGTCAGGAGAAGCGACGTCGCAACATCATCACGGCGGCCATCGTGGCCGTCGTCCTCGTCGTGATCGCCGTCGCCGGGTTCGCCATCAAGTCCGCGGTGGACGAGGCTGCCGGAGACTCGGTGCGTACACCCAAGGGGCTCACCGAGAACAACGGCGTGGTGCTGAGCGCCACCGACGTGGGTGGCACCGCCAACCCCGACGCGGTCAAGGTGACGTTCTTCGAGGACTTCGCCTGCCCGCACTGCAAGGCCTTCGAGGCCGAGGCGGGCACGTGGATCGACGAGCAGGTCAAGGCCGGCACCATCGAGGCCGAGTTCCGCCCGATCGCCTTCCTCACCCAGTTCTCCAGCGATGCGCTGGCCGCGTCCATGTGCGTCTTCGAGGACGGGGGCGCCGCCGCGTACCGCGACTTCACCGAGCAGGTGTTCGTCAACCAGCCGACCGAGGGCGGCGAGCTCGACGAGTCGGACTTCGTCGAGATGGCCGAGACCAGCGGCGCCACCGGTGCGAAGGACTGCATCGAGGGCCGGCCGTTCCGCGACTGGGCCGAGGTCCAGGGTCCGCCGACCAAGGCGGCCTTCGAGACGCCCGACGCCGAGGGCACCAAGCTGAGCGGCACGCCGACCGTGTGGGTCGACGGTGTGACGGTCAACGGTCCCGAGGTCGACGGCCAGCCCGGCGTCCCCGGTCTCGCGGACATCCAGGCCGCCGTCGAGGCTGCACAGGCCCGCTGACCCGAACCGACGTCGGTCGGTCGAGACCACGACGCCCCGTACGCCCCGTGCGTACGGGGCGTCGCTTCTCTACGGTGGGCAGGGACGACACCAGACGATCGACGGGAGCGACATCATGGCCGTACGCACGGCAACGACGCAGTGGACCGGTGGGCTGCAGGACGGCTCGGGGAGCGTCAACCTCGACAGCTCCGGGGCTGGTTCTTTCGACGTCTCGTTCCCCAAGCGGGTCGCCGACGAGGCGGACGGGACGACGAGTCCTGAGGAGCTGATCGCGGCGGCGCACGCCGCCTGCTACTCGATGGCGCTGTCGGGCGGCATCGCGAACGCCGGCGGCACCCCGCAGTCGTCGACGGTCAAGGCGGACGTCACCGTGCGCCCCGACCGCGAGAACGGTGGGCTGCTGATCTCCAAGATCGTCCTCACCGTCCGGGCGAAGGTCGACGGCCTGACCGCCGACCAGTTCGCCGAGGTCGCCGAGGAGACCAAGAAGGCGTGCCCGGTCAGCAAGGCTCTCGCCGCGGTCCCCGAGATCGAGCTCGACGCCGCTCTGGAGAGCTGAGCGCGCCCGGCAGGATTCGAACCTGCGACCGGCGGATTAGAAGGCCGCTGCTCTGTCCAGCTGAGCTACGGGCGCCCAAGCGACACCCTATCGGCGGCGGCTTCGTGGGGGTACGCGGATAGGGTTCGGGGTGTGTCCCAGCCGTGGTCGGCGCCGTCGCCGCAGCCTCCTCGCTCGCCGGCCCCGCTCGGGCCGCTCCCGCGCCTGCCCGACCCCATGTGGCAGCGCGGTCACACCCTCCTCGTCGTCCTGATGTTCGTGACGGCGGCGATCGGTGTCGTCGGCGCGGGCTACCTGTCGATCTCCACCGGCGACGTCGCCGGCAGCGGCCTGAGCCTGTTGTACGCGCTCCTGCCGCTGCCGGCGCTGCTCGGCTGCTTCTTCTGGCTCGACCGCTACGAGCCCGAGCCGTGGCACTACAAGCTCGCCGCAGTCGTGTGGGGCGGCGTGGTGTCGGTGGTTCTCGCGCTCGCAGCCCAGCTCTTCATCTCTCACACGTTCGACCTCTCCAACGAGGCGCTCGCGACCTTCATCGCGCCGGTCACCGAGGAGCCGGCCAAGTGCCTGTTCCTGCTGCTCACGTTCCTGCGGATGCGTCGAGTGATCGACGGGGTGATCGACGGTCTCGTGTTCGCCGGGCTCGTCGGTCTCGGCTTCGCCTTCGTCGAGAACATCGGCTACTACGCCGGCGCGTACCTCGGAATCGACGAGGCCGGCATCGACGGCGCCGGCGCGACGACGGCGACGTTCGTGCTGCGCGGCATCATGAGCCCGTTCGCCCACCCGATGTTCACCGCCGCCTTCGGCATCGCGATCGGCCTTGCGGTCCGGCAGCGGTCGATGGGCCTGCGGGTCCTGCTCTGCGTGGCAGGGCTGGTCGGGAGCATGGCGCTGCACGGCATCTGGAACGGCAGCGTCAGCTACCTCGGCGGCACCGGGTTCCTGCTCGCGTACGGCTTCACCGGCCTGCTCCTCGCCGGGACGGTCGTGCTCGCAGCGATCGCCCGTCGCAACCAGGGCCGCTACCTCACCCGTGCGCTCACCGACGTCGCGCGCCGCGGCTGGCTCGTCGCCGACGAGATCCCCTTCATCGCGTCGCTGTCCTACCGGGGCAAGGCCGTTAAGCACGCCCGTGCGTACGGCGGCGACGCGTCCGCGAAGGCCACCCGGCGCTACCAGCGCAACGCGATCACGATGGCCTTCCTCTACGCCGGCGTGATCGATCGGTTGGCGAAGCCGAGGGCCGCCGAACGCGTCGACGCCCTGCTCGCGCAGATGCGGGTGCTGCGCCCGTACGTCGTGCTCCCCGCGCCGTTGCGGTTCGCGTACGCCCCGGCGCGCGCGCCGTACCCGCAGGTCCGGCCCGGACCCCCGTACGCCGCGCCGCCGCCGCGCCCGTACGCCCAGCCGAGCGTGCCGCCGCCGTACGGGCACCCGAGCGTTCCCTCGGCGAACGGTCAGGCCGTCGCGCCCCCCGCAGGACCGGCCCTCCCTGTCGACGTGCCGCCGCACGCTCCGGGCCGCGACGGGCGCACCGAACCCCGTCGTCAGTGACTTCGACGACGCCCGGGTGGTCCGCGAGGGTCGCGAGTAAGACCTCGGCCGAAGTCTCCACTACGCTGAGGCGGTACAGCACACCTTCTCCGGAGGTACGAGTGTCGAGGGATGGTTCCACCGCGACCCTGCTCGCTGCGCTGCTCAAGCTGCGCTCCGAGCTGGGCGGTGCTGCCCTGGGCCTCGACGTCCCGGGGGCCGCCGAGGGGCGCGAGGCCCAGCGATCGCTGCTCTCGCAGCTCGACGACTACGTCCTCCCGCGGCTGGTGCAGCTCGACGCCCCGCTCCTGACGGTGATCGGTGGCTCCACCGGTGCCGGCAAGTCGACTCTCGTGAACTCGCTCGTGGGTCGCCAGGTCACCGAGTCAGGAGTGCTCCGGCCGACGACACGCTCGGCCGTGCTCGTCCACAACCCGGCCGACGCCGACTGGTTCCAGCCGGACCGCATCCTCCCCGACCTCGCCCGCGCCACCAGCCAGTCGCACGACACGCGGTCGCTGACGCTGGTCGCCGCGCACACGGTGCCCCAGGGGCTCGCGCTCCTCGACGCACCGGACGTCGACTCGGTCGAGGCCGACAACCGGCGACTCGCGGGCGAGCTGCTCGCCGCGGCCGACCTGTGGCTCTTCGTGACCTCGGCGGCTCGCTACGCCGACCAGGTGCCGTGGGACTACCTGCGGGAGGCGGCCGACCGCAGCGCCGCCGTCGCGATCGTCCTCGACCGCACACCCGAGCCGTCGATGGGCGAGGTCCGCGGTCACCTCGCCCGCATGCTCACCGCGCGCGGCCTCAAGGACTCTCCGCTGTTCACGGTGCTCGAGGGTGACGTCGACGAGGACGGCCTGCTGCCGCCGAGCGCCGTCGCCCCGATCCTCAACTGGCTCCACGACCTCGCCGCCGACCCGGAGGTGCGCGCCGCGATCGTCACGCAGACCCTCGACGGCGCAGTCCGCAAGATCGTCTTCAGCGCGTTCGACGTCGCCGACGCCGTTGCCGACCAGGGCGCGGTGCTCTCCTCGCTCGTCGAGGACGTCGACCGCGCCTACACCGGTGCCGAGGCCGCCTTCGCGAAGGACCTCTCCGACGGCACGCTGATGCGGGGGGAGCTCGCGGCTCGCTGGCGCGACTTCGCCGGGTCCGGTGACCTGCTCCGCGGTGCCGACGACCGCATCGGACGCCTGCGCGACCGCATCGTCGACAGCGTGCGCGGCCGTCGCGCCCGGGTCGCCGAGGTCCAGGAGACGCTCGGCCACGACATCGAGCTGCTGCTGCTCGAGCAGGCCGAGGCCGGCGCCCACGCGGCGTACCAGGCCTGGGAGGCGTCCGGCGCCGGCGCGTCGCTCCTCGCGGGCTCGGGGCGAGAGCTGGAGCGTGCCACCCGCACCCTGCGGACGCGTGCCGAGCGCATCGCCTCCGACTGGATCGAGGCGTGCACGGAGATCGTGCGGGCCGAGGGCGCCGAGCGTCGCATGACTGCGCGCTTCCTGGCGCTCGGCACGGCCGGTTCCGCGGTCACGCTCGGCATCTGCGTCGTCAACGAGCTGGCCCCCCGGGAGGACGAGGTCGCCAGCGGAGCATCGACCGCCCGCGAGCTCCTCGTCGAGGTCTTCGGCGACGTGACCGCCCACCGTCTGCTCGAGCTCGCCAAGGAAGACCTCCTGCGCCGAGCGGGCACCGTGCTGCGTGACGAGAGGCAGCGTTTCTACGACGTCCTCGCTCGGACTGCCGCTGCACCCTCCGCAGCCGATAGCATTCGAGCCGCTGCGCGTGCCGCCGAGGATGCGCGACACACCGACTTGATCCCCGAGGACTGGGACTGACGTGACTGGGACTGATCTTGCCGGCGCCTCGCCGGCACCGTTGTTCAGCACGAGCGGCGGTGACGTCGCCGCGCGCGTCGACGGACTCGCCCGCGCCGTGGACGCCACCGCTGGTCGGCTCGACCCCGCGCTCGTCGAGGAGGGAGCCGTCGTGGTGCGCCGCGCCGGCGAGCGTCTCCGCCTCGCCAGCGACCGCACCGTGGTCGCGCTCGCGGGTGCGACCGGCTCAGGGAAGTCGTCCCTCTTCAACGCCGTCGCCGGCATCGAGCTCTCGGCCGTGGGCGTCCGACGTCCGACGACCTCCTGGGCGATGGCTGTCGCCTGGGGCGAGAGCGGCACGCGAGAGCTGCTCGGCTGGATGGGCATCGCGGAGCGTCAGCAGATGTCGCTGACCAGCCCGCTCGGCTCCACCACAGACGACACGAACCTCGACGGTCTGGTGCTCCTCGACCTCCCGGACCACGACTCGACCGAGGTGTCGCACCACCTGGAGGTCGATCGACTCGTCCAGTACGCCGACGTGCTGGTGTGGGTCCTCGATCCCCAGAAGTACGCCGATGCGGCGATCCACGAGCGCTACCTCCGCCCCCTGGCGCGCCATGCCGCCGTCACGATGGTCGTGCTCAACCAGATCGACAAGCTGCCGCCGGAGAAGTGGGACGGCGCCCTGCAGGACATCCGCCGACTCCTGGCCGACGACGGACTCGCCGGCGTCCCCGTCCTGGCCGTGTCCGCACTGCGGGGCGACGGCGTCGACGACCTCAAGCGCGCCCTCGTCCGCCGGATCCGCGACAAGCAGGCCGCCGGCATGCGCACCGGCGCCGACGTCGAGCACGTCGCGAGGGCGCTCGGTCAGGTCAGTGGAGACGCGCCGGCGATCGGTCTGACCGACTCCGACCGCGACCAGCTCGTCGAGGCGCTCGCCGACGCGGCGGGCGTGGCAGCCGTCGCCGACTCCACCGAGAAGACGCTGGTCTCCAAGGCCGTGTCCGCGACGACCTGGCCGCCGCTGCGCCTGATCGGACGCTCGAAGTCGAGCGGCGCTCGCGGCGGTGACGGCGCCGACGGGGTGCCGGCGCGCGTGCAGCGGCCTGCCGTCGACGTCGCGGTCCGCGACGTGGCCGAGAAGTCCACCATCGGCCTCACGGCTCCGTGGGTGCAGTCCATGCGCCGCGCGGTCGTCGTCCCCAACCGTGATCTCGGCGACGTCCTGGACGGCGCCATCGCCTCGACCGGTCTCGGTCTCGGTCGTCCGCCGGCTTGGTGGTCGGCCGTCAAGGCGATCCAGTGGGTCGCGCTCGCGGTGACCCTCGGCGGGCTCCTGTGGCTCCTCGCGCTGGCCGGAGCCGGTCTGACCGGGAGCACGTCCGCCCCGACCGTCGGAGGCGTGTGGCTCCCCGTGATCCTCGCGGTCGCCGGTCTGGTCGTCGGGCTCGGGCTGGCCCTGGTCACCACCGTCGTCGCGAAGTCTTCGGCACGGAGCAGGGCTCGCGGGGTCGAGGACCGCCTCCGGTCCACGATCGCCGACGTCGCCCGTGCCCGCGTGCTCGATCCGGTCGACGCCGAGCTTGCGGCGTACGACCAGGCGCGACGCGGCATCGCGACGGCACTCGGCCGCAACGTCTGACCGGTCGTCCTCGCGTCATCCGTCCACACGGTGTGCTCGTCCACAGCGGCGAGGACGCCGTGGTTCGTTCCTGCGCGGAGAACCCACATTGAGGGTGTCCCCGATGACAGGAGCGCCCATGAGCGACAACCAGATGACCGTCTACGGCAACGTCGGCACGCCCGTCGAGCTTCGCGAGAGCGGCAGCTTCGCGTGGGCGATGTTCCGGGTCGGATCCACGCCGCGCTACTACGACCGGCAGCAAGGCGGGTGGCGTGATCTTCCGACCGTGTGGATCACCGTGAAGGCCGCCCGCACGCTGGCACAGAACGCGGCCACCTCCCTCCAGCTGGGGGACCCGGTCGTGGTCCTCGGCCGGCTCCGCACCCACACCTGGCAGGACAAGGAGTCGGGGGAGGAGCACCGTCGCGACGTCCTCGAAGCGACTGCGGTGTGCCACGACCTCAACCGCGGGACGACCACGTTCCGTCGCAACGAGCCGGCGCCCACTGTCGAGACGCCGTCGCAGGAAGGAGAGGCGGTGGCAGCGTTCGAGAGCACCCATGCCGTTCCCGACCTTCGAGCGGAGGCGGTCGCCGTCTGAGGTGTGCTGCTCCTCCGACGGTCCGATTCACGGCTCCGCCGGGGGAGCGCCTACGCTGGACCCATCATGGCTGACTACGTGTTCACCCTGCGCAACGTCCGCAAGTCCCTCGGCGACAAGGTCGTCCTGGACGACGTGACGCTCTCGTTCCTCCACGGCGCCAAGATCGGCGTCGTCGGCCCCAACGGCACCGGCAAGTCGACCCTGCTCAAGCTGATGGCCGGCATGGAGCAGCCGAGCAACGGCGACGCCTACAAGGACCCCGAGGCCAACGTCGGCATCCTTCTCCAGGAGCCGCCGTTGACCGAGGGAGCCACCGTCCTCGAGAACGTCGAGGAGGCGGTCGCCGAGATCAAGGGCAAGCTCGACCGCTTCAACGCGATCAGCGAGGAGCTGGCGAGCCCCGACGCCGACTACGACTCTCTCCTCGCGGAGATGGGCGAGCTGCAGACCGATCTCGACCACGCCAACGCCTGGGACCTCGACTCGCGTCTCGAGCAGGCGATGGATGCGCTGCGGTGCCCGCCGCCGGACACGATCGTCGACAACCTCTCGGGTGGTGAGCGCCGCCGCGTCGCGCTGTGCAAGCTGCTTCTCCAGCAGCCCGACCTCCTGCTCCTCGACGAGCCCACCAACCACCTCGACGCCGAGAGCGTGCTGTGGCTCGAGCAGCACCTCGCCAAGTACCCCGGTGCCGTCCTCGCCGTCACCCACGACCGCTACTTCCTCGACAACGTCGCGCAGTGGATCCTCGAGCTCGACCGCGGCAAGACGCACCCGTACGAGGGCAACTACTCCACCTACCTCGAGACCAAGCAGCAGCGCCTCGTGGTCGAGGGCAAGAAGGACGCGAAGCGTCAGAAGATCCTCGAGCGCGAGCTGGAGTGGGTCCGGTCCAACCCGAAGGCCCGTCAGGCCAAGAGCAAGTCGCGTCTGGCGCGCTACGAGGAGCTCGCCGCCGAGGCCGAGCGCCGTCGTTCGGTCGACCTCTCCGAGATCAACATCCCGGCGGGTCCGCGCCTCGGCGACGTCGTCCTGGACGTGAACGACCTCACCAAGGCGTTCGGCGACCGCACGCTGATCGACGACCTGAGCTTCTCGCTGCCGCGAGCGGGCATCGTCGGCATCGTCGGCCCCAACGGCGTCGGCAAGACCACGCTGTTCAAGATGATCATCGGCGAGGAGCAGCCCGACGCCGGCAACCTCACGGTCGGCAGCACGGTCAAGATCTCGTACGTCGACCAGTCCCGCGGCGGCATCGATCCGGCCAAGAACGTGTGGGAGGTCGTCTCCGACGGACTCGACCACATCAAGGTCGCCAACTTCGAGATGCCGAGCCGGGCGTACGTCGCGTCGTTCGGCTTCAAGGGCCCCGACCAGCAGAAGCGTGCGGGGGTCCTCTCGGGCGGTGAGCGCAACCGCCTCAACCTGGCGCTCACGCTGAAGATGGGCGGCAACCTGCTGCTTCTCGACGAGCCGACCAACGACCTGGACGTCGAGACGCTGCAGTCGCTGGAGGACGCGCTCCTCGAGTTCCCGGGCTGTGCCGTGGTCATCTCCCACGACCGGTGGTTCCTCGACCGCGTCGCGACCCACATCCTGGCCTGGGAGGGCGACGCCGACAACGCTGCCGCGTGGTACTGGTACGAGGGCAACTTCGCCGACTACGAGGCCAACAAGATCGAGCGTCTCGGCCCAGAGGCCGCACGACCCCACGCGCTGACCCACCGTCGCCTCACACGCGACTGATCCAGAAGCACGAACAGTACGAGGCCGGCCCCGTTCAGCGGGGCCGGCCTCGTACGTCGTGCTGTGGGGCGATCGTCGTCAGGGGACGACCTCTCAGAAGCCCTGACCGCCCAGGTCGCGGCGTACGCGCTCGAACGCCTGACCCAGGATCTCGAACTCGTCCTCGGTGAGGTTGTCCATCAGGTATCGACGGACGCCGCCGACGTGGGTGTGAGCGGCGTCGCGGAGCCGGTCCATGCCGGCCTCGGTGAGCTTTGCGTTGACCCCGCGGCCGTCGGACAGGCACGACGCGCGCTCCACCAGCCCGGCGCGCTCGAGCCGGCTGACGGTGTGGGTGATGCGGCTGCGCGAGTGCGCGACCTGGCTGGCGACCTCGGCCATCCGCAGGGTCCAGTCCGGGGCCTCCGAGAGTCGGACGAGGATCTCGTACTCTGGCATCGAGAGGTCGTGCTCGCGGCGCAGGTCACGGTCGAGCTGGTCGAAGAACGCTGTTGACCCGCCGAGGAACGAACGCCACAGGCGTTGCTGCTGGTCGTCGAGCCACCGCGTGTCGGGGGCGGTCTGCGTGGTCGAGGTCATGGACCGATTGTACCCAGGGAATAGTTGCGTCTTCAATTAGTTATGCTACGGTGAAGGCAGTTGGTTGAAGCCGCAACTACAGCGGCGAGGCCGGCGCCAAGCCCTAGAAGACCACCACGACCCAAAAGGGGACGCAGCACCATGGCACAGATCACCACAGGCACCTGGAACTTCGATCCGACCCACACCGAGATCGGTTTCACCGTCCGTCACATCATGAGCAAGGTGCGCGGCAAGTTCGAGAAGTTCGAGGGAAGCATCACCACCGCTCCGGAGATCACGGAGTCGACGACGACCGCGACGATCGACCTCACCTCGATCAACACCGGCACGCCGGACCGCGACGCGCACCTGCGCTCCGCCGACTTCTTCTCCGTCGAGACGCACCCCACGATGACCTTCACGTCGACCGGCGTCGTCGCGAAGTCGGACACCGACTTCGTCGTCACCGGCGACCTCACGATCAAGGACATCACCCGTCCGGTCGAGCTGTCGGTCGAGTTCCTCGGCGAGGGCAAGGACCCGTGGGGCGGCACCCGCGTGGGCGTCGAGGCCACCACGACGATCAGCCGCAAGGAGTTCGGGATCGACTTCAACATCCCGCTCGAGGGCGACAAGGTCATGATCGGTGACAAGATCACCGTCAACATCACCGGCGAGGCCGTTCTCGCCCAGTGATCCCGCCGATGCCGTGACGCCATCGCGTCGCGGCATCGTCGCGTAGAGCGCGCGGCTGTTCTGGAGTTTCCCCCGGCTTCAGGACGGCCGCGCTGCTGTTTCAGCCGCGCCGCCCTCTGCGCGTCGGTGGCCGGCACGCCTCAGTCGGCGGGAGTCTCCTCGGGCGCAACCTCGTGGGTGACGCCGACCGACCGCAGGGCCATCTGGGCGTGGATCCGGCCGAGCGACTCTGGCGTCCGGGCGCCCTGCGGCTGGTACCACCGGACGAGGTCGATCGCCATCGAGATCAGCGCGAGCGAGACCCCGGGGACGTCCTGGACGTCGAAGACGCCCTTCTCGACACCGTCCGTGATCGCCTCGTGGTAGACGCGCTCGATGTCGCGTCGGTATCCGGCGACCTCCCGGCGGTGCTCGGGAGTCAGCGCGGCAATCTCGTACTGGACGACACGGGCGCCCGCGGTGTGCGTGGCGTGGTAGCGCGTGAACGCGAACTGCATGTTGGCGAGACGCTGCACAGGGTCGGCGCTCGTCGCCGCCGCCGCGCGGATCATCTCGAGGCACTCGATGTGCCCGGAGCTGCTGACCTCGTACAGCAGCTGCTCCTTGGAGGCATGGTGCACGTAGAGTGCTGCCGGGCTCATGCCGGCCCGTGTCGAGATGTCACGGGTCGTCGTCGCGTGGAACCCGCGCTCGGCGAACGCGTCGATGGCGGCGTCGGTCAGCCGCTTGCGGGCTGGAGCCTCGGTCATGGTCACTCCTGGGGTCGAGGAGGGTGGGGGGACCCCTCCACGCGCTAAGCGCGCGCTTAGTACACTCTAGGGGATCACGATCTCATGACCCGGAGGCCCTCCCGATGAAGCGAGCAATCTTCGAGGACGACCACGAGGCCTTCCGCGCCTCGGTCGCGGCGTTCGTCGAGCGGAGCGTTCTCCCGAACGTCGAGCAGTATGCCGTCGACAAGGGTCTGCCGCGCGACTATTGGCTCGGGGCCGGCAAGCAAGGTCTCCTCGGGCTCGAGGTGCCGGAGGCGTTCGGCGGTGCGGAGGCCGGTGACTTCCGCTTCAACGCCGTTCTCGCCGAGGAGCTGTCGAAGGTCAACGCCGCGCTGCCGTCGTGCACCGGCATCCACTCCGACATCGTCGCCCCGTACCTCGTCGAGCTGACCACGGACGAGCAGAAGGAGCGCTGGCTTCCCCGGTTCGTCACCGGTGAGCTGCTCACGGCCATCGCGATGACCGAACCGTCCGGCGGGTCCGACCTGGCAGCGCTGAAGACCACCGCCGTCCGCGACGGCGACGACTGGGTCATCAACGGCTCCAAGACGTTCATCACCAACGGCTGGTCCGCCGACCTGGTTGTCGTCGCCGCCCGCACGAGCCCCGAGAAGGGGGCCAAGGGCATCACCCTCTTCGCCGTCGAGACCGGCATGGACGGCTTCACCCGCGGCCGCAAGCTCGACAAGGTCGGCCAGAACGAGTCGGACACCGCCGAGCTCTTCTTCTCCGACGTACGCGTGACCGACGCGCAGGTCATCGGCGAGGTCGACCGCGGCTTCATCGCGATGATGGAGCGTCTCCCGCAGGAGCGTCTCTCGTGCGCGGTCTCCAACGTCGCGCACGCCAAGCAGATCCTGCTCGAGACGATCGACTACGCCAAGGACCGCCAGGCCTTCAAGCAGCCGATCGGATCGTTCCAGCACAACAAGTTCCTGCTCGCCGAGCTCGTCACCCGCATCGAGTCCGTCGAGGCGTACGTCGACGCCGCGGTCATGGCGCACACCCAGCGCGCCCTCACCGCGATCGACGCCGCCAAGGTCAAGTGGCTGTCGTCGCAGGTGCAGAACGAGGTGCTCGACCACTGCGTCCAGCTGCACGGCGGCTACGGATTCATGAACGAGTACCGAGTCGCGCGCGCCTGGCAGGACGCCCGCGTCACCAAGATCTGGGCCGGCTCGAACGAGATCATGAAGGAGCTCATCGGCCGCGACCTCGGGCTCTGACCTCCCGGTCACCCCTGCGACACCGTCTCGGGACACCCGCAACACCGGCTCAACTCAAGAACAGTCTGGACCTCGAGAGAAGGACATCTCAATGCCTGAAGCCGTCATCGTCTCCACCGCGCGTTCGCCGATCGGGCGCGCGTTCAAGGGCTCGCTCAAGGACATGCGTCCCGACGACCTGAGCGCGCAGATGGTGCGCGCCGCGCTCGACAAGGTCCCCGAGCTCGACCCACGCGACATCACCGACCTCATCCTCGGCTGCGGACTCCCCGGCGGCGAGCAGGGCATGAACATGGGCCGCATCGTCTCGGTCCTCCTCGGCTACGACTTCCTGCCTGGCACGACGGTCACCCGCTACTGCTCGTCGAGCCTGCAGACCACCCGGATGGCCTTCCACGCGATCAAGGCCGGCGAGGGCGACGCCTACATCTCGGCCGGCGTCGAGACCGTCAGCCGCTTCGTCAAGGGCAACTCCGACCTGATCCCCGGCCAGGAGATCACCAACCCGATCTTCAACGACGCCGTCCAGCGCACGGAGTCGTTCACCGAGGGCGGTCAGAAGTGGACCGACCCGCGTGAGGACGGCAACCTTCCCGACGCCTACATCGCGATGGGCCAGACCGCGGAGAACGTCGCGCAGGTCCTCGGCATGAGCCGCGAGGAGCAGGACCGCTTCGCCGTACGCAGCCAGAACCTCACCGAGCAGCGCATCGCCGAGGGCTTCTGGGCTCGCGAGATCACGCCGGTCACGCTCGCCGACGGCACGCAGGTCACGGCCGACGACGGCCCGCGCGCCGGCACCACGTACGAGGCGGTCTCCTCGCTGAAGCCGGTGTTCCGGCCCGACGGCACCGTCACCGCCGGCAACGCCTGCCCGCTGAACGACGGCGCCGCCGCGCTCGTCATCATGAGCGACCAGAAGGCGAAGGACCTCGGCCTCACGCCGCTCGCCCGCATCATCTCGACCGGTGTCACCGGTCTGTCGCCCGAGATCATGGGTCTCGGACCGGTCGAGGCGATCCCGCAGGCGCTCAAGAACGCCGGCATGAGCCTCGGCGACGTCGACCTCTTCGAGATCAACGAGGCCTTCGCGGTGCAGTCGCTCGGATCGGCCCAGCAGCTGGGGATCGACGAGGACAAGCTCAACGTCAACGGTGGCGCGATCGCCGTCGGCCACCCCTTCGGCATGACCGGCGCTCGCATCACGGCGACGCTGATCAACTCGCTGCAGTGGCACGACAAGCAGTACGGCGTCGAGTCGATGTGCGTCGGCGGCGGCATGGGCATGGCGATGGTCATCGAGCGTCTCTCGTGAGCGGAGACGCAAAGCGCTTCGCCGGGCGAACCGCGATCATCACCGGTGCCAGCCGCGGCATCGGACTCGGCGTCGCCGAGCGGATCGTCGCCGAGGGCGGACGCGTGTGCATCACCGCGCGCAACGACGAGGCCCTGCAGGAGGCGGTCGTCCACCTGGGGGGTCCCGAGGTCGCGATCGGCGTCGCCGGCAAGGCCGACGACGCGGCGCACCAGGACGACGTGATCGCACGCACGATCGAGGCCTTCGGGTCGATCGACCACCTGGTGAACAACACCGGCATCAACCCGGCGTACGGCCGCATGATCGACCTCGACCTCGGCGCGGCCCAGAAGATGTTCGCCGTCAACGTCCTGAGCGCCCTGGCGTGGACGCAGAAGGTCTACGGCGCGTGGATGGACGCCCACGGTGGCACGGTGGTCAACATCGCGTCGGTCGCAGGGATCAAGCCCGCTCCCGGCATCGGCTTCTACGGTGCGACCAAGGCCATGCTGATCCACGTGACCCAGGAGCTGGCGGTCGAGCTGGGGCCGAAGGTGCGCGTGAACTCGGTCGCTCCGGCGGTCGTCAAGACCAGGTTCGCGGGCGCCCTGTACGAGGGCCGCGAGGAGGAGGTCGCCGCGGAGTACCCGATGAAGCGCCTCGGCGTGCCCGAGGACATCGGCTCGGTGGTGGCGTTCCTGCTCTCCGACGAGGCCGGCTGGCTGACCGGTCAGAACGTCGTCATCGACGGCGGACTGACCCTCACCGGCGGAGTCTGAGGTGTTGCCCGATCGCCCGGGCGTCGTCATCACCGGCGGCGGCAACGGGATCGGGCGGGCGATCGCGCACCGGCTGGTGGCAGCCGGTGCGCGGATCGTCGTCAGCGACCTCGACGCCGATTCTGCGGCGCGGGTCGCCAACGAGGTCGGCGGTCTCGCCGTGCCGGGCGACGCGGCGACGGAGGCGGGCGTACGCGCCCTGGTCGACGCCGCACGCGACCACCTCGGAAAGATCGACGTCTTCTTCGCGAACGCCGGCATCGCCCGAGGACACGGTGCCGCGACCGAGGACGACTTCGAGGCGTCGTGGCAGGTCAACGTCATGGCGCACGTACGCGCGGCGCGGGCGCTGCTTCCCGACTGGCTCGAGCGTGGGGAGGGGCGGTTCGTCGCGACGGCTTCGGCTGCCGGGCTGCTGATGATGCTCGGCTCCGCCCCGTACACGCTCAGCAAGCACGCCGCCGTCGCGCACGCGGAGTGGCTCTCGGCGACGTACCGGCACCGGGGGATCGTCGTGCAGACGCTGTGCCCCCAGGGCGTGCGTACGGCGATGCTCGACGACTCGGGTCCAGCGGGCGACGTCACCCTCAAGGACACCGCGATCACGCCGGAGGCGGTGGCGGAGACGGTGTACGCCGCGCTGGGCGACGACCGCTTCCTGATCCTGCCGCACCCCGAGGTCGCGGACTACGTGCAGGCGAAGACGGCGGACCCCGACCGCTGGCTCGGTGGCATGAACCGCCTCCAGCAGCGCGTCGAGGACCTCCGTCCGGACTTCTGACGCGTCCCGGCCCAAGGGTCGCCACGCCACACCGCAAAGGCCGCTCGTACCCCGCAAACTTCTGGGGTGCGAGCGGCCTTTGCGGCGCTAGCCTGGCAAACGGACTGGCGATCAGGTGCGTGCGCAGGCCAGGCCGGCAGCGATCAGCGGCTGCGTGGCCTCACCCATCCGGCCGAAGCCCTCGCCGACCGTCTGGCCCTGCGTGAACCGGTAGTGGATGCCCTCGGTGATGATCGCGAGCTTGAAGTAGCCGAGCGCGAGGTGGAACCCCATCGTCGAGACGTCGCGTCCGCTCCTCGAGGTGTAGCGCTCCAGCACCTCGTCGACCGACGGGTAGCCCGGGGCAGCAGTCGCGTCGGCGACCGCGTTCTTGAGGGTCGTACGGCCCATCTCCTGGTAGACGATGGTGAGCGCGATGTCGGAGAGCGGGTCGCCGAGCGTCGCCATCTCCCAGTCGAGCACTGCCGTGATGCGGTCCTTGCCCTCGGGCGAGGTGTCGACGAGCGCGTTGTCGAGGCGGTAGTCACCGTGGACGATCGTCGCGTCGGAGCGCTCGGGCACATGAGCCCCGAGGTAGTCGCGAAGCTCCTCGTAGCCGTCGAGATCGCGGCTCTTGGAGGCCTCGGCCTGCTTGGTCCAGCGCCTGACCTGCCGCTCGAGGTAGCCGTCCGGACGCCCGAAGTCCGCGAGCCCGACCGAGGCGGGGTCGACGGCATGCAGGTCGGCGAGGGTGTCGATGAGGCGTTCGGCGAGGTCGCGGGTGCGCTCCGGACCGAGCTCCTCGAGCTCGGCCGCACGACGGATCGCCCGCCCCTCGGCCTTGCTCATCACGTAGAACGGTGCGCCGAGCACGTCGGTGTCGTTGCACAGGGCGTGGACCTGCGGCACCGGCACGTCGGTCGGCCACAGGGCGCCCATCACGGTGTGCTCGCGGCTCATGTCGTGAGCCGTGGCGAGCACGTGGCCGAGCGGAGGTCGACGGACGATGATGTGCGTCGTCCCGTCGGTGACGTCGTACGTCAGGTTGGAGCGGCCGCCGGGGATGACGGATCCGCTGAGGGGGCCGTCCACCAGGCCGGGCACCGTCTCGTCGAGATAGGTGCCCAGCCGGTCGAGGTCCAGACCGGGGAGGTCGTCGGCCATGTCAGTCCTTCGGTCCGCCGGCGACGTAGATGACCTGGCCCGAGACGAAGCCGGACTCCTCGCTGGTGAGGAAGGAGGTCGTCGCCGCGATGTCCTCAGGCTGGCCGACCCGCGCCACGGGGATCTGCTGGGCGCTGAACTTCTTGAAGTCCTCGTAGTCGACACCGAGGCGGGCGGCAGTCTCCGCCGTCATCTCGGTCTCGATGAATCCGGGGGCGATCGCGTTGGCGGTCACACCGAACTTGCCGAGCTCGATCGCGAGGGTCTTGGTGAAGCCCTGCATGCCGGCCTTCGCGGCCGAGTAGTTGGCCTGGCCGCGGTTGCCGAGCGCCGAGGTCGACGAGAGGTTGACGATGCGGCCGAACTTCGCCTCGACCATGTGCTGCTGAGCCGCACGGGCCATGAGGAACGCGCCGCGCAGGTGCACGCCCATCACGGAGTCCCAGTCGGCGACCGACATCTTGAACAGCATGTTGTCGCGGATGATGCCGGCGTTGTTCACGAGGATGGTGGGGGCGCCGAGCTCGGCGACGATGCGCTCGAACGCGGCGGCGACTGCCTGCTCGTCGGACACGTCCGCGCCGATCGCGACGGCCTTGCCGCCTGCTGCGGTGATCGCGTCGACGGTGGCCGCGCAGGCCGCCTCGTCGAGGTCGATGACGGCGACGGCGTGGCCGTCGGACGCGAGGCGCTTGGCGACGGCGGCGCCGATGCCGCGTGCGGCGCCGGTGACGATGGCAGTGCGCTGCTGGCTCACAACTTCTCCTCGATGCTTCGAACGGTGCTCGGGACCGCTAAGCGGTCGCTTAGCGAGGTCGCTAGCAACGTACCTCATCCGCCGTGAGCGACGACACAGGGGAGCGGGGGCCGGAAACCGTCCGTCCTGCCGGTCTGTCACGATCAACGGGTGCGCCACGTCTTCCCGTGCCCGATGCGCTGGGCCGACATCGACCAGCAGGCCCATGTCAACAACGTCACGTACGCCGACTACCTGCGTGAGGCCCGGATCGCGGCAGTCAGCGAGACGGGGGAGTCGCTCGGAGGCGAGCGCGTGCTGCGGCTCGAGGTCGACTACCGAGCCCCTGTGGTCTTCCGGCCGGAGCCTCTCCTCGTGGAGACCAGCTGGTCGGGCGACGGCGTCGTCGAGCAGGAGCTCGTCGATCTCCGCGAGGACGGCGGACGCACGGTTTTCCTGCGCGCCCGTACGACGCTGGCCGACGTCCCGGAGACCCTGCCACGCATCCCGCCCAGCCCCGGCCGTACGACGTCCGCGCCGATGCGGATCCGCGTCCGTGACCTCGGTCCGGACGGCGTGGTCGACCCCGTCGCCATGCTGGAGCTCTTCCAGGAAGGGCGGGTCGCGTTCATCACGATCGCGACCGGGCGTCGCGTGCACCCGTGGGTCGTCGCCCGGAACGAGACGACCTTCCTCCGACCAGCGCCGTACCGCGCGGAGCCCTACGTGGTCCGCAACGGCGTCGGACGTGTCGGTCACTCCTCGTACGAGGTGCGCGCGGAGCTGATCGACGAGATGCCGACCGACGGCGGCGGGCCGGTCGTGGTCGCGACGTCGCGCGCGGTGATGGTCGCGTTCGACCCCGTCGCCCAGCGGTCGCGCGAGATCTCTGAGCACGTGCGCGCACAGCTCGCCGAGTACGTGGCGCTGTGAGCCGACCGCACGAGCGGCCAGGTTTGAGTCGATCGGGAGAATGAACAGCGTGAGTCAGGACCAGGCGGAGCAGCAGCAGACCTTCTACGACGCGATCGGCGGCTACGACACGATCGCGGCGATCGTCGCCGCCTTCTACGAGGGCGTCGCCGAGGACCCGGTCCTGCGTCCGATGTATCCCGAGGAGGACCTCGGCCCGGCCGAGGAGCGCTTCACGTTGTTCCTCGTCCAGTACTGGGGCGGGCCGACCACCTACTCCGAGCGCCGCGGTCACCCGCGCCTGCGGATGCGCCATGCGCCGTTCGCGGTGACGCCGACGGCTGCGCAGCACTGGCTGCTCCACTTCCGCGCGGCACTCGACCGAGTCGCGCTGTCGCCCGAGCACGACCGAGAGTTCTGGGCGTACGTCACCCACGCGGCGCAGTTCATGATCAACGCGCCCGAGGACCTCGGCTAGCCAGCCGCTACCGCCGACGCTCCGGCCCCGAAGCCTCCGGCTCGGACGGCGGAGCTTCGTCGCCCTCCGCAGCAGCTGCCTCTGCCTCGGCAGCCTCCGCCTCTGCAGCGGCCGCGGCCGCCGCCGCGGACTGCGGGGGAGCGCCGTACGCGGCCGCGTGGGCGTACGGGATGTCGATGCCGAGAGCGTCGAAGCGGTCCTTGATGAGCTCGCGCATCTCGCGCGCGACCTCCCACTGCTTGAGCGGCGCCGTCTTGAGGACGACGCGGACGACGACACCCTCGGCCGTCCACCGCTCGACGCCCCACACCTCCGGCTCCTCGAGCACGGCACCGCTCCACGAGGGGTCCTGCCACAGCGCGTGCGCGACCTCGTGCAGGACCTCGCGGACCCGGCCGAGGTCGACCTCGTAGCCGACCGGGATGTCGAGGACCGTGCGCGCCCAGTTCTGGGACTGGTTGCCGACCCGGATGATCTCGCCGTTGCGGACGTACCAGACGGTGCCGTTGACGTCCCTCAGCCGCGTCACCCGCATGCTGACGGCCTCGACGGTGCCGACCGCGTCACCGAGGTCGACGACGTCGCCGACGCCGTACTGGTCCTCGAGGATCATGAAGATGCCCGACAGGAAGTCCTTGACGAGGCTCTGCGCGCCGAAGCCGAGGGCGACACCGAGAATGCCGGCGGACGCGAGGAGCGGCGCGATGTTGTAGCCGAGCGTCGCGATCACCATGAAGGCGACCACGGTGAAGATGACGATCGTCGAGATGTTCTTGAGGAGCGACCCCATGCTCCGTGCGCGCTGCTCGCGGCGCTCGTGCAGCGCAGGGCTGAACGACTCGGCAGCCCGAGCGCCCGGGACCGTGCCGGACGCCGCGCTCCGGACGACCCGGTCGATGATCCGGTTGACGAGCCAGCGGACAGCGAGTCCGCCGAAGACGAGCATCAGGATCGCGACCGGCTTCGCGAGCACGACGTCGGCGATCTCGGCGGCGGTGCCGTTGTCGGTCCAGTGGTAGACGAGGCGGCAGATCTGGTTGCTGGACTCTTCCCAGCACTGTGCGCTGTCTGCTGCGAGCGAGACGTCGGCCATGCGGACGACGTTAGCGGGGCCGCACCAGCGTGCGCGGACGGCTCCACCGGTTGCCGGGTGTGGACAGGGCGTCCTCGACCTGAGCGGCGAGGCTGAGCAGCAGCGCGTCGTGGCCGGGTCGGCCGGCGATCATGGTGCCGATCGGGAGGCCGGCCGCGCTCCACCCGGTCGGCAGCGACAGGGCAGGGCACCCGGCGACGTTCCAGATCGACGTGTACGGCGTGAACGCCTTCTGGGCCTCGAAGTCGGCCGACGGGTCCGAGTCGTCGCGCAGGGAGCCGATCGGCGCCGGAAGCTGCCCGATCGTCGGCGTGAGGACCACGTCGTAGTCCTCGTACGCCGCGAGGGTGCGCTGCTCGGCCTGCCGGAGCGCCAGCAGCGCGTCGGCGTACTCGACACCGCTCGCCGCGCGTCCGCGCTCACGCTCCCACCGCGTGAGCGGACGCAGGAGCTCCTCGCGCTCGAGAGGCACCGCAGCAGACGCGGCACCGACGAACCATGCCGTCTCGAAGGCAGCGACCGTCTCCGGGCCGAACGGAGGGTCGACCTCGACGACGTCGTGGCCCAGTCGCTCGAGCAGGCGGCTCGTGTCCTCGTACGCGGCGACGACCTCCGGATGAGGCGGCACGTCGCTGATCACGGGCGCGTGGAACCGTCCGACGCGCAGGCGCCCGGGTGCACGGCGGCTGGCGCCGAGCATGCGGCTGCCTGTCAGGGCGAGCAGATCGAGGAGGGCGGCTGCGTCGGCCACGGTGTTCGCGAGGGTGCCGGGGACGACGAGACCCGACACGTCGATCTCGGACGGCATCTCGGGGACGAGGCCACGGGTCGGCTTGATCCCGACCAGCCCGCACACCGACGCCGGGATCCGGACGGAGCCGCCCCCGTCCGAGCCGAGCGCGACCGGGACGAGACCCGACGCCACCGCCGCGGCCGCACCGCCCGACGAGCCGCCTGCCCCCCGGGTGAGGTCGTACGGCGTGCGTGCGGGGGGCGCGACGTCCGGCTCGGTGTAGCAGGGCAGGCCGAGCTCCGGGGCGTTCGTCTTGCCGAGGCTGATCATGCCGGCGGAGGCGACCAGCAGCGCGACGGTGCCGTCGTCCTCCGGGACCACGTCGGCGAACGCCGCTGAGCCGAACGTCGTCCTGACCCCCGCGGTCGGTGTCAGGTCCTTGATCGCCGTCGGCACGCCGAAGAGCAGCGGCAGCGCGTCGGCTCCCGGGCCGCGGAGGGCATCGCGGGCAGCGATCGCGGACGCTCGTGCCTGGTCCGCCGTCACAGTGACGAACGCGCCGACCTCGTCCGACAACGCCGCCGTCCGTTCGAGCAGCGCATCGACGGCGACGACCGGGTCGGTCGTGCCCGCGCGGTAGGCGGCGGCGAGGGCGAGCGCGGACGACAGGACGTCGCCGTCATCGGAGGGCATACCGCCGAGCCTAGACGCGTCGGGTGCTCGGCTAGAATGACGGCCATGCTGAGCCGGAGCCGTACCACCGCTCGTGTCGTTGCCCGTTCTGCCGTCGCCGGTGCCGTGATCGCGGCGCCGGTCGTCGCGGTCGCCGCCGCCGCCCCGGCCTCCGCCGAGGTCCCGATCGGCTGGGACGAGGCCAGCGCGCTGTCAGGTCTCGACGTGCTGCTGATCTTCGTCGGCATCCCGCTCGCGATCGTGCTGGTGCTCGTCGTGTTCGGCTACGTGCTCGCACGCCGGACCACCCCCAGCTACCTTCCCTACATCGCCGCCCCCGGTGAGGCGATCACCGCGGGCTCCGACCACGCGGAGATCTCCGCCCACCACTGACCGGGCCGCACCGATCGGACCGCACCGACCGGACCGTCCGGACCACCGCTGACCAACCTCTCGAGGAGACCCGACGATGAGCTTCTCGCGTCCCGGCGCCATCGACCTCTCGGCGCTCAAGAACACTGCCACCGGCGGACCCGCCGGACGCCCGTCCTCGAGCCCTGCGCCCGCCGGCGCCTCGTGGGTCGTCGACGTCGACGAGCGGACGTTCCAGGACGTCCTCCAGAGCTCGCTCGACCACGTGATCGTCATCGCGCTGTGGTCGTCGCGCTCGCCGCAGGGCGCGTCGTTCAACGACTCGCTCGCGAGCGTCGCCAACTCCTACGCAGGTCGTCTCCTGCTCGCACGGGTCGACGTCGACACCAGCCCCCAGATCGCGCAGATGCTCGGCGCCCAGGGCGTCCCGTTCGTGCTCGGTGTCGTCAAGGGCCAGCCCGTCCCGCTGTTCCAGGGGACGGTCGACGAGTCGCAGATCCGTCAGTACTTCGACGAGCTGCTCCGTGTCGCCGAGGCCAACGGCGTCACCGGCACCGCTGCTCCCGTCGGTGGTGACGAGGCTCCCGTGGAGGAGGGCCCGGTCGACGACCCTCGTTTCGCGGCCGCGGACGACGCGTTCGCGGAGGGTGACTACGCGACCGCCATCGCCGAGTACGAGAAGCTGCTCGCGTCGAACCCTGCCGATGCGGAGGCTGCCGAGCGGTTGGCAGGCGCGAAGCTCCTCCACCGCACCGGCGACGCCGACCTCAACGCAGCACGCCAGGCAGCGGCCGACAACCCGGACGACATCGACGCCCAGCTCCTCGTGGCCGACCTGGATCTCTCCGGCGGTCACGTCGAGGACGCGTTCGGCCGGCTGATCGATCTCGTCCGTCGCACCGCGGGCGACGACAAGGAACGCGTCCGCGCTCGGGTGGTCGAGATGTTCACGATCGTCGGGAGCGACGACCCGCGCGTCAGCGCCGCGCGACGCGCACTCGCAAGCGCACTGTTCTGAGATCGAGGCCCTGACTCGCCGCGCTGACCTTGCTCACCGCACCGTGTTCGGTAGGCCCCTGCATACTGGCTCCATGCGACGGGTGGCCGGGTTCGGGTTGCTGGCGCTCGGGGTCGTCGTCGCCATCGTGGGCGCGGTGGGTGCCGTCGCCTTCGGTCCCGACGACCGGATGACGACAGGGTCGCGCGAGATCGACACCGATGCTCGCGCGGTCGTCACGCGCCCTGCCGTGCTCGCACGCTACGGCCCCCAGGTCAGCGTGCAGATCGAGGTGCCGGACGACAAGCCGGTGTTCCTCGGCCTCGCGAACACCGTCGACCTCGACGACTACCTGGCGTCGACCCAGCGCGTCGAGATCACCCGCTACCGCGTTCCGTGGTCCGTGAGCACGAAGCCGGTCACCGGTGACCAGTTCCTCCCGGCTGCGCCGACGGCACTCGACTGGTGGCTGGAGCAGACGTCGGGAGTCGGCGGGGCGCAGCTGCGGTTCGACCTGCCGGACGAGTCGGTCTCGCTGGCCGCGCTGGCGATGGGCGACGCCGACCTGTCGGGTCTGCAGGTCACGGCGGCGTACGAGGTTCCTGGTGCCTTCGGCGTCTCGGTCGGCACGGCGGTCTTCGGCGTCGGGGTGGCGCTCCTCGGCGTCGTCGTGGCCGGTCTCGTTCCGGCGGTCCGCCGTCGCCCTCCGGGCGTCGAGACGCCTGGACTGACCGACGACGAGTGGGACGAGCCGTGGCTGGAGACCGATCCGGCGGACGCGGACACGTGGGACGACTTCCTCGACGAGGAGGCGGTGCCCACGGGTGCGGGGGCGAAGGACTCGCGCGCCGGAGCGGGAGCGGCGTCACGGCCGGCCAAGCCCCCGCGCAGGCGTCTGCGACCCTGGTCGCGACGGGCCGCCGAGGCCGCGCCAGACCGGGTGAAGGAGGACGCATGACGGTACGCACGCGCCCGACCCGTCGAACCGGTCTGGCCGCGGTCGTCGCGACCCTCGCCGTGACGCTCGTCGTCGGGTGCGGTGCGATCCCAAGGGAGAAGTCGAGCACCGACGTCTCCAAGATCGCCGCGAACCAGAGCGAGATCGAACGCACGTACCGCAACTTCGAGAAGGCCCGTGGCGCCGCGTTCACGGCGCTCGATCCCGACATCCTGGCGCTGGTGGAGTCGGGCTCGGTGCTGGCTGTCGACGGTGGGGCGATCGACGTCGCCAAGCGGCTCAACGGCAGCGCGTCGACCGGCAAGGGCGTGAGCGGGGCCGAGGTGGAGGACGTGTACACGCCGCGGCTCGCCGAGTACCCTTTGTGGTTCCTCGCCGTCGCCCGTGACGACACCCGCGGCGTGCGGCGCATCCAGGTCTTCGAGCGGGCGTCGTCCACCGGCAGGTGGGAGCTCACCGCGACGCCCGAGGCGCTCATCAGCACGGTCCTGCCCGTCCCGAAGACGTCCGGGGACGAGCTCGAGACGGTCGACCCGAACGTCGCCGACGGCCTCGTCGCGTCTCCGAGCGGGGCGCTCCAGGCGTACGCCGCGGTGCTCGGCGACCCGTCGTCGCCACGCGCCAACCAGGTGACCGCCGACTCGTTCGTCACGCAGATGCGCGCCCAGGCGGCCGGTCTCGCCAAGCCGGGCACGACCTTCCGCCGTACGTGGTCGTCGCAGCCGGTGAAGCACGCGGTCCGCACCGAGGACGGCGGTGCCCTGGTCTTCGGCACGCTCATGCGTCAGGACGGGTGGGTGCTGTCGCCCGGCGCGACCGTGAGCTGGCCCCCCACCTCCGAGCAGCGCGCGTACTTCGGCGAGCCGATGGCCCGATCGGGCCTGCTGCGCTACTACCACCAGGTGCTGCTGTACGTGCCGCCGACCGGCGGCGTCGGCCTGCCTCGGGTGCTGGCGCAGTACGGCGGCGTGATCGCGTCCGAGGACACGGCAGGCGTCGCGACACCCTGAGCGCGCGCTCGTGGGTCGAGGCCGCTCAGGCGTTGCCGCGGAAGACCTGCCCCGCCTCGCGGTAGGCGTCGTCGGGGTCGACGTCGAGGCTGTCGAGCAGCTCGATCGTGGCGGCGGTCGCGCGTTCGCGGACGAGATCGCGGTCGCACCAGTGGATGCCGGCGATCTCCGTCGGCTGGAGCGTCAGCGGCGTCTGAGGGTCCCACGGCTCGACGTCGAAGACGAACAGCACCGCATCGTCCCAGGCGCTCCACGGCGGCAGCCAGTTGACCGTACGCAGACCGCGCACGCGTGCGTCGACACCGAGCTCCTCACGGAGCTCGCGCACCACCGCGTCCGCAGGCGACTCGCCCGGGTCGACGACACCCCCAGGGAGATCCCACTCGCGCTTGTAGGTGAGCTCGCACAGCAGCACGCGGCCGGCGTCGTCGCGGACCAGCGCCTGGGCGATCGCACGCTTCTTGGGCAGGGCCGCGTTGAGCATCGCGACGAAACCCTCGCGCGTCCCCGGGTGCGGGTCGTCCGACAACCGGGAGAGCAGCTCCTGGTCGGGGGCGCCGACCCGTCGGAGGAGCCCGTCACGGCGCATGCCGGCGCGGGCGGCCGCGCGGCGGTCGGCGACCGTGTCCTCGTCGAGCAGGGTCTGCACGCGAGTGGCTCCCAGCTCGTCGAGCGCGTACGTGATCGCGAGGTTGACGGCACGGGACCGCTGCGGCTCCTCGGTGCGACCGAGGTCCCAGGAGAGTGACGCCGTACGGTCGTCGCCGACCGCGACGCTGAAGGTGCCGAGGGCGTCCTCGCCGTCACGTATCTCATAGGCACTGCCCTCGTACGCGCCGTCACCGAGCGGCCGCAGCGTGAGGTCAGCCATCGGCCGGCTCGATCCACGTCAAGGAGAGCGCGGGCAGGCGTACGGCGGCGGACTGCGGCTGCCGGTGCCAGGCGATCGGCTCGGTCTCCAGATCGGGGCCCGGCGACGCGCCCGCACCGCCGTACGCCTCGTCGTCGGTGCAGAGCACCACCCGCCACGCCCCCGCGTCGGGCAGACCGACACGGTAGGACTGCCACGTCTCGCCGGACATGTTCGCCACGCAGACGAGCGTACGACCACCACCGCGGCGGACGAACGCGTACACGTTGCCGGCAGCGTCGTCCGCCTCGAGCCAGGCGAAGCCGTCGGGGGAGTAGTCGTCCTCCCACAGGGCGGGGTTGGCGACGTAGTGGGCGTTGAGGTCGGTCACGAGACGCTGCACGCCTGCGTGCGAGGGCGCGTCGAGCGACTCCCAGTCGAGGGAGCGCTCCTCGGACCACTCGCGCTCCTGCGCGATCTCGGCACCCATGAACGTCAGCTGCTTGCCGGGGTGCGACCACTGGTACGCCAGCAGCGCGCGGAGGTTCGCGAAGCGCTTCCAGTCGTCGCCAGGCATCTTGCCGAGCAGCGAACCCTTGCCGTGGACGACCTCGTCGTGCGACAGCGGGAGCACGAAGTTCTCGGCGTGGTGGTACATCATCGCGAACGTGAGCCGGTGGTGGTCGTGGCTCCGGTACATCGGGTCGGTCTCGACGTAGTCGAGGGTGTCGTGCATCCAGCCGAGGTTCCACTTGAAGCCGAACCCGAGCCCGTCGTACGCCACGTCGCGGGTCACCCCGTCGTAGGCGGTCGACTCCTCGGCGATCATCGCGATGCCGCCGAAACGGGCGTAGCACGACGCGTTGAGCTCCTGGAAGAACGACACCGCCTCGAGGTCGATGTTGCCGCCCTGAGCGTTCGGCGTCCAGCCGCCCGGACCGCGCGAGTAGTCGAGGTAGAGCATCGAGGCCACCGCGTCGACGCGCAGCCCGTCGACGTGGAACTCCTCGAACCACCAGAAGGCGTTCGCGAGCAGGAACTCGCGCACCTCGCCCTTGGTGAGGTCGAAGACGTACGTGCCCCAGTCCGGGTGCTCGCCACGGCGGGGATCGGCGTGCTCGTACAGCGGGGTGCCGTCGAAGCGCGCCAGCGCCCAGTCGTCGCGCGGGAAGTGCGCCGGGACCCAGTCGAGGATCACGCCGATGCCCGCCGCGTGGAACGCGTCGACGAGAGCACGGAAGCCGTCCGGGTCGCCGAAGCGTGAGGTCGGCGCGTAGTAGCCCGTGACCTGGTAGCCCCACGAGCCGCCGAACGGGTGCTCCATCACCGGCATCAGCTCGACATGCGTGAATCCGCGCTCGGCGACGTACGGGACGAGAGTCTGCGCCAGCTCCGCGTACGACAGACCGCGGCGCCACGAGCCGAGGTGCACCTCGTACACGCTCATCGGCTCTGCCCACGGCTGGCGGGTGGTGCGGTCGCGCACCCACGTGTCGTCGGACCAGACGTGCTGCGAGGTGAAGACCCGCGACGCGTTGTCCGGCGGCACCTCCGCCCACGTCGCGAACGGGTCGGCCTTCTGCCGCCAGACGCCGTCGGCACCGTGCACCGCGTACTTGTAGAGGGCGCCGTCACCGATGTCGTCGACGCGCCCGCGCCACACCCCGTCGTCGCCACGCGTCAGGCCGTGCGCGTGCCCGTCCCAGCCGTTGAAGTCGCCCAGGACCTGCACCTCGCGCGCGTGCGGTGCCCAGACCGCGAAGTCGACACCGTCGTCGCGCTGGTGGGCCCCGAGGTCACGCCAGAGGTCTCGCGTCATGGTGGCGAGTCTTTCACGCTCGGACGGCGCCGTGTGGAGGACGTGGGGACCACCACGTCCACCACCGGTCAGCCGAGAAGGTCCTCCAGCGACGTGCGCGGGATCGCTGCCCAGTCAGGCCGGTGGTCGACCTCGTAGACGAACTCGTACAACGCCTTGTCCACCTCGTACGCCGCGAGCAGCGCCGTGTCCGCAGACGTGGGCTGCGCCTCCGGATCGCCGCCGTAGCCCGCGAGGAACGCCGCGCGGTTGCGCTCGACCCACGCGCGTGCCTGCGCGACCGCCGTCTCGTCGGTGGTCGCCGTCTGGAGCAGGTACGAGTTCGCGGCGTAGTCGAAAGACCGCGTGATGCCGGCGACGTCGCGCCACACCGAGTCCAGGGCCACGCGCTCCTCGAGCGGCGCGACGGGCTCGCCCTCGAAGTCGATCAGCTTCCATCCGGCGGTCGTACGCAGCGTCTGACCGAGGTGGAGGTCGCCGTGGACCCGCTGTGCGCGCACCGGGCTGTCGAGCGTACGGAGCCGGGCATAGACCGACCGCGCGGCGTCGGCGTACCGCTCCAGCTCGTCCACCCGCTCGGCCAGACGGGCGAGGCGTTCGTCGAGCCGGTCCGCGAGCGCGGCCAGCTCGTCGGCTCGCCAGTCGGCCGTCGGCAGCCGCTCGGCCATGAGGGTGTGCACGAGTCGCACGGTCTCACCCAGGCGCAACGCCTCACCGGCGAAGTCGCCGCCGGCGGCCGAGGGCTCCAGATCTGGCTCGGCGAGCAGGTCACGCACGCTCGCGCGGGCGCTCTCCCAGCCGTTGCTCGCCGTCCTCAGGAACCGCTGGAGCATCGCGAGATCGTACGAGGCGCTGGTGCCGGGAGGTGTCGCGCTGATCCAGCCCCACAGAGCCGCGATCGCCTCGTCGCCGGGCCCTGCGAGCGCGTCGTGGATCTCGACGTCGGGGTTGCGGCCGTCGACGACCTTCCGGAAGACCTTCAGCATCGCGGTCTCCGCCACCACCATCGAGGTGTTCGACTGCTCGACGGCGAGCAGCACCGACTCCGAGTCGGGGCTGATCACCGTCGCGCCGTCCTCGCCGAGCGGGATGAGAGAGGTGTAGGAGGTGTGGTCTCGATCGCTTCGCGCCTCGACCAGCGGGGAGGAGGCCTCGAAGAATCCCTTCATCAGCACCTGTCGCGCCACCGGGTCGTGCAGCGCGTCGTAGACGTACAGGTCCGCAGCCGTCTCTCCGGCGCCCAGGGAGGTCGTGCCGACGAGCCCGTACGCGTTGGCCTCGATCGGTTCGTCGCGGTAGGCGAGCGGCACATTGTAGGTCTGCGTGCCCCCCGGCCCGCGGACTGTGACGAGCTCGAACCTCACTCCGATCCCGGTCGACGGGTGGCTGAGCCACTCGAGGGGCTGGATCCGGTCGACCTCCCAGCCCGTGCCCTCCCCGGCGAACCACCGTTGCCGGACGAGGTACTCGAGCACGTCGTGCGTGCGGTCGGTGGACATCAGGACTCCTCCGTGTCGGACGTGCGGCGGCCGAGCCGGAACCAGTAGAAGCCGTGCCCGGCGAGCGTCAGCAGGTACGGCAGGTCTCCGATCGCGGGGAACTCGACACCGCCGAACATCTCGACGGGCCGCACCCCTGCGTACGCGTGCAGGTCGAGCTCGATCGGCTGCGGGAAGCGAGAGAGGTTGTTGACGCAGAGCATCACGTCGCCCTCGTGCTCGCGGACGAACGACAGCACCGACGGGTTCGAGCCGCCGAGGTCGCGGAACGTGCCGACACCGAAGGCACGGTGCTGCTTGCGGATGTGGATCATGCGCCGGGTCCAGTGCAGCAGCGACGACGTGTTCTCCTGCTCCGCGATCACGTTGACCGACTGGTAGCCGAAGACGGGGTCCATGATCACCGGCAGCGTGAGCTTGCCGGGGTTGGCGACCGAGAAGCCGGCGTTGCGGTCGGGAGTCCACTGCATCGGCGTCCGGACGCCGTCGCGGTCGCCGAGCCAGATGTTGTCGCCCATGCCGATCTCGTCGCCGTAGTAGAGCACCGGCGACCCGGGGAGGCTCAGCAGCAGCGCGGTGAAGAGCTCGATGCGGTTGGTGTCGTTGTCGAGCAGCGGCGCGAGGCGGCGACGGATGCCGATGTTCGCCTTCATCCGCGGGTCCGTCGCGTACTCGCGCCACATGTAGTCGCGGTCCTCGTCGGTCACCATCTCGAGCGTGAGCTCGTCGTGGTTGCGCAGGAAGATGCCCCACTGGCAGCCGTCCGGGATGTCCGGTGTCTGCTCCATGATCTCGGAGATCGGGTAGCGCGACTCCCGACGCACCCCCATGAACAGGCGCGGCATCACGGGGAAGTGGAAGCACATGTGGCACTCGTCGCCACCGACCTTCGGGTCGCCGAAGTAGTCGACGACGTCCGACGGCCACTGGTTCGCCTCGGCGAGCAGCACCCGACCCGGGTAGTTGTCGTCGACGAACCGGCGGACCATCCGCAGGAACTCGTGGGTCGGCTCGAGGTTCTCGCTGCTGGTGCCCTCCTCCTCGTACAGGTAGGGGACGGCGTCCAGCCGGAACCCGTCGACACCGAGCTCCAGCCAGAACGCGAGCGCGTCCAGCATCGCCTGGTGGACGGCGGGGTTCTCGAAGTTGAGGTCCGGTTGGTGACCGTAGAAGCGGTGCCAGAAGTACTGGCCGCGCACCGGGTCGTACGTCCAGTTCGACGACTCGGTGTCGACGAAGATGATGCGCGCGTCGGCGTACGCCTCGTCGTCGTCGGCCCACACGTAGAAGTCGCCGTACGGGCCGTCGGGGTCCGTGCGCGACTCCTGGAACCACGGGTGGGCGTCGGACGTGTGGTTCATGACCACGTCGATGATGATCCGGATCCCGCGTGCGTGGGCCTCGTCGAGGAGCTCCTTGAAGTCCTCGACCGACCCCAGCTCGGGGGAGACGCTGGTGTAGTCGGCGACGTCGTAGCCGCCGTCGCGCAACGGCGACGGGAAGAACGGGGGCAGCCACAGACAGTCGACGCCCAGCCACTGGAGATAGTCCAGCTTGCTGGTCAGCCCGGCGAGGTCGCCGATGCCGTCGCCGGTGGAGTCGTGGAACGAGCGGACGAGGACTTCGTAGAAGACGGCGCGCTTGAACCACAGCGGATCGTCGTCGCGCCGGTCCACGGTGAGGTCCGGTGCTGGCACGGGGACGTTCATGCGCGCCACCCTAGTGCCACTCGCCCGGCGAATCTGCTCGGCGACCTGCGCGCGCAGCACTAGGGTGAGGCCATGCTCGTGGCCGTGGTCGCTGCCGTCCTCTCCGGGATCGCCATCGGTGCGCTCCTGATGTGGTGGACCGGCCGGCGCGAGCCCCCGGAGCCGATCGCGGCACGTCACCTCACGCCGATCGCGCCCGAGGTGCGCCAGGCGACGCTGTGGACGCAGGGCAACCGACCGGTCGACCAGGTGACCCGCGCAGAGATCAGCCGGCTCCTCGAGTCCGGGCGCAAGATGGAGGCCATCAGGCTGCTCCACGGGAGCACGAACCTTTCGCTCCTCGCAGCGCGGTCCCGGGTCGACGAGTGGTCGGTCCTGATCGAGCGCCGACTGATCCAGCAGGCGTACGACGACGCCTCGGACCTCGACCACGCCGAGGTCGACGAGACCCTTGCCGGCGACCTCAGGGAGATCGCTCAGTTCCGCTGGGGCCGGTGGCGGGCGCTCAAGCTGCTCCGGCGCCGTACGACCATGCGGCTCGTGGACGCGTGGGACTACGTGGAGACGCTCCACCGCCGCCCTACAGCCTGAGGGCCCCGCTGGTCGAGGCGCGAGCCCGGCCCCGCTGGTCGAGGCGCGAGCCCGGACCCGCTGGTCGAGGCGCGAAGCGATCGAGACCTTCCGTTCCGCTTCCCAGCTGGTTCGGCCCACCGAGCGACGCCTGCGTCTACTCAGCGACGCCTAGAGACGTCGCTGAGTAGACGCAGCGGACGCTTTGTGCGTACGCCCGCCCCTCAGCGCAGCACGGTCAGCACGTGGGCGACCTCGGCGTCGCCGCCGAGCCGCACGTAGTTGTCCTCGCTCCACTCGTACACCTGGCCCGTCAGCTCGTCGCGGACGGCGAAGCGCTCTCCCCAGCCGATCCCGAGCGCGGGCAGGTCGAGATGGACCGTCGTCTCGTGCGCCACCGAAGGCTCGAGGTTCGCGACGACGATCACCGCGTCGTCCGGACGGCCAGTGTCGCGCGCGTCCGTCAGGTGGCGGCGCGAGTAGCAGAGGATGTGGTCGGAGTCCGTGTCGTGCACGCGCAGCCGGTGCAGCTGCTGGAGCGCCGGGTGCTCGCGCCGGATGCCGTTGAGCCTCGCGATGAACGGCGCGATCGAGTGCTCGACGTCGAAGTTGCGGTGCCGGATCTCGTACTTCTCGGAGTCGAGGTACTCCTCGCTCCCGGGCCGCAGGGGCGTGTGCTCGAGCAGCTCGAAGCCGGAGTACATGCCCCACGTCGGGGTGCCGGTCGCGGCGAGCACGGCCCTCAGCCGGAACATCGCCGGATCACCCGTCTGCAGATGGGACGGAAGGATGTCGGGGGTGTTCACCCAGAACGCCGAGCGCATCACGTGCGCCTTGCGTCCGGACACCTCCGCGAGGTACGAGGACAGCTCCTCCTTCGTCTCGCGCCACGTGAAGTAGGAGTAGGACTGGTGGAACCCGACCGTGCCGAGCGAGCGCATCATCGCCGGTCGCGTGAACGCCTCGGCGAGGAAGACGACGTCGGGATCCGTACGGCGCACCTCCGCGAGCAGCCGCTCCCAGAACGGCACCGGCTTGGTGTGCGGGTTGTCGACGCGGTAGATCCGGATCCCGTGCGCCATCCAGTGCCGGACCACGCGCAGCACCTCGGCGTACAGGCCCTCGGGGTCGTTGTCGAAGTTGAGCGGATAGATGTCCTGGTACTTCTTGGGCGGGTTCTCCGCGTACGCGATCGTGCCGTCGGCGCGCGTCGTGAACCACTCGGGGTGCGCGGCGACCCACGGGTGGTCGGGCGCGCACTGGAGCGCGAGGTCGAGGGCGACCTCCATGCCGCGCTCGCGGGTCGCGGAGACGAACGCGGCGAGGTCGTCGAACGTGCCGAGCTCGGGGTGGATCGCGTCGTGGCCGCCTTCGGCGGCGCCGATCGCCCACGGGGATCCCGGGTCGCCCGGCTCGGGATGCAGCGAGTTGTTGCGGCCCTTGCGGTTCACCCGGCCGATCGGGTGGATGGGCGGCAGGTAGACCACGTCGAACCCCATCGCCGCGACCCGGTCCAGCTGGTCGATCGAGCCCCGCAGGCCGCCGTACGATCGCGGGAACAGCTCGTACCAGGATCCGCTCAGCGCACGCTCGCGGTCGGCGAACACCGGGTACGAAGGGGTGCTCTCGAGCAGGTCGCGCACAGGGAAGCGGCTCATGATGTCGAGCACCTCCGGCGAGGTCGCGGCGTCGATGCGCTCGGCGGCACCGACGCGCCGGTCGCGGAGGGCCTTGGCTGCGCTGCGGAGCGTGTTGCGCTCCGCGGTCCGGCCGCGGGGGAGCGCCTTCGCGGCGCGCTCGAGCAGCAGCGCGCCCTCGACGGGCATCAGCTCGGTGTCGACGTCGGCGGCGACCTTGACCGGCGCGTCGTGCAGCCACGTGCCGAACGGGTCGGACCACGTCTCGATCCGGAACGACCACGGGCCCGTCGCGTCGAGGGTCACCCACAGCTCGTGGTGGTCGTTGTCCAGGTGGGGGAGCGGGATCCAGGGGCGGTCCCGCCGGTCGGGGCCGGTGAGCACGACTCCCGCGCCGAGTGCGTCGTGCCCCTCGCGGAAGATGCGCGCCCGGATCGGGAACGGCTCGCCGACCGCGGCCTTGGCGGCGTACGCGCCGTGCTCGACGACCGGGCAGACGTCCATGACCGGGATCCGCAACATGCGCGCCACGCTATCCGACAAGGCGCCACGGCTCAGGCCACCGGGCGCCGATGCTCAGGGCGCCTCGAGCAGCAGCACCAGGCTGTGCGCGGCGACCGGCACCGACGCGCCGGAGTCGTACGCCCCGTCGTGATCGAGGTCGGCGGTGTCGAGCGCGACGGCGTACTTCCAGGGCCACGGCCCGTCGGGCAGCATCCAGTCGACCTGTTCGTCGCCCGAGTTGAGGAGTACGACGGCGCACGCGCCGGTCGGGGCGCCGTTGAGTGCCAGGCCGAGGGTGCGCAGCCCCTCGTCGTGCCAGTCACCTTCGGCCCAGTCACGTCCGTCGGGGTGGAGCCAGCGCAGGTCCTCGCGACCGTCCTCGGAGACCGCGCCGGTGTAGAACCGGGTGGTCCGCAGCACGGGGTGCTCGGCCCGCAGCGCGTTGACGCGCGAGACGACCTCGCGGACGTGCTCCCAGCCCACCTCGGCCACCGGCGGGAGCCAGGTCATCGGCGAGTCGTGGCAGTACGCGTTGTTGTTGCCGCCCTGCGTCTGCCCGAGCTCGTCACCGGCACGCAGCATCGGGACACCGGCAGCGAGCAGCGTCGTCGCGACGAGGTTGGCTGCCTGGCGTCGACGCAGCGCCAGCACCTCCACGTCGTCGGTCTCACCCTCCACACCGCAGTTCCAGGAGCGGTTGCCGGAGTGGCCGTCGCGGTTGTCCTCGCCGTTGGCCTCGTTGTGCTTCTCGTCGTACGAGACCAGGTCGCGCAGCGTGAAACCGTCGTGGGCGGTGATGAAGTTCACCGACGCCTGCGGGGGCCGGCCGCTCGGCTCGAACGTCGCGGACGACCCCGCGAGCCGCATCGCGACGCCGGCGACACCGCCGCCGTGGCCACGCCAGAAGTCGCGCACCTCGTCGCGGAACTTGTCGTTCCACTCGCTCCAGCCCTGCGGGTAGCCGCCGACGAGGTAGCCGTCCATGCTCGCGTCCCACGGCTCGGCGATCAGCTTCACGCTGCGCAGGACCGGGTCGCGGCTGATCGTCTCGATCACCGAACGCGCGACGTCGACGCGGCCGCGACCGGTGCGGGCGAGCGCGGACGCGAGGTCGAAGCGGAAGCCGTCGACGTGCATCTCACGAACCCAGTAGCGCAGCGACTCCACGATCAGCGCCGAAGCGGGCGCGGAGTCGGCGCGCACCGTGTTGCCGCACCCCGTGACGTCGAAGTAGTGGCCTTGAGCGTGCCGGTAGTAGCCGGAGTCGTCCAGCGCGCGCAGGTGGATCCTGGGGCCGCCCTCGCCGCCCTCGGCGGTGTGGTTGTAGACGACGTCGAGGATCACCTCGAGCCCCCGCGCGTGCAGCGCCCGGACCATCTCCTTGAACTCACCGACCGGGTCGTCGCCGGCGGCGTAGGGCGCGTGCGGGGCGAGGAACGACACCGTGTTGTAGCCCCAGTAGTTGACCAGCCCTCGATCGGCGACCGTCGGCTCGGTCACGAAGTGGTGCACCGGGAGCAGCTCGACCGCGGTGACCCCGAGGTCGACGAGCCGGTCGAGGACCGCGGGGTGCGCGAGCCCGGCGTACGTGCCCCGGATCTCCTCCGGGACGTCCGGGTGCTGCATCGTCATCCCGCGCACGTGCGCCTCGTAGACGACCGTCCGGTCCCACGGCGTGCGCGGTGGCGCGTCGCCCGACCAGTCGAACGCCGGGTCTGCGACGTACGAGCGAAGGCGTGACGTGTTGCCGTCGAGCCCGCCGTCGACGTGCTTGGCGTACGGGTCGAGCACCCGGACGCCGTCGACCTCGAACGCGTACTCCTGCCCCGGGCCGACGCCACGCACCTCCACGTGCCAGATCGAGCCGGTCCTGGAGTCGACCTCGTACGTCCCCACGCCGGGCAGCAGCAGCCGCATCCGACGGGCACGCGGGGCGTGGACGGCGAAGTTGGTGCCGGACACGACGGGTTGCGCCCCGAGGGGGTACGGACTCCCCGGCGCACTGGGGTGGCGCTCGTACGCCCAGGTCTCGGCCATGCCCCCATCATGAAGCACCCCGCCGACGTGCTCAGACCCCGGCGTGCGGCGTTCGCTACCCTCGGACCACGCGTACGTCGACAGCAGGACTGTCACGACGCGGCAGACTCCACGGCTTCGCGCCCGAAGGAAGGCAGCACTCATGGGTGAGTTCGTCAGGCTCGAGGTGACCGACGGCGTCGGGACGATCCGGCTGGACCGTCCGAAGATGAACGCGATCAGCCTGCAGCTCCAGACCGAGCTCGCGGAGTGCGCCGCGGAGGCGACCGAGCGCACCGACGTGTCCGCGGTCGTCGTCTACGGCGGCGAGCGCGTCTTCGCCGCCGGTGCGGACATCAAGGAGATGTCCGACCTCACCTATCCCGAGATGAGCACGCGCGGCCGTGCCCTCCAGGCTGCGTTCAACGCGGTCGCCGCGATCCCGAAGCCGACGGTCTCGGCGATCACGGGCTACGCCCTCGGCGGTGGCTGCGAGCTCGCGATGTGCACCGACGTCCGCTTCGCCGCCGACAACGCCAAGCTCGGGCAGCCCGAGATCCTCCTCGGGATCATCCCCGGCGCCGGGGGTACGCAGCGGCTCCCGCGCCTCGTCGGCCCCGCGAAGGCGAAGGACATCATGTTCACCGGTCGCATGGTCGACGCCGCCGAGGCGCTCGAGATCGGCCTCGTGGACCGCCTCTTCCCGGCGGAGTCCGTGTACGACGAGGCGCTGGCGTGGGCACGACAGTTCGTCGGCGCCGCCTCGCTCGCGCTGCGCGGCATCAAGGAGGCGACCGACCGCGGGCTCGAGGTCGACCTCGCGACCGGGCTCGACATCGAGCGCCACGTCTTCTCCGCCCTGTTCGCCACCGACGACCAGAAGACCGGCATGCGGTCCTTCGTCGAGAACGGCCCGGGCAAGGCCACCTTCGAGGGGAAGTAGCACGATGAGCACCGACGCCGATGTCGACCTGAACGCCAGCCCCAACCCGCACGCCTCCGCGGACGAGGTCGAGGCCGCCTGGCACGACACCAAGCTCGCGCAGGTCCTGTACCACGACTGGGAAGCCCAGACGTACGACGAGAAGTGGTCCATCTCGTTCGACGAGCGCTGCATCTCCTACGCGCGCGACCGCTTCGTAGCGGTCGCCGGAGAGGCAGGCTGGCCGTACGGACGCAGCCTCGAGATCGGTGCCGGCACCGGGTTCTTCACGCTCAACCTGATGCTCGCGGGCGTCGTCGACAAGGGCACGGTCACCGACATCTCTCCCGGGATGGTCGAGGTCGCGAAGCGCAACGCCGACGGGCTCGGCTTCGCGCTCGACGGCCAGGCCGCCGACGCGGAGGAGCTGCCGTACCCGGACGAGTCGTTCGACCTCGTGATCGGTCACGCGGTCATCCACCACATCCCCGACGTCGAGAAGGCGTTCCGCGAGATGCTGCGGGTGCTGCGTCCCGGTGGCCGCATCGTCATCTGCGGCGAGCCGACAGCGCGGGGTGACTTCGTGGCCCGGCGCCTCTCGCGGCTGACGTGGTGGGCGACCACGAACGCGACGAGGCTCGGACCGCTGCGCGGCTGGTCGCGTCCGGCCGAGGAGCTGGACGAGTCGTCGCGCGCGGCAGCGCTCGAGGCGGTCGTCGACCTGCACACCTTCGAACCCGCAGCGCTCGAGCGCACGGTCCTGCGCGCCGGTGGCGTCAACGTGCGTACGGCGACCGAGGAGCTGACGGCGTCGTGGTTCGGCTGGCCGGTCCGTACGTTCGAGGCTGCCGTCCCGGAGGACAAGCTGGGGCCACGCTGGCGGATGTTTGCGTACAAGTCGTGGCTCCGGCTGTCCGCGCTCGACAAGGCGCTCACCCCGGTCGTGCCGAAGGGCCTCTACTACAACGTCTCGGTGTCGGCGACCAAGCCGTGACAGCCCTGCCCGTGACACCGCTCCGATGACGGTTCCCTTGCCATGACCGCCCCGCGCCCGGCGCGCTTCGTGACCCTCGACTCGCTGCGGTGGGTCCGGCGGCACCGCGCCTGGACGGCGTACCACCTCGTCCGGTACTGGCGCTTCTGGCGGTTCAAGCGCCGCCATCCCGACGTCGTCACGGAGGGTTTCGTCTTCCTCGGCCGCGGCGTCGTGATCGAGACGAAGCCGCCGTACGGCCGGGTGGTCCTCGGCAGGTTCGTGCACCTCGGCGACCGTACGGCGCTGCGTGCCCACAACGGCACGCTGCGGCTGGGCGACAAGGTCGTCATGGGGTCCGACAACACCGTCAACGCGCACCTCGACATCGAGGTCGGCGCAGCGACGATCGTGTCGGACTGGACGTACATCTGCGACTTCGACCACGTCACGCTCGACCTGGCGAAGCCGATCAAGGACCAGGGGCTGGTCGTCTCGCCGGTCCGGATCGGCCCGCACTCGTGGATCGGCGTGAAGGCGACCGTCCTGCGGGGCACGCGTACCGGTCGCGGCGTCGTGCTCGCCGCGCACACGGTGGCGCGCGGTGAGTACCCGGACTTCGCGATCGTCGCCGGCCTCCCCGGACGGGTGGTGAAGAGCCGTCGCGACGACCTCGCCGACTGGGTCGAGATCCAGCGCTACACCGCCGAGGTCGCGGAGGAGCAGGCCGAAGCGCGTGAGCTGCCGCCGCCCGGGTGAGACCGCCGGCGGCCGTTCGATCTCCACCTCCGCTCTGCCCAGAGCAGAATGCCCTCCCGATCACGGCAGACCCGGCCTAGCATCCGAGCATGGGTGACGTCATCAGGATCGGCCCGCGCCGCAGGTTTCCGGCAGCAGAGCCGGAGCCGCTCTGGCGCGACGTCCTGGGTCGCCGGATCCGCGCGCTCCGGCTCGAGCGCGGCCAACGCCTCGCTGACACGGCGGCCGCGGCCGGCATCTCGCCGCAGTACCTCTCCGAGGTCGAGCGCGGCCGCAAGGAGCCGTCGAGCGAGATCATCGCGGCCGTCGCCGGAGCGCTCGGGACGACCCTTCTCGATCTGACGGAGCACGTCTCGGGCGAGCTCCGACGCGACCTGTACGCCGGCACGTCGCTCGACCTCGGCCCGAAGGCGCTCGCCGCGGTCGTGTGACCGCTGCCAGCGCCCGTACGCCGCCTCACCCGTACGACAGCAGGTCCCGTGGCTCCATGACCGCGTCGACGAGGCCGTACGCGCGCGCTGCCGTCGCAGAGAAGACACGGTCGCGGTCGGTGTCGTGGCGCAGCGTCTCGACGGACTGACCCGTGTGCGCGGACAGGATCGCCTCCATCTCGTTGCGGACCCGGACCACCTCGTCGGCCTGGAGGATGAGGTCGGGGATCGTCCCCTGACCGCGTGCCGCGGGCTGGTGGAGCACGAAACGGGCGTGGGGAAGGGTCGCACGTCGACCCGGGGTGCCGCCCGCGACGAGGACCGCGCCGGCGGCGATCGCCTGTCCGACGCACACCGTCGCGATCGGCGAGCGGACGTGCTGCATCGTGTCGTAGACCGCCAGCATCGCCGTCTCGTCGCCGCCCTCGCAGTTCACGTACAGGTTGATCTCGGCGTCCGGGTTGTCGGCCTCGAGGTGGAGGAGCTGTGCGATCAGCGCGTTGGCGACCCCGGCATCGATGGCGGTCCCGAGGTAGACGATGCGCTCGGTGAGGAGGTGCGAGTAGACGTCCATGATCCGCTCGCCGCGAGGATTGCTCGCGATGACGTTGGGGATCGTGTATTGGTTGGACGCAACCTGCTTGCTCATCGCGCCACCCCGATCCCGACCGTCCGCCGCCGTGCGGGCATCACCTGGTCGAAGCTGTCGACGACGTGGTCGACGAACCCGTACGACCGGGCCTCGGCCGCGGTGAACCAGCGGTCGTGGAGCGAGTCCTCGAAGATCTGCTCGACCGGCTGCCCGGTGTCTTCGGCGACGAGGGCGAGCACGGTGTCCCGGGTGTGGCGCAGGTCGTCGGCCTGGACCTCGATCTCGACCGCGGTCCCTCCGATCCCGGCCGAGCCCTGGTGCATGAGGACCCGAGAGTGCGGAAGGGCGTACCGCTTGCCCGGCGTCCCCGCCGACAGCAGGAACTGCCCGGCGCTGCACGCGAGCCCGAGGGCGAGGGTGGCCACGTCGCAGGGGATGAGCCGCATGACGTCGCGCAGCGCGAGCATCGACGGCACCGAGCCGCCGGGGGAGTGGATCCACAGCGCCACGTCGGTGGCGGGGTCGTCGGCGGCGAGTGTGAGGAGCTGGGTGGCGAGGAGCGTTCCGTTGTCGTCGTCCAGGACGCCGTCGAGCACGAGGATGCGTCGCCCGAGCAGGTACTGCCGCGCCGTGGTGTCGAAGGAGGGTGCTCTGGTGTCGGTCATGGCTCCACGGTGACCGCGCGGACCCGGGCGGCACCAGCGGATCACCTGCCGGCAGATCTGCCCTGAGCTGATCGGGTGGGCGCTGCTACGCCCGGACGGCGGTGACGACCAGGTCGAGCGACGCCGCGAGGTCGTCGGCATCCCCCTCGCGCAGGTCGAAGTCGTCGACGGTGACCGACCGGACGGCGTCGGCGACCGTCGTCGGCCACAGCTCGTACGGCCCGGCGATCTGCGCGTCGACGAGCGAGCCGTGCTCGACCTCCCAGTCGGCGAGGCGCTCCCCGTGGTGCAGCCCGGCGAGGCTCGCGACGGTCGCGTGCGCGGCGACCAGGTCGTGCAGCTGCTCGGGCTCGAGCTCCTTGGGGTGGTAGATGTTGCCCGGCGGGAAGGTCAGCGTGTTGGGCGTGCTGACGACGAGCGAGCCTCCGGGGCGGAGCACCCGCGCGCACTCGGCGACGAAGGCGTCCTGGTCCCACAGGTGCTCGACGGTCTGCAGGCTCACCACGACGTCGAAGGACGCGTCGGCGTACGGGAGGGCGACGAGGTTGCCGCGTACGACCGGCACGTCCGGGTAGGCGCTGCGGACGTGGCCGGTCGCGTACGCGTCGTAGTCCAGCGCGACCAGCGACGCGGCGTCGTGGCTCAGCAGGTCGGCGCCGTACCCCTCGCCGCAGCCGGCCTCGAGCACCGCTCGACCGCGCACCACGTCACGGAGCGACTCGTACACGACCTCGTGGCGTCGGAACCAGTAGTTCTCGTGCCAGATGCCCGGCACGGTGCGCTCGCCGGTGATGACCATCTGCGGCTTGCCGTCGCTGTCGCCGCTCGTGCCAGTGCTGCTCACGCCCGAAAGCGTAGGTGCCCGATCGCGCGCTCAGACCTGCGGGTTGCGGATCGCGCGGTCCGCGACACCGGAGACGAGGGACGCGATCACGACGGCGATCACCACACCGACGGCGGCGCTCGCGATCTGCTCCTCGAGCTCGAGGTCCACCGTGAACGGCAGCACCCCGACGATCACCGTCACGAGCGTCATGATCCAGCCGAAGAAGAGCCGCGGTCGCGGAGTCGACAGGAGCAGCAGGTGCATCAGCGCAGTGGCGAGGAGTGCGCAGCCGAACGCGAGCGCGGCGTAGGGGATCGTCGAGGCGACGTCCCACTTGCCGCCGCCGGACGGCACGAGCACCGCGATCTCGAACACGCCGCGACAGACGAGGAGTCCGACGACGGCGGCCAGACCGGCCACGACGGCGGTCGCGACGCCACCGGCCCACAGCTTGCCGGCATCGATCGAGAGGCCGCTCGGAGCAGCCGACTCGGGCTGACGGTCAGGGTCGGGCTGTCCCATCGGGGGTTGCTGGTACGACATCACGCGCCTCCTGGCGGGCCGGGTGACCGTCACGCTACCGCGACTGCGACCCCGACGAGGACTGTCGCGGCCGCCTCGTCCGTAATGACCGGTTGGCCGAAGAACGGACCGGGCGAGAAGGCGTCTCGGGGCGTGCCCTACTCTCGGGGAGTGTGACGGCGAAGCCGTGTGACCCACGCCACCCGTCTCGATCTCGTCAGCAAGGTTACCTGTCGGTAACGTGGCGGTAGCGGGATCGTCCACGATCCCGGCACACTCGCAGCCGCCCTCGGCTGCCGCGACGCGCGTCCCGTGCGAGCGCCGTGTACGGAAGTCGATTCCACAGGAGGGGCCGAGAAGGCCATGAACATCGTCGTCTGTGTGAAGTACGTACCGGACGCTACGGCGGACCGGTCCTTTGACTCGTCGGACAGCACCGTTGATCGCGAAGGCGTCGACGGACTGCTCTCCGAGCTCGACGAGTACGCCGTCGAGCAGGCCCTGCAGGTCGCGGAGGAGAACGACGGCGAGGTGACCGTCCTGACGGTCGGCCCGGCCGACGCTGCCGACGCCGTCCGCAAGGCTCTCCAGATGGGCGCCGACAAGGGCGTCCACGTCGAGGACGACGACATCGCCGGCTCCGACGCCGTC